>JANNTN010000649.1:0-1816 GCA_031394445.1 Anatilimnocola sp.
GTGCGCGGCCGGCAATGAGGGCGTCGAGGGCGGCGCGGAGGTCGGTGCCGGTGACGGGGATGTTGTTGCCGGGGCGGCTGGCGTCGAGTTGGCCGCGATAGACGAGTTTTCGCGATTTGTCCTTCTCTAATCTGTCATAGAGGAAGAAATCGGGCGTGCAAGCGGCGCCGTAGGCCTGGGCGACGTCTTGCCCCTCGTCGTAAAGATACGGGAAGGGATAGCCGCGATTTTCGGCCTCGTGGATCATTTGCTCGGGAGAATCGTGCGGGTGGGTGGCGGCGTCGTTGCTGTTGATGCCGACGATAGCAACGCCCTTGGGCAGATAGTCCATCGCCAGTTGCGTGAGGCCGTCGGCGACATGCTTGACGAAGGGGCAGTGGTTGCAGATGAACATGACAAGCAATGCCGGCTGGTCGTCGAAATCGTGGAGGCCGACGAGGCGGCCATCGACGTTGATGAGGCTGAAATCGGGGGCAGGAGTGCCGATTTTTTTCATCGTGCTGGCGGTTTTGACCATGGTTTTGTTCCTGAAGAAGTATTTGGCCGCGGATCAACGCGGATGACACGGATTTGACTGGTTCAGTTCAGGCTGTACTGGGGACGGAAAGCGCGTACTAGGTACAAAGTACTGAGTACCGAGTTTAGCGGTTTGTAGGCAGTCGCTGGAATTGGGCGGGGGCGTATAATTGAGGTAGGTCAACCGATTCGAGCTTGAATAATCATGCTAACTCTTCTTGAACCACTTCCCGGGCCGCTGCACGAGTTGAAGCCGTATAAGTCGCTGAGCAATGAGGAGTTGTCGGCGCGGATTGAGGCGGTGCGGAAGGAGTTGGGCCCACGGCTGATGATTTTGGGGCATCACTATCAGCAGGATGAGGTGATCGCGCATAGCGACCTGCGGGGGGATAGCTATCAGCTCAGCCAAATGGCGGCGGGGAGCAAAGACTGCCGCGCGATCGTGTTTTGCGGCGTGCATTTCATGGCGGAGACGGCGGATATTCTGGCGAACCGTCCGGAGAAGCTGGCGGAGCGGAACGGCGAGCGGGTGCGGGTGATTCTGCCCGATATGGCCGCAGGTTGCTCGATGGCCGATATGGCGGCGAGCGATCAAGTGGAGAGTGCGTGGCAGGATTTGGGCGAGGTGATCGATACGAACGACGTGACGCCGGTGACGTATATCAACTCGGCGGCGAGCCTGAAGGAATTTTGCGGGCGGCACGGCGGGATAGTTTGCACGTCGAGCAACGCGCGGGCGGTGCTGGAATGGTCGTTCCAGCGGACGAAGCGGGTGTTTTTCTTTCCCGATCAGCATTTGGGGCGCAACACGGCGCTGAAGATGGGGATCACGAACGAGCAGATGCCGGTGTTCGATCCGTATGAGAGTGAGCTAGGCGGGAACAGCGAGGCGGCGATACAGAATAGCCGGGTGATTTTGTGGAAGGGGCACTGCTCGGTGCATCAGATGTTCCAGGCTGCCCATGTGCAGTTATTTCGCGAGCGGTATCCCGGGATCAAGATTCTGGTGCATCCGGAATGCCCGCAAGAGGTGAATGACCTGGCCGATGTGTCTGGCTCGACGAGCAAGATCATTCAAACGGTGGAGGCCGCGCCGGCGGGAACAAAATGGGCGATTGGCACGGAGCTGCATCTGGTCAATCGGCTGAAGCAGGAGCATCCCGAGCAGGAGATTTATTTCCTCTCACCGGTGGTGTGCATGTGCGCCACCATGTACCGCATCGACCTGGCCCATCTCTGCTGGAGCCTGGAGAATCTGGCGGCCGGCGCGAGCGTGAACACGATTAAGGTGGATCCCGAC
>JANNTN010000682.1:0-2818 GCA_031394445.1 Anatilimnocola sp.
CGAGGAAAGGCTCTGCAATCAAGACCGGCGTTTACGCTGGTTGAGCTTCTGGTCGTGATTGCGATCATTGGCGTGCTGGTGGCGTTGCTGTTGCCGGCGGTGCAATCGGCCCGCGAAGCGGCGCGCAGGATGCGGTGCACCAACAATCTCAAGCAAATCGGTCTGGGGGCGCAGAACTTTCACGACGTGAACGGCAATTTTCCCAGCGGGAGCAAGTTGACCTCGCCGCCGGACACTTATTACTCGAACTGGGCCATAAACATTCTGCCGTTCATTGAGCAGCAGAATCTCTTTTCGCGCTACGACGATACGGTCACCAACGTGCATGCCAACAACAAGGCGGTGCGCGAAACATTTATCGATACGTATAGTTGCCCCTCGGAGATCAAGCCCAAGCAGATTCTCACGCCGGAGAGCGCCAGTCCCAATGGCAGCGCCCAGTACATGATTGGCAGCTACCGCGGCATGAGCGGCGTGAGCGCCACCGGCTTTGACCAGTGGGCCGGTTTTCCGTCTGAGGTTGTCGTCAACATGGCGCAGGGTCCGGGCCTCCGCGGCATGTTCCACAACGACTGGGTGGGTGGGCCCACCAAGCCCGAGCGCGTCGCCACGATTACGGACGGCACAAGCAACACGCTGTTCGTCGGCGAGCGGAGCACTCGCACGCGCCAGGTCCGCGGCACGTTTTGGGCCAATTCATTCAATCTGTATGCTCTCTCTGGGGCGTACAACCAAAGCGCCACGCTGTTGCCCGACTATGACGCCTGTGGACGCATCGCCAGCGACATTGCCCAATGCAAATACGGCTGGGGGAGCTTTCACCCCAACCTGCTGCACTTTGCCTATGGTGACGGTTCCGTGCGCCCGGTCATGACCAATATCGACATGCGCGTCTTCACGTACCTAGCCACGATTGGTAATGGCGAGACGGTCCAGGAATAACTCGGACCCGCGAGAGTGACGAATGTCGAAGTTCAAACGACGAAAGAAGCCCGAATGAGCCCGGTCGAATTGCGATTTCGCCATGCGGGCTTTGAAATGCACCGTTCATTCTTCATGTGGCTGACGATACTCGTCATATTCTTTTTTGCCGGCTGCTCGGCGTCGTCGGTCGTCCCTGTTGCGGGCCGTGTGACGCTGGATGGCAAGCCGCTGGCTGCCGTCCACGTCAGTTTTCAGCCCATTGCCAAACCGGGCGAAATGCATCCCGGCGGCGGTTCGTATGCAGTTACCGACGCCGACGGCAAGTACACCTTGCTGCTGGTTCATGGCGAGCGGCCCGGCGCGTTTGTCGGTCAGCACCGAGTGGCGATCACGGCGCGCAGCGAGGCCCCGCCGGCCAATGTCGATTTTGCCAAGCGGCCTCCGCCCAAGGTTTTTGTCCCCGCCAAATACAGCACGGGCAGCGAGCTGACGTTTGAAGTGCCCGCTGGCGGCACGTCGGCGGCCGATTTCGCGCTCAAGTCGCAGCCCTAGGATGAATGAGTGGAGCGAAATGTACGTCAGGGCAAGTCATAATAAGAATTTGGCATTCTTCGCAGCTTGAAGAATGGAGTGGCCCTGAAAGGCGCGGTGCTGTCTGTCACGACATTCTGGCGTTTTCTTCACGAGTTCTCGCCATTTCAGCCCATGCCCGTCCCGGCTTGGGTGAACTGAGCAGTGGTTTCTCCGCGAGTCCGGCGTTGTAACGCCGCTTTTTACCTCGCCGTGCCCATACCGCGCGTACTCCGGCCACGGACGGTTCGCGCTTTAAACCGGCCAAGCTTAGTTTAGGCTCACGGTCACCAGCTCACACGCGCTACAGGTCCGCTTCCGGTTGGCCGCATAGTGACAATCTAAAACGCCACCCCGCTGTCGGAGAAGCCTTAACCGCAAGGCGACCGACGCGGGAACTGACATCAATGCCGGCGACGGGAGCGGCCAAGCTTTCCGCCGCTGGCTTGTTTTCGGGCACCGTCTCGCACAGCCCGGATCGCTGTTTTTTCCTATCAACTCAAACGTATTCCGGCATACCCATCTGACGACCGTATCGTGAACGGACAACGCTCGTGACCAACTCGCCAACATCATTGCGAATTGCCCGCGTAGCAGGCGATCAACTTGCGACCAACTTCGGGATGCAGTCCAAGGAGGAGCGGATCCGTGATGCCCGAGGAGATTGCCACCAGGGCACCTACGATCTTCTGCTCTTCTGCCTCTGGTCGAATTAACCCGCCAAGGTGCTTTTCGTGGTAGCTATCCCAGGCTGCTGCCACATTGCTCCATTTAGCGACTTCTCGCTCCGGATTCGTGTCCCGAATGAAGCCAATCTCGAACTGCTCCAACGTCGTGCCAAGGTACGGCCCAACCGTTTCGTAGGTGGATACGATCTGTTCCAGCAGTTCGGGCATTAAGACGGCGTGCTGGATTGGACTGGCTTTTAATTCACCTGACTTCACAGGTTTTTTCGTCGGCTTCTTCTTTGCCATGATTGATTCAATTACCTGCTTCGCACGAAGAGCGAAAACGATGTTAGCCGACGTTGGAATTCATGCAGCGTATTCTACTCGACAAGCCGCCCCGAAACGGGAAACTGCGCGATGCCGCTCACTTTGCAGCGCGCGATATTGGCTAATCCTTCACCGGTCACACTCGACTGATTTCCGTAAAGCCGTCGTCGCCGGGTTCAAACTTCCGAGAGAACACGCAGCCGCATTGGCAAGTAAAGACGATTGTGGTTTTTACGACTCTCGTTGGGTCGATGGGATCCTGTTCCACTTCCTTGGAGTAGATGAAGACGTTGTGGTTTCTTCCGCAATGAGGGCAAGGCGGCCGGTGC
>JANNTN010000069.1:0-3187 GCA_031394445.1 Anatilimnocola sp.
ACTTTGCCCTCGCAAGTTGCCGCTGACTTCCTCTGCGCAATAAAAAAGCCCGGCCAACCATGAGACCGGGCCATCTCTCTACGCTTGCAATTCTGTCGCGTAGCGGCTTAGTTCAACAAACCATTTCATGCCGCCAACCTTGCTCCTTCAGGTTGGTAAATTTGTTGATTTGTTGCCACGTACGTTCTTCGTCGGTGGAACGCAGGCCAGCGCCGCTGATGAATGTTCCTGGCGGTGTCCGCACGATGGGGACCAAGCCGTGCAGGCGGTCATCGCCGAAGGAATCTCCCTTTTCAGAGATGGGATCGAAAACCATGGTTCGATCATCGAGCGCGATTAACCAACGATTTGGCGCTAGCTCAACCAAGGGATGGCGGAGGACGCTGCGTACTTGCAGATCGCGCGGCAAGCTGTGCGGCTCGCTCCACGTAACTCCGTCGTCGGAGGATACTGAATAGACAACGGAGCGCGGCTCCGACTCGTTCGTCTCACCGCTCCAGCGATTCCAAGCATGCACCAGGCGGCCGTCAGCCAGCGTCGTCAAGGGGCCCGGGTAATACGTTTTCTTGATTGTGTGCGTAAATGAATTGGCAGGCGACCAGGTCTGGCCTCCATCGAGCGACCGCGTGATTCTCAGGTCGCGATGGTTCACGTGGCCATAGGTGACTACGAGAGTGCCGCTCTGCGCACGGCAAAGGGACGGATGAATGTGCCCATTGACGGGATTTGCAACGCGAACAGGAGTCAATTCCTGGGCCTGTGTCAATGCCTGTGAAACGAGAATTAACAACGTCGGCATGCAGAACCGAATGCCACTCGACATAAAACCTCCCTTACGCCATACACGCGACGATTCGAACGGGAATAAACCTCAAGTTCACGTGCGTTCGATCACTTCAGAGTTTCGTTCAGGATTTCCAGCGCCTTCGTCTCGAATAGCCTTTGCCATTCAGGAGCCACGAGACAATCGCAGTCTTCTTGGGCGTAGCCGGAATTGCCGCGCTGCGTTTCGCTGGGCAGGTAGTAAATGTAGCCATTGCAATAGCCAGCCACGAAAGCGAAGGGCGCTGCTGCTCGCTGCTTGATACCGAGCCCGATCTCGACGGTCAGCTCACCGGGAAAAGTGACTAGCGTAAAATCGCCGATGCGCACTCCGACGATCTCGGCATCGAGCATGCGTTTTGCGGCGGACTGATTATCTGCGAGGTGCTTCTTGAGCAGTGCCAAATTTACGTTTAGCCGCGTGAGTCGTTCCATCACTTGAATGTTCTCCAGGTAAGCATCGAGGCTTTTGCGGTTCGCAGCGTCGAGCTTGGTCAGGTCATCCTTGCCGAGTGCTTTGTCGTGGAGATAACCCTGGGAATAGAACGCAGGAAAGTCGGGCGAAATCTTGTGCTGTACGAACAGCGGCAGGAACGTCTTGAAGTTGATGTCGGTTGGCTTGAGCGATTGCAGGAGCTTCGCCTGTTCGGCTTGGATCGCGGCAATGCGTCGCTCCAAATCGGCGCCACGCGGCAGCGCGATGACTTCGTTGACGATCTTCAGTCCGCCGCTGGCCTTCGTATCGACGGACTTCCAGGCCCGCAGGACACTGAGACCGAGCAAGTTTCCCAGCGGTTCGGCGCTGGGCGGTTGCTGGACATTCTTGTAACGCACGGGGTTAATGTCGCCGCCACAACCCTGCACGAATAGTGCTACTGCGCCGTCTCCCAGCGATTCTTCGATGACCCTGGAAGCAAAGCCGGGGAAATCGGCCGAGTTGCCGGTGCTGGGAGGATTCATAATGGGGTGGCAGGCAAAGTTGTAGAGCACTGCGAGCGGTTTGTCGTCCTCGCGATCGAGCCGCAACAGTCCGATTTGCGGATCAATGGGGCCAGCGGCGGCGACATCCTCGTCGCGTGGCATCGCGTAGGCGCGGCGCATGTCCACTTCGCTGCCGTCCTTCAGCTTGAGACGGCGATTCTCACTAATGCGGGACTCATGACCGGTTCCCGCGCCGACCTTTACCGGAACCATTCCCTGCCAAGCCGTTTTCACGGCCTGCACCGTCAGCCGTTCGGTATCCGCTCGCACGACACCATGACAATGACTCGCATTGATCACCACGCTCGCCGGCGGAATGCCCAACTCTGTCTGCAACTGCGCACGAACGTTCGCCAGAAAGCTATTTCCGATCCTCCCAATCTCACCAATCGCCACCGCGTCAATCGTGATCAACACGACCGTTGTGGTTTCGTCCTTCAGTACCAAGGCCTTCGCATACAACGGATCATTCACCGGACCCGCGCGCTCCGTGATGTCCACCTTGGCGACGCCGGCGCGTAGCTGATGGGCTTGAACAACCAGCGGTGCCAACAGAATTGTCCCAAGAAGGACGGTGATTCGCATGGTAGGACTCATCATAGCTGGATAGAACCTCGACGTGGGCGAAGCGTTGTGCGGCAGGGGAAATGCATCTTAATCTCGACGTAACATCGCCCAGTTTGCGAACGCCAATCGTAGCACGGCGGTGGCTAACCTGTTGATATTTCTGGTTGCGAGTTGTGGCGTCGAGAGCTACCGTAATAGCAGTTCCCTTCGTATCGCGAAGTGAATCCCGCCTCATTCCCGACGCCGGTCCAATGCTTTCTCCGGCCTGCTCTCTTATAAGACGTCTCCTACTCTCCAATCACCGCCTGAAAGAGCCATGATTCAACGAATCATTTGGACGCTGCTGTGCGTGCTGCTACTGGTACAGACTTCGTCTCACGCCGCGGAATCCCCGCAGGCGACAACGATCGACTTCAATCGCGACGTGCGCCCGATACTGTCCGAGAATTGCTTCGCCTGCCACGGCTTTGATCCCAAACATCGGGAGGCCGACTTACGCCTCGACACTTTCGAGGGAGCAACTGCGGATCGCGAAGGGTCGCGGGGAATCGTGCCGGGGGATCTCGCAAAATCGCGGCTTTGGCAGCGCATCAACAGCATCGATCCAGACGAAGTGATGCCGCCGCCCGCGGCACAGAAGCGGCCGCTGAGCGCGGCACAGCGCGCCATCTTGAAGAAATGGATCGAACAGGGAGCCAAATACGAACGCCACTGGTCGTTTGAGCCGCCGCAGCGGCACACTCCGCCCCAGGTAACCGGCGTGGAACATCCGATCGATCGCTTCATTCAGGCCCGGCTCCTGCAGGAAAAAGTCGTG
>JANNTN010000744.1:0-1630 GCA_031394445.1 Anatilimnocola sp.
CCATTTGCTCGCTGAACGGCTCGTTTTCTTCTTTCATCAAATGGAAATAGTGCGTCACGAGCAGAATTCCATTGCGGACGGCAATGCCGCCGAGCGAAATGAAACCGACCAGACTGGCGACGGTTAGTGTTTGTCCCGTCAGCACCAGAGCGAGTACGCCGCCAATGAAGGCGGTTGGCAGGGCATTGAGAATTTGCAAGACGATCCGAATCGACGGATATAAGACCATCAGCACGACGAACATCCCGATCACGGACACTGCCGCCAAGATGAGGATCAACGTCGTTGCCCGTTGCTGGCTCTCAAACTGGCCGGCGTATTCGACGAAATAGCCGGGCGGCATTTCCACGCGTTCTTTGACGCGCTTCTGAATTTCGGCCACGGCGCTGGCCAGATCTCGATTTTCGGTATTGCAGCGAATGACGATCCGCCGTCGAGCGTTTTCGCGGTTGATGGCGTTCGGCCCGACGCCCTCTTCGATGTCCGCCAGTTTGCCGAGTTCAACCTGGCCGCGATTTTCGGGAAGGTCGATTCGCAGCCGCCCCAAGTTGGCGTAGTCCGTGCGATAAGCCTGCTCTAATCGGATGAGCAGATCGAAACGGCGCTGCCCCTCCAGCACCTGCGAAGTGACTTCGCCTTGCAAGGCGGTCTGCATGATCTGGCCGACGTAGGCTCGCGTCAGCCCGTAACGGGCCAGATCGTCCGGGCGCAAGCGAATGTGCAACTCTGCTGTCTGTTGGACCGGCTCAATGACCGGGGGCGTCACGCCGGGCACATCCCTGATTGCCGCTTTTACGTTCTCGGCCTTTGCTAGGAGCGTGTCCAAGTCATCGCCCACTACTTTAATGGCGATCTGAGCATAGACGCCCGACACCATGTGGCTAATCAAGTGGGCCAACGGCTGCTCGACCTCGATATCGACCCCCGGCACTTCTTCGCGCAGCTCTCTCAAAAGCTGCTGAATGATTTCCTCGCGGCCTTGATGCATTTTGGGGTTCATACTGAGGATGTACTCGCCTGCATTAACGGGCGCGGCGTGCTCGTCCATTTCTGCCCGGCCCGTGCGGCGGACGAAGTACAGGATTTCCCCATCGGGTCTTTCCGTGGATCGCTGCCGTTGACGGAACTTCTCGTCGATCAGGCGGGACACCTGGTTGGAAGCGTCGAGCGACGACCCTGGCGGGAGCGTGACGTTGACAAGGATGCTCCCTTCATCAAATTGCGGGAGAAAGTTGCGGCCCAGATTCGCCAGTTCCCAGGCTGCAAACGCCACCATCAACCAGGTGACAATCAGCAGCCAGCCGGGAACTGCAATGCTGAACCGGATCAGATAGCTCGCACCCCACTTGAGGACGCGCAACAGCGGGCCGTCCCCTTCGCGGTGCGTCGCTTGGGACTGTGGCAGCAAGTAGTAGCTCAGCACGGGCGTCACGGTGAGCGAAACCAACAGCGAAGCCAGGATCGAGACGATGTAGGCGACGCCCAGCGGCGTGAAGAGCCGCCCTTCCACGCCAGACAGGGCAAACAGGGGCAAAAAGACGAGGATCACAACGATCGTCCCAAAGACAATCGCGCTGCGAATCTCTTTGCTGGCCTCATAGACCACGACCAACGCTGGCCGGGGATGGGG
>JANNTN010000751.1:0-17601 GCA_031394445.1 Anatilimnocola sp.
AAGGTTCGCTACGTTAGCGCCGGGTTCATCGCCTCGCAAAATGACTATCTCCCCTCGGATTGGGTTCGCCAACTGTCCGATAATCTCGCCTGCGTCTATCCCGACGACACCATCAAGGTCGTGAATTGGAATTCTGGCACGGAGGATAATTTAAAGACGCATCTCAAGGTTGGGATTGCGGCCTACGGTGGCGCGGGAGCGGCTGGCGGCGGCTACGCCGGCTCCGTCGGCGGACCGCTGGGCGCGCTGGCTGGCGGAGTCCTCGGTGGATTACTCGGTGGCTTAGGCGGGGCTATCATTGCGGGGGGCAACTATTACCGCAATCGAGCCAACAACACCGAGCTCGTCGCGCAAGACGTCGCCCGCGACATTCGGGATTCAACCGATCCCGGAAATGTCGTTATGTATGGCCACAGCCTCGGCGCGCACATGTCGGGCTACACCGGACGCATTCTCAACGGCCAAGTCGGCACGATCGTCGGTTTCGATCCCGCGGGGGAGTTGTTTGGCGGAAAGAAGGACGGCCTCATCCCCTCCTCTGCCCAGCGCACGGTCGGAATTTTCACCAGCAAGAGTTTTGGCATGATGGGGAGCCACTATGTCTATGGCCGCGACCCGAGCACCGTCACCCAGGAAACCTACTTCCCCCAACACGACAAAACCTGGGTCGAGGCGCATGCGCATTCGTTCAATTGGTACAACGCCAAGCTCAAAAAGATGTGCGACGACGGCGTCCGCAATCAAGACCCCGCGTTGGACGCCCCCACGACCGAAGAAGGGGACACGGCCATCAACGACCCCGAAACGGGCGGAATCGACGAAGCAATCACCACGGATACCGAAAAGGGGGCCAGTTCCACGCTCGTCCAATCGATCGACCCCAACGATCTGCTCGCCCCGGCCGGATTCGGGCCCCGGGGCTGGGTTCCTCTCGTCGATCCGCTCCCCTACACGATCCTCTTCGAGAACAACGCCGCTCACGGAGCCACCGCCCCGGCTCAGGAAGTCATCATCACCAACCAGCTCGATGCCAACCTGGATTGGAGCACGTTCCAGCTCGGCACAATGGGCTTCGGTTCCGTCGTGGTCCCTGTTCCCCCCGGTTTGCGCTCCTTCAGCACCGACATCGACACCACGAATCAAGACGGCAGCCCGCTGCGCGTTCATATCGACGCAAATCTGAACCTCGTCACCGGCCAGTTCGTCGTCGATTTTCTATCGCGCGACCCGGCCACCGGCCAGTTCCCGGAAGATGCCTTTGCCGGCTTCCTGCCCGTCAACGATGCCACCCACCGCGGCGAAGGCTTTGTGACGTACACCATCTTCCCCAAGGCCAGCTTGACAACCGGAGCCGACGTCGAGAACCAGGCCTCGATCGTCTTCGACACGAACGCGCCGCTCGAAACACCCACGCGGCTCAACACGTTCGATAGCAATTTGCCTTCCAGTAGCATTACCCCTCTGACGCCCAATCAGAATACGGATTTCAAGGTCAAGTGGAGCGGTGCTGATGCTCCCGGCTCCGGCATCACCACCTACGACGTGTACGTCTCGAAGGACAACGCCGCCTACACGCCCTTCCAAACTGCCACATCGGCCAAATCAGCCGTCTTCACGGGCGCTATTCCGCTCAGCACCTACCGCTTCTACGCCGTCGCTACCGACAACGTCGGCCACATTGAAACCATCCCCGTCGCCGCCGACACGCAAACCGTCATCAGCACCAATCCCTGGCAAAATGCCCAGGAATTTCACGACACCGATTACGACGAGTCGATCGCTGCCAGCGATGTCCTCGCCGTCATCAACTACATCAACGCCACCGGCTCCGGAAAACTCCCAGCCACTCGTCCGACTGACAAAGACTTCGTCGATGTCACCGGCGATAAAGAGGTCGCCGCCGACGACGTCATCAAGATCATCAACTTCATCAACGCCAACCCCAACCGCGACGGTGAAGCCGCTTCTTACATCGAGCCAGCCCACTTCGACAACTATTTCATGTCACCCACCACGGAACTTCCCACCGACGATCTCTACTCCCTCCTCGCCTACGACCTCGCCACCCAACCCAAACGCCGCCGGTAAGTGCCTATTCGGGAACCGAAAGTCGTAGCCGAATTCGTGAGAATTCGGTCTGCCAAAGCCGGGAATTCTCACGAATTCCCCTACCAGTCCGACCAGCCAGAATATGCTCTAAATCCTCTCCAACCGAATCGCATCCGCCAACACTCGCCCATTCGCACTACTCGCCAGCCGCACCGTCAGCGTGTTCCCGCTGATGCTCACGGTCCCCAGGTTCTGCCACCCCACGCCGCCACTGGTGAACGTGCCCGCGGCCCGCTGCTGGTTCACCCGCGCCGTCGCCAGCGTTTTTCCTCCGCTCGAAATCGTGAACGGCGCATCCTTCGCGTTCAGTTGCGATCCGCTCCACGTCGCCGCCACGCGATATTGCCCCGGCTTAAGTCCCGTGAAGGTCCACGTCGATGTCCCTCCGCTTCTCGCCGCCGCCGTCCGCGCATCCGCCGAATAACCCGTTCCGGCCAGCATTTTCCAAGCCCCCGCCGCCAAATAGGACGCGCTGCCATCGTCAACGATCTTTGCGCCAGTACTCGTCGAACCACTGCTCGGCGGTGTAGTCGGCTCCGGTGTCGGCGTCGTTGCTGGCGGCTGCGGGTTAGAAACAACCGGCGTCGAACCCGTCACGCTGCCGCGCACGGCGTATTGCCCCAAATTTCCGTACCCGCCACTCGAATGCACCACCAAATAATACGTCCCCGCCGCCAGCGTCTTCGTTAGCGTCGCTCCTAGCACCCCGGGCGGATTGGCCATAATGATCGTCTGCCCCGCCGCATTCTTCAGCTCCAGCACGCCATCCAAATTCGCCCCATCCGCGATCACGTCCAGCGTAAACCGCGCCGCGCCCCCGGCTGTCGAAAATTTGAACATGTCCCAATCGTCGTTCCTGCCGATCGTTCCCTTCAAGTTAATGTTCGACGACGCCACCGGCAGCGCCGCCGCTGTCGAGATCGATCCGCCATAGTCGTCAGCCGCATAACCGAAGCCGTTCTTGCTCGAAGAGATCACTGCCAGCGCGTCCTCGTAAGCGGCCGGCCCATCCGTCGTCGCGCCGTTCCACCACGTCGTCCGCTCGGCGTAATAGCCAATCCCCATGATCGGTGCCCAGGCCGTTGTGCCCGGGTTGTATTCGGCCGCCAGCGTTCTCCCGTTCCATTTCGCCTGATGCTCCACCCCAAACAGATGCCCCGCCTCATGGCTCACGGCTTCCGCCACATATTTCGGATTGCCGCCCCCCAGCGTGTTCGAAAATACGTACGCCACGTTCGATCCCGTGCCCGCAAATCCGCCGGCATACGCCACGCCGCCCGCCGGGCTGCCGTACCACTCGGAATAGCCGCCGCCAATCGCCACGCGTGCCGCCACGCGATCGGCAATCACCGCCGGCGGTGTCGTCGTCACGTTCAGGTTGAATGGCGCATAATCTTCCGCCACGCGCTTCCAAATCTCCCGAATCGCCGCCGTTTCTTCCGCGTTAAAGCTCGCCGCATTACCGTCCGTGTCATACGCCGGCGTCACCACATTGGTCCGATTGCCCCACTGCTTCTCCACATGCCCGTCAAAATCCAAATAGAGCGTCGCCGCCGCGCCCGGCCGGCTGGAAAGCTGCGGCACAATGCTGGCCGCCATCAAGTTGCGCGCTTCCAGCGGCTCCACGCGCAGCATCCGCCGCGGCGAGAAGCTCTTTTTTTTCCGCGCGCGCCAGCCAGCGCCAGCGGAAAAAACTGCCGCGAATAGCCAGCTCAGCATGTGCAGTCCCTTGCACGAGAATTGCGATTCACTCGCCGCTTCGTGCGGCGCGTCCCTTTGCTCGCAGTGCAGCCGAATGACTAGTGCAGCCGAATGACTGTCGAATGAGCGGGACAAATTCAGTCGTCGGACTCTAGGCAGCCGCGCCTCAACCGAAAAGCCCAATCACATTTTCTCGCACGAACAAAGCTCGCTACCGCCGCATTCAAATCACTTCCTTACCATCAACTTCTCGTCTCGCTTTGAATTTTTCTCACATCTTTCGCGCCAGCGCGCCATCGCCAGCATGCCAGCGTAGCCACAGAACACTTTTCCCATCCACTTCTTTTGATCTAACACCGCGCAAAAAAGAAACCCGCGGCAAGAACAAATCTCACCGCGGGCTTCTCAACAAACAACTCTCTACTCACTACTGACTACTCTCTACTCCCTCCTACTTGCCCCACCCCGCTCTTTCAAAAATCATATCCACCGCTCGCACATGCACGAACCGGCTTCCCCGCGCGCGGGCCAGCAAATTCAACACTCCCTCACTCACGTGACAATCCTCTTCCGACTCTCCCGGCTGAGGATCACCGTCATTAGGGCCTTCTTCTTCCGGCGGGGCCGGCTCCGGTTCCGGCGTCGGTGCCTCGGCCGGACCTTCCGCGGGCGTGACATACACCGTCACCGCCGCCATCGCGCTCCAGTTCGTGCCGTCGCTCGTGCGATACATGAACGCATCCATCCCCGTAAAGCCCTCGGCCGGCGTATAGACGAACGAGCCATCCGCCGCCACCGTCACCGTGCCATGGAGCGGCTGGCCGAACATCGTTGTGCTCATCGGCGCTCCTTCGGGATCGGCGTCATTCGCCAGCAATCCGCCCGCGGCCGGCACAGTGAGTGCAGCCCCTGCCGGCGTCGTGAACACATCATTCGCAGCCGTCGGACGGAGATTTTCCACCGGCGGATTCTCTTCCGGTGGAGCCTCTTCGGTCGGCGGAATTTCCTCCGGCGGTGCTTCTTCCGTAGCAGGCGTCTCTTCGCAGGTCGGCTCCTCCTCGGTCGGAGTTTCCTCGGTTGGCGGTGCTTCCTCCGTCGGAGTTTCCCCAGTTGGCGGAATCTCCTCGGTCGGCGGCGTCTCTTCTGGCGCTGCCGCTTCGACATGCAACGTCACCGTGGCAACATTGCTGTTCGCCTTGCCGTCAAACATCTGATACTGGAACGTGTCGTCGCCGGTAAACCCTTCTGTCGGCGTGTAATCGAAGCTGCCGTCGGAATTCAGCGTCAACGATCCATTAGCCGGTCCCACGACCAAAACAGGAGTCAGCGCATCGCCGTCGATATCGCTATCATTCGCCAGCACATTGCCGTCCGGCCATTCCTCGCCCGCTCCGACAATCGTCACCTCGTCGTTCACCACCACCGGCGCGTCGTTCAGCGGCTCGATCACAATATTCGCCGCTGCAATCACTTCCTGGCCGTTGCTCACCGCCTTATAGGTGAACGAATCGCTGCCGTGATAATTCGCTTCCGGTGTAAACGAGAAGCTGCCGTCGGAGTTAAGCGACAACGTGCCGTGAGCCGGCCCCGTGACAACCTCCGCCGTCATCTCCCCACCTTCCGCATTCAGGTCGTTGGCCAGCACGCCCATGCCCACGCCAACCACCAGCGGCACATCCTCCCCCGTGCTGTAATTGTCGATCGCCGCAATCGGCGCTTCCGCGATCGGGTTGATCGTCAGCGTCACGGTCGCCTGGCTCTCCAAGCCGCCATCGCTCGCTTCATACACGAACGAGTCTGTCCCGCTGAAGTTGGCATTCGGCGTATAGTTGAAGCTGCCGTCGCCATTCAGCGTCAATTCGCCGTTCGCCGGCCCGCTCACCACGCTCGCCGTCAGCGAATCGCCGTCAATATCGCTGTCGTTCGCCAGCACACCCGTCAGCGTATCGACCGTCAGCACCGTATCCTCATCCAACGAATAGGCGTCCGCCGCTGTCGTTGGCGAGTCGTTCGCCGGGCAAACGTCAATCGTCACCGTCGTCGCTTCACTCGTCAGCGTTCCATCGCTCGCCTGATACACGAATGAATCGCTGTCGTTGACGTTGTCGTTCGGCGAATAGCTGAAGCTGCCGTCGGCATTCAACGTCAATTCACCGTTGGCCGTCCCGCTCAACAGGCTGACTGTCAACGTATCGCCGTCCCCATCGCTGTCGTTGGCCAGCACGCCATTCGCCGCGTCAAAGGTAAGCAGCGTGTCCTCGCCCGTCGAGTATTCGTCGCCCACCGATACCGGCCCGTCGTTAACGGGCGCGACCGTGATCGTCACCGTCACGGGGTCGCTCGTCAGCGTCCCGTCGCTCGCCTCATACACAAACGAATCGTTCCCGAAGAAATCGGCGTTCGGCGTATAGCTAAAGCTGCCGTCCGGATTCAGCGCGAGCGCCCCGCTCGCCGGCCCGCTCACCAGGCTCACGGTCATTGGATCGCCATCCGCATCGCTATCATTGGCAAGCAAGCCGTTGGCGGCATCGACCACCAGTGCCGTGTCCTCATCCCCTGCGTACTCATCAGCGACACCGCTTGGCGCGTCATTCACCGGATTGACCGTAAGGCTCACCGTGATCGGTTCGCTCGTCAGTGTTCCGTCGCTCGCCTGATAGACAAACGAATCGCTGCCGTTGAAGTCAGCATTCGGCGTATAGCTGAAGCTGCCATCCCCGTTCAACGTCAACGCTCCACTGACCGGTCCCGTCACCAGGCTCACGGTCAGCACATCGCCGTCCCCGTCGCTGTCGTTGGCCAACACGCCCAACGTCGCATCAATCGTCAGCGCCACATCCTCATCGGTGGTGTACGCATCAGCCATCCCCACCGGCGCGTCGGCCACCGGCGTCACGTGAATCGTCACCGCCGTCGCATCGCTGTCGGCTGAGCCATCATTGGCCCGATAGCTAAACCCATCCACACCGTTAAAGTCGGCATCCGGCGTATAAATCACTCCGCCATCCGCCCCCAGCGTCAATTGGCCGTGTTGCGGCGGGTTCACCAAAATCGCAGCGAGTGCATCGCCATCGACATCAGTGTCGTTCACCAGCACACCCGGCGCGGCAATCGCAAGCGGAGTATCCTCCGCCGTCGTGTACTCGTCGTTGATTCCCACCGGTTCATCGTTCGCCGGTGTCACAACGATCGTGGCCGAAGCGACTTCGCTCGAATCGATTCCGTCGCTCACCAGATAGCTAAAACCATCCAGTCCGTTGAAATCGGCGTCCGGCGTATAGCTAAATGACCCGTCCGCGTTCAGCACCACGCTGCCGTGCAACGGCTCCAGCGTGATCGTCGGCGTGATTGCATCGCCATCGGCGTCGCTATCGTTCGCCAAGAGGCCGCCTGCCGCATCCACGGTCAGAACCGCGTCTTCACCCACGGTGAACATGTCGTTCGTCGCTACGGGCGTCTCGTTCTCCGGGCCAACCTCGATCGTCACCGCCGCCAGCATGCTGTCGCTCGCGCCGTCATTCGCGAAATACAGAAAGCTGTCGAGCCCTTCAAAATCTGCCTCGGGCGTGTAGATAAACGAGCCGTCTTCGTTCAATTCCAGCGTTCCGTTAGCCGGTCCGCTGAACAACCCCGCGGAAAGTGCCCCGCCCGACGAGCTGGTGTCGTTCGCCAAAATTCCCACTGCCGGAATCTCGAGCGAATCATTCACCTCGCTGTGATAGTAGTCATTGAGCGCGATGGGTGCCGTCGTCAGCGCCAACCGCGCCTCCAGCCGCTCCACCCGCAAAAAATTCTTGCGATTGGTCGTTTGGCGAGCGGAATTTCGGGTTTTTCGATCCTTGCGCATGCTTTCAAACTCCTGTGGAAATAAATGCAGCGGTGATGGGGACCGCCGCGTCATAGCTCCCTCTCCTGTCAGAGAGGGTTGGTGTGAGGGTGCATCCCTCTTCCTCTCCCTCTCCCTCTGGGAGAGGGTCGGGGTGAGGGTTTTGAGAGTGACTCAAACCTCACGATCAGCCGCGCAGCAACACGCCGCCGGCCGTTTAGCCGGTATTCCGGCCATTAAAAACGCGACGCAGAAGCGTCATTGCTCGGCCGCCAGGCCGCGCTACGAGATGCAGAAGAAGTTCAACGCGGCAAACCGCAGCAGCGCGCGCCAACTTCAAGCTTCTTTGCTTGCGAATAAGCCGCGGCTTTCAATTCCCTGCGCGGCATGTAGCCATCACGCTCCGCGTGATGAGCCCAAAGCCGTCACGCATACGTGACGCGCCCTCAAGCGATTCGCCCGCGGCTCTCTTGATCAGCCGCGACTCGATTTCACTCTAAGACGTAAGTACGAATTAACAACGGGCTAGCTCACACTCTGCGAACATATTTTCCAAAATGATTCACTGCCTCCACTACCACGCCAGCACCAGCACCGCCTCACCACCACGGCATGCCGACGTGTGCCACTGGCGTCCCGCCAGTGCCAGCCGAAACGAAAATTCTTCCCATTCGCTTCGTCTTCCAACGCGCCTTCGTAATGAAGCCCGCACCCCCAGCCCACATTCCTTCTCAACGCCCCGCGGTGCTCCGCAAAAAAATCTTCCAAATTTTCGCCCGCTTTTTCCCCCAAATTGCAATCTACCTATTGGGCTCGCCCTACCTGCCCAACAACTAACCAATGGCCAATGGCAAATGACAAGTGCCCCTAAACAAAACCTTTAACTTTCACCAAACCCTAAACATTAGCGCACACCTACACTCGACCAAAGCCATGCCCACCAACAACTTACGAGCAACTTTAGGCTTCAAAAAACTCCCCCCACCCACACCCTCAACCCTAAACTTTCATCCTTCATCCCTCCTCCTTCATCCTTTCTCCAAGTTGCACTCCCCTTCCGCCCCAGCGATATTCATGGCAGCAACGAACCACGGCCTACCAAAACATCTAGCTCCTCTTATGCGTCGAACCATCCTCTCCATCCTCCTCTGCCTCCCACTCGCAGCGTTCGCCCAAGCACCGGCCACGCCCGACGGCCCCGCCCTGCCTCCCGAAGCCGCCGCCGCTTCCTGGAAGCTCCCTCCCGGCTTCAAAGCGACCCTCTTCGCCGGCGAACCGGCCATTACCCAGCCGATTGCGTTCAACTTCGACGATCGGGGCCGCGTCTGGGTCATCGAGAACTTCTCGTATCCCAACTGGAAAGCCGACGGCACGGGCAACGACCGCGTCACGATCCTCGAAGACACCGACAACGACGGCAAGCACGACAAACGCACCGTCTTCCTCGAAAACGGCAGCAACCTCACCGGCATCGAAATCGGCTTCGGCGGCGTCTGGCTCACCTCCGCCCCCAACTTCATCTTCATCCCCGACGCCAACGGCGACGACAAACCCGACGGCCCCGCGAAGGTGCTCATCGACGGCTTCAGCCTCGACGCCAAGCACAACATGGTTGGCAATCTCGCCTGGGGGCCCGACGGTTGGCTCTACGGCTGTCACGGCATCACCGCCCCCTCGCTCGTCGGTAAGCCCGGCACGCCGAAAGAGAAGCGGCAAGTCGTCCACTGCGGCGTCTGGCGGTATCACCCCGTCCGCCACCAGTTCGAGGTCTATGCCAACGGCAGCACCAACCCCTGGGGCCTCGATTGGGACGAGCGCGGCGAGCTATTCATCACCAATTGCGTCATCAAGCACCTCTTCCACGTCATCCAGGGCGCTCACTACACCCGCATGTTCGGCCAAGACCCGAACCCCTACGTTTATGGCCTCATGGAAAGCTGCGCCGACCACCAGCACTGGGCCGGCGGCCACTGGACGAGCGCCCGCGGCGGCGAGAAGCACCACGATTTCGGCGGCGGCCACGCCCACGCCGGCTGCATGATCTACCTCGGCGACAACTGGCCCGCCGAATATCGCAACAACGTCTTCACACTCAACATCCACGGCCAACGCCTCAACCGCGACACGCTCCAGCCTCACGGCAGCAGCTACATCGCCCACCATGCCCCCGACACCGCCTTCTCCGGCGACCCCTGGTTCCGCGGCCTCCACTGCAAATACGGCCCCGACGGCGGCGTCTATATCTCCGACTGGTCCGACATCGGCGAATGCCACGACGCCAAAGAAGAGCAATGCGACCGAACCACCGGCCGCATCTTCAAAATCGTGTACACACGGGAGGGCGAGGCTCCCGCCGCGCCCACACTAACCCGACGCGCCAGCGAGGACGGTACGCCTCCCACTCCAGCAACCCCCAGCGCTGTAGGCAACGCCCTCCGTGGCGTTCCAACTGGTGATAGGGGCAACGCCCTTCGAGGGATTGCACCCAAAAATCTTGCCGAGTTATCGAATGTTCAACTCATAAGATTGCAAGAACACACTAACGAGTGGGTTGCGCGACATTCGCGGCGCATTCTTCAGGAGCGCGCGGCTGCCGGAAAGTTCGACAAGAAAGACTTCTTTCCACCAAGGGCGGTTTCGGACAGCCCATCCAAAACGTTTGCTGAAAGAAATGGACTGCGATATCTGCTCACTGCCCACGTGACTGGTAGCGGTTTGGACGAGGGCAATATTCCCGCCTATCTAAAGACATCGTATCCCTCCCATCGTGCGTTGGCGGTCACACTAGCGGCTGAAACAAAAGCGCAAGCGTTGCTTCCAGCATTGCTGGAGCGGGCAAAGGTTGACGAATCTCCGCTGGTCCGCATGCACCTCGCTTCCGCCCTCCAGCGCATCCCCCTCGACGACCGCTGGCCCATCGCGGAAGCCCTACTCTCTCACACCGAAGACGCCAGCGACCAATACCTCCCGCTGATGTACTGGTACGCCGTCGAACCCCTTGTCCCGCGCAACGTCCGCAAGTCCATCGAGCTGATTCCCAAAATCCAAATCCCAATCGTCCGCCAATACATCGCCCGCCGCCTCGTCGCCGTTCGGGAGGGTGAGGCTCCTGCCGAACCTACACTAACCCGACGCGCAAGCGAGGACAAATCGGCCTCCACTGGCAAAAGTTCAACCGCTACCGTGCCTCCCCCCTCTACCGCCTGGATTCTCGACGAACTCCTCAAAACCCTCGCCACTTCCCCCGATCCTGTCCGCCTCGACATTCTCCACGGCCTTCAGGAAGCCTACCGCGGCCGGCGCACTGTCGCCGCTCCCGCCTCCTGGCGTAACACTTATCTGAGGCTTTCCGTCAGCGAAAGCGCCGATGTCCGCGACAACGCCAATGAACTCGGCGTCATCTACGGCGACCGGATGCTCATTTCTCTGCTCGAAGATGATCTGCTTCATCAGCCGCAGTTCGATGTCGCCCAGCGCCGCCGCGCCCTGGAACTCCTCGCCACGAAGAATGAGCCGACCTTCGTCCACACGCTACTCCGGCTCGTTCAAGACCCCGCGCTCCGTGCCGACGCCATCCGCGCTCTCGCCCGCTACAACTCTCCCGAGATTCCCCCGCGGCTCCTCAACGCCTACGCCTCGCTTACCACCACCGAAAAGCAAGACGCCGTCCAAACCCTCACCGCGCGGCCCATCTTCGCCCTCGTCTTGCTCGACGCCATCGAACAAGGCCTCGTGCCGCGCCAAGACGTGTCGGCTCTGACGATTCGCCAACTCCAATCCCTCGCCGACGAGCGCGTGAACGACCGCCTCACCAAAGTCTGGGGCACCATCCGCCGCGCCTCGGCTGACAAAGACGCCAAAGCCCAGCAACTGAAAGCGCAACTCACTCCCGACAATCTCAAGCTCGCCGACCTCACGCACGGTCGCGCTGTCTTCACCAAAAACTGCGCCACCTGCCACAAGCTCTTCGGCGAAGGGGCCAAGATCGCCCCCGACCTCACCGGTGGCCAGCGCCACAACCTCGACTACGTCCTCGACAACGTCCTCGACCCCAGCGGCATCGTTCCTCGCGAATACGAAGTCACCGTCTTCCGCCTCACCGACGGACGCATCGTCCAAGGCGTCATCGCCGAAGAGAATCCCCCCACCGTCACCGTCCAAACCGCCAACGAAGCCCTCTCGTTTCCCCTCAGCGACGTCGAAGCCCGCAAGAAATCCCCCATCTCCATGATGCCCGAAGGCCTCTTCGACCGCCTCACCCCCGAAGAAATCCGCGACCTCGTCGCCTACCTCGCCACCCGTCAATAAATACCACTATCGCACGATCAACTTCACAACCTCCGCCACTTTCACCACATTCTCACCCTGCAAAAACGTAACGTGATCCCCCGCCGCAACATGCGTCGTCAGCCGCTTACCCAGCAACTCACTCCAACCCAAATCATCACCAAGCTTCGCCGTCTCCTTCGCATCCTTCGCCCGCACCAAATGCACGCTCACGCCATTCAACTTTGCCTGATGCCCAAACTGCACCCGCAGATTCGCCTGCGTTACCTCGAATGTCGCCTTTACTTGCTCGCTCGTGAACTCCGGCGGCAACGCCCCTGCTTCAATTCCTCGAACACGCAACAACTCCAACCTCGCCGTCTGATCCAGCCCTCGCAACTCCTCGCGAGTCAGCACGAGTGCCGCACCCGTCAACCGCGACACAAAATCCACCATGCCCGCCACCACCTCCACCTCATCATTCGGATCGAACGAATGCGTCCCCGGCGCGGACGTATCGAGCATGATCACCGCCGCCACGTCGCTGCCCAACTCTCGCAATTTGCCCGCCACCTCGTATGCCACCAACCCGCCAAACGACCAGCCGCACAAGTAGATCGTTTCTGAACCACTAGCCCGGCGAATCGCCGACGAATACTCCATCACCAACTCGTCCATCGTCCTTTGCACCGGCCCATCGCCGCCCAAGCCGCGGGCCTGCAAGCCAAACACCGGCTGATCCTCACCCAGTTCCGCCGCTAGGCCGAAGTAACTCAGCACCTGCCCGCCCGTCGGATGAATACAGAACAGTTTTGGCCTCGAACCTCGCGGCTGAATCTCCACCAGTGGCAGCTTCGTCGTCGCAGCCGGAGTTTTCGCCTCCAGTGCCTGGGCCAACCGCTCCACCGTGTGGTACTCAAAAATCGTCGCCAGCGGCAACGTCTTCCCCAGCTCCCGCTGTATCCGACTGGCCAACTGCACCGCCAGCAATGAATGCCCACCCAAATCAAAAAAGCCATCCGTCACCCCAATCGGCCGCACCCGCAACATTTCCTCCCAGATCGCAACCAGTTCCCGTTCCAGTTCCGTGCGCGGAGCCACCTTCGCTCCCCGCGACATGAACGATCCTTCCGGTGCCGGTAACGCCTTCCGATCGAGCTTGCCATGCGGCGTCAGCGGCAACGACTCCAGCGAAACAATCGCCGTCGGGACCATATAATCCGGCAGCCGCGACCGAACCTGATCGGCCAACGCCTTGGCATCGAGCGTATCGCCTGCCGACTGCGGCACGACATACGCCACAAGCTGTTGATTCGATTGCTCGCCGCGAGCCACCACCACGCAATCCCGCACTGCCGCATGTTCGCGCAGCGCCGCTTCTATTTCCCCCAACTCAATCCGAAACCCGCGAATCTTCACTTGCTGATCGGCACGTCCCAAATACTCGATCCGCCCATCCGGCAAGAACCGTCCCAGATCCCCCGTGCGATACAACCTCGCCCCTGCTGTCCCACTGAACGGATCAGCCACAAATTTTGCCGCCGTCAATTGCGGATCGTTGACATACCCCGCACCGACGGGAACTCCGCCCACGCAAATTTCACCGGCCACACCCACCGGCACCGGTGTCAGCCGGGCATCGAGCACATAGACGCGAGAGTTTTCAATCGGCCGTCCAATCGGCACTCGCCGGCCGACATACGACAGCGGATCGACCAGCCGCTCCCACGCCACAATGTCCGTACACTCCGTCGGACCATACGCATTTTGCAATTCAGCCCGGCACAGTGGATTTTGCAGCCAATCCACCATCTGGCTCACCTCCATCGGCTCACCGGCCAACTGCACGCACCGCAGCGAGGACAGTTGCTCATACCGCGCCGCGTCACCATCACCGAGCAGCGGATAAAAGCCGCTCGGCGTGCAAATCAGCACACTTGCTTTGCTCTCATGTATTTCCTGAGCGACTTGAGCCGGGTCATACACCGTTCCCGAATACAAATGCAATCGCCCGCCGGCCGCGAGTGTGCCCAGCAGGTTTTTCTGCATCAAATCGAAACCGTGCGACGTAAACACCAGCGAGCAATCCCCCGGCTGAACCTTGCAGGCCGCCTTCCACCACTGCACAAGGTTCGCAAAGCCGCGGTGATAGACGCCCGCCCCCTTCGGTTTGCCGGTCGAGCCCGAGGTGAAGATCACGTAAATCAAATCGCCTGGTTTGGCGATCGCCGGCAGATTGCTTGCCGGTTTGGCAGACAGCAAATCACGCTCATCATCGAGCAACAACACATTCCGGCACGAATCTGGCAGCCGCAACCGATGGATGTCATGCGTAACAACGACCGACAGCCCCGCCCCTTGGACAATGTCCGAAAGCCGCCCTTGCGGATAAGCCGGATCGAGCGGCACATACGCGCCGCCCGCCTTGAGCACGCCCAAAATCGCCACGAGCAGATCGGGACACCGCGCCAGGCAAATGCCCACGCACGTTCCCGGCCCCACTTTCAATTCTCGCAGTCGATGCGCCAATTGATTGGCCCGCTCGTTAAGTTCCCGGTATGTCAGCGATCCACCCGACCCGCACACGGCCACCGCAGTGGGCGTCGCATCGGCTTGCCGCTCGATGGCCTGATGCACGAGCAATTGCGAATCCCACGCCTTGTCCGTAGCATTCCAGTCAGTGACAACCTGCTGACGCTCCGCGGCAGGCAACAAGTTCAACTCGCCGATGGGGGTCGCTGGTTCGGCAACGATCGAATCGAGCAGCGTTTCAAAACCAGCCAGCAGCCGCTCGCCCGTCGCCCGCTCGAACAAATCTGTATTGAACTGCAGCGCGAGCGCGAGGCAACCATTGGCTTCCGACCCGATCATCGTCAGATCGAACTGAGCGGTCCACTGTTCGAGCGTGACCGATTCGTAGGTAACGCCGCCAACGTCCAATTGCGCCCCGGCTTGCCCGGTCAGAAACGCCGTCAGCCCTTCCTCGTGCAACGACTGAGCCTTCTGCATCGCAAACATTGTCTGAAACAGCGGCGTGCGCCCCGCCTCGCGATGTGGCGCTATCCGTTCGACGAGCAGCGGAAACGGATAGTCCTGGTGGTCGAGTGCTTCGTGCATCCGGTCGCGAATCTGCGTCACAAACTCGCTAAACCCGGGATTTGCCCCCAAATCACCGCGAATCACCACGGGATTCACGAAGTAGCCGGCAAGCGACGCGAATTCCGATCGCGTCCGCCCCGTCGTGGGCACGCCCACGAGTACCTCGTCCTGGCCACAATACCGGCTGAGCAACGCCTGGTAAGCCGCGAGCAGCAGCACATTCATCGTCACGCCATACTGCTCGCCCAATTTCCGCAACTTCGCCGATTGCTCGGCCGACAGCCGTCGAAACGCCAACGCGCCGTTGTAGGTCTGCACATTCGGCCGCGGCCTATCCGTCGGCAAGTTCAAAACGGGAAGCTCACCCGCCAGCCGCTCGCGCCAATATTGCCAGTGCTTCTCTCCTGCTTCACTGGCCAGCAGTTGGTCTTGCCAGCGAACGAAATCAGCATACGAGAGGCGTAGCGGCGGCAAGTTGGCCTGCTGACCATTCTGTAACGCCGTGTAAAGTAGCGAAAACTCCTGCACGCACGAAACGATCGTCCAAAAATCGGCCACGATGTGATGCACGACGAACGACAGCAAGAACTCTTCCGGTCCTAAGCGGAATACGACAATTCGGATCAGCGGCCCGTGTTCTAAATCGAACGGGTGACAGCACACGCCGGCCAATTGCCGCTGCATTTCCTCGGGCGCGAGGTCCGCCGCTTCCACCACACGGAAGCTGAGTTCCAGCGAAGCGTGAATCTGTTGGTAGGGCTCACCGTTCACGTCGTGAAACGTCGTCCGAAACACCGCGTGACGGTTGACCAGCGCGGCAATCGATTTCCGCAGATTTTCCAAATTCAGCGGCCCGCATGCACGAACGGCATCGAAGATGTTGTACGCCGCGCTGTTCGGGGCCAAGCGATTCAAGAACCACAGCGCCTTTTGTCCCAGCGACAGCGGTTGACGTTCACGCGATTCGACCGCCGCAGCGATCTCGGTCACCGCTTCTTGATGCTCGCCCATATCCGCGGCCACATGACCTGCCAGCGAGTTGACGCTCGGACCTTCCATGAAGCGGGCCATCGGCAACACGACCTTCAGCCGTGTCTCGATGTTGTTCTTCAGCTCGATGGCCATGAGCGAATCGAGGCCCAGCGTGTTTAAGGGCTGCGACGAATCGATCTGCGACGCTTCCAATCCCATGATCTTCGCGAGTTGCTGGCTGAAGAATTCGCGCAACTCAACTTCGCGTTCTGGCAGCGGCAACGTGCTCAGCCGCTGACGCAACACCGCATCCTCGGAATTGCCGCCAGCAGCAGCCTCGCCGTCCCGCGGGGCAACTAGCCGCAACAGCGGCGGCACACCACCCGAAATCTGCCGCAGCATTTGCCCCCACCGCACCGACATCACCGCCGCATTCACGGGATCGGTTTTAAGCAACTCGCCAAAAACCTGCCAAGCTTGCTGAGCCGGCAACAGATTCATTCCCCGCGCCGCCAGCAGCTCGCCCTTGCTCGGATCGGCTGCCATGCCCGCATCGGCCCACGGTCCCCAATTGATCGACAGAGCCGGCTTGCTGATGGAACGGCGATACGCGGCCAGCCCATCGAGAAAGGCATTAGCCGCCGCATAGTTGCCCTGCCCTGGCGAGCCCAGCACGCAAGCTACGGACGAAAACATCACGAACATCTCCAGCGGAGCATCTTCCGTTGCCTCATGCAGGTTCCAGGCTCCATTCAACTTCGGCCCCAGCGGCTTATCGAAGCGGGCCATGTCCATATCGAACAGCATCCCGTCGTCGAGCACACCTGCCGCGTGAAATACACCCACCAGCGGCGGAAACTCACGCGGAATACTCGCTAACGCCTTGGCGAGTGAATCACGATCCGCTACATCGCCCTGGATGACGGCCACTTGGGCTCCCGCGGCACGAAGCGCTTCAATTGCCGACGAGGCAGCTTCGTTTGGCCCGCGCCGCGCGAGCAGCACGATTTGCCGAGCGCCTTGTTCAACCAGCCATTTGGCAAGTTGCAAACCAAGCGCGCCGAGCCCGCCAGTGATTAAATACGTGGCATTGGCTCGTATCTTCGCGGCTGCGGCACCAGGATCGCTGGTGCTGCCATCGCGAACCGGCCGATCCGTAAGCGAAACGACGACCTTACCGATGTTCTTCCGCTGCGCCATATAGCGGAAAGCGCCCGCCGTCTCGGCTGCGGCAAACTGCGTGATCGCCAGCGGCTGATAATGACCAGCCGTAAAGTGTTCCAGCACCTCGGAAAACAATTTGCGAATATATTCCGGCTTTTGTCGCAACATGCGATCGAGATCAATCGCAAAATACGACAAGTTGTCCTGAAACGGCGACAGGCCGATCATCCGATTCTGGTAAATGTCGATCTTGCCGATTTCGAGGAAGCGGCCATACGCGCTGAGGATACACAAACTTTTGGGCGCCCGGGCCGGCGCAGTTCCGAGACAAGAGACAGTATACCAGAAAACTGCCGAGCGGTACCCGCGGGAGGGAGTCATTGGTGTGATTCTGTTTTGATAACTCCGATTCGGCAATCCGTTACAAGGCAGTGCGGGGGACTTTCCATTTGCCCTCGCCAGCC
>JANNTN010000755.1:0-19153 GCA_031394445.1 Anatilimnocola sp.
GCGCACGATCCCGCCGCCCACACTCTCCACCTTCGATTCCCCCACCCGCGAAGCCTGCACCGTTCGCGACTCCCGCACCAACACGCCGCTACAAGCGCTCGCCCTCTTGAACGAGCCGACCTTCGTCGATGCCTCCCGCGCCCTAGCCAACCGCATTATTCAGGAAGCCACCACGCCAAGGGACCGCATCACCCGCGCCACGCTCCACATCCTCAACCGCCCACCCACGCCACCAGAACTCGAACTCTTGACAGCCAACCTAAACCGCAGCCTCCAGCGTCACTCCACCGACGAACTCGCCGCCTACACCCTCCTCTGCACCACCCTCCTTAACCTCGACGAAGCCATCAACTCCCAATAAAAAAATGCCGCCCCTGCTGCATCCGACAAACATTGCAATTCTGGCGCGAGATGCCAGATTCTCACTGCCTTCGCCCACTCTTTGCTACCTTTCCTTGCTTCTGTCCAAAAAATCCGTGTCATCCGCGTTCATCCGCGGCCATTTCTCCCCTTTCTTTCGTGTATTTCGTGGTTCCCCCCTCTGCGTCTCTGTGTCAAAACTCCAACCCCGGCTTAGCCTTACAACTATTTCCCAAAATCTGGCCCGGTTTTTCGCCCAAATTGCAATCTACTTATTAGGCAACCACTCCGTTCCAAACCGGCGATCAAAAAATGAAACGCTACTTACCCCTTAACTCGAAACTTAACTTGATAGCGCGGCCTATCAACCCAATCGACCTAACTCCTTAACTACCAACGCCCCTACCCCTCATCACTTGATAGTTTGAAAAAAATCCTGCCAACTTAAGTGCCGCATCCGACGCCAAGCCAAGACCATGACTGACACCATACCTTTGCCAACAATCTCCCGCCGCGACATTCTTGGCCAAATGGCCACCGGCCTCGGTGCCACCGCACTCGCGTCACTTCTGGCACGCGACGCCACCAGCGCCGACGCATTCACTCCGCACCATGCCCCCAAAGCCAAACGCGTCATCTTCCTCTTCCAATCCGGTGCCCCCTCCCAGCTCGACCTCTTTGACCACAAACCGCAACTAGCCAACCTCCGCGCCACGGAACTGCCCGATTCCATCCGCCAAGGCCAGCGCCTCACCGGCATGACTTCGCGCCAAGCCAGCTTTCCCATCGCTCCCAGTAAGTTCAAGTTCGCCCAACACGGCAATAGTGGTGCCTGGGTTAGCGAACTACTGCCGCACACCGCCAAACTTGCGGACGAACTCTGTTTCATCCGCTCGATGCACACCGAGGCCATCAACCACGACCCCGCCATCACCTTCTGCCAAACCGGAGCCCAAATCGCCGGCCGTCCCAGCATCGGTGCCTGGCTCTCCTACGGCCTCGGCTCAGAAAACCAGGATCTGCCCACGTTCGTTGTTCTCGTCAGCCAAGGCTCCGGCAACAAAGGCGATCAGCCCCTCTACGACCGCCTCTGGGGCAGCGGCTTTCTCCCCTCCAAATATCAAGGCGTCAAATTCCGCTCCACCGGCGACCCCGTGCTCTTCCTCTCCAACCCCGACGGCATCGACGGAACAACCCGCCGCGAAATGCTCGACGACGTCGCCGCCCTCAACCGCCTCAACGAGCAGCGTTACCACGATCCCGAAATCGCCACCCGCATCGCCCAGTACGAGCTCGCCTTCCGCATGCAAACCAGCGTGCCCGAACTGATCGATTTCTCGGGCGAAGACGAAAAAACGCTCGCCTCCTACGGCCCCGAAGTCACTCGCCGCGGCAGCTACGCTTACAACTGCCTGCTCGCCCGCCGCTTGGCCGAACGCGGCGTCCGCTTCGTCCAACTCTTTCATCGCGGCTGGGACCAGCACACGTCATTGCCCAAGCAAATCGTTGCCCAATGTGGCGATACCGACCAACCCACCGCCGCGTTAATTAGCGACCTCAAGCACCGCGGCCTCCTCGACGACACCCTCGTCGTCTGGGGCGGCGAATTCGGCCGCACGGTCTATTGCCAAGGCCCATTAACCGCCGAAGACTACGGCCGCGACCATCACCCCCGCTGCTTCACCGTCTGGCTCGCCGGCGCCGGCATCAAGCCCGGTTTCACCCACGGCCAAACCGACGACTTCTCCTACAACATCACTGCCGACCCCGTCCACGTCCACGACCTCCACGCCACCATCCTCTACCTCCTCGGCATCGACCACACCCGCCTCACCTTCAAATACCAAGGCCGCCACTACCGCCTCACCGACGTCCACGGCAACATAGTTCGCCCAATACTCTGCTGAATCGCGCAGGCAAACGCTCCCAACGGATGTCCCACTTCCCAGAAGAAAAAAACCTTGATTTTTAAGAGAATTTCGTTATTCTCTCACAATACGTTAATATTTGAGGTGTGTTGCTGCACCTGCCCTTCCACTCCCAGGGTGTTTGTATGGCACTGCTTTCAATCAGGCGATTGCGCGGCTTTACGCTCGTCGAACTGCTGGTGGTCATTGCGATCATCGGTGTTCTCGTTTCGCTCTTGTTACCAGCCGTACAGTCAGCGCGCGACGCGGCCAGGCGCACACAAAGCGCAAACAATCTCAAACAGATTGGCATCGCGATGCACAGCGCGCACGATCAAATGAAGGAGTTTCCGCCGCTGGATATCAACCAGTGGTCCTCGTGGAACGAACGCAACTCGGGTGACGAGGCGGTGCATTACAACGGCCCGTATCTGCCCGACAGCGCTTCCACCGCCGGCTCCGACAAAACGACGTTCTTTTACTGCCTGCTCCCATACATTGAGCAGCAGCAGCTACACAAATCAATTTCGGGCTATCCCT
Organism: Anatilimnocola sp.; assembly: GCA_031394445.1. Lineage (GTDB taxonomy): Bacteria > Planctomycetota > Planctomycetia > Pirellulales > Pirellulaceae > CAYLLN01. The sequence continues at coordinate 2,808 of JANNTN010000755.1, forward strand.
ACATGATCATGGCCCAGCGTTCGGACAATCCCCGCAAGCTCGTCGGCACGGACACGCCCAAAGCTTACCAAGCTCCCGCCGATCAAGGCCCGTACAAAGAGATCGATTGGTCCTGGCCCTACACGACCCATCCCGACGGTACTCCGTTCAAGCACAGCTTGATGAGTTACGCCGCAAACGTGCGGGCATTTGGCCGGCCCGATCCCTATGGCCGCTGGACCACTTGGCGCGTCGCCTGGCGCAACATCGGCGCTGGTTCGCGCATTGCACAAATCTCCGATGGCACCTCCAACACGCTCGCCGTGATTGAAAAACAGATGGTCACTGGCGACGGCAAGCTTTCGTACAAGGATTGGGGCCTAATCGGCAGCCAGGGGCAGCAGGACGGTGCGAACGTCTGGTGTGCCACCGACATGCCCGAAACGCTGCTGCCATTCTTTGGCACGACCTGCAACAACCCCACCACAACCGCCGACGACGTCTATGGCCAATGGGGCCGCGATAATTGCAGCTATAGCGGCGGTCCCGAATCGTTTCACCCGCCTCAACGCCGCCTGGTTCGCGATCAGCAGCACGTCAGCAACATCTACTCCTTCAACGGATCGGGTTCCGTGCAAGCCGCAATGTGCGACGGCAGCGTCCGCAATATCAACACCAACGTTGGCGTCGCCCCCTGGAGCGCCGCAGTCACCGCGTCCAACGACGACGGTCCCCCGCTCGATTAATCGTCTCTGCCTATGTTCTGACCTCTGACTTCTGACCTCTAATTTCTCCATGCGCCTCCCGACCCTCGTGTTCCTGCTCGTCTTCGCCGGCTGCGCCCGCTACGAATATCGTCTGCCCGAAACCGGCGCGACGCTGGAAGGCACCATCACTTACAACGGCGAGACGGTGCAGATGGCCCAAATCAATGTGCTGAGCGACAAGGGCCAATCGCTCGGAGTGATTGATGACGGTCGCTACAAGGTCGAGCGCGTCCCTCTAGGCGAAATCAAAATCGGCATCAACACCGAAGCCGAGCGCGGCAATTTCATTGGGCAATCCATGGCCCGCTCCAAGGGCGTTGCAACTGGCCCCGCGTTAAAATTCATCGCCCTTCCCGCCAAATACTGGGACGCCGATACCTCCGGCGTCACCACAACCGTCAAGAAGGGCCAAAACACGTTCAATATCGTGCTCAAGAAATAGCCGTCGCCCTATTCAGGCTTCGGCCACCGCAAATGCTTGTGCAAGAATTCATACGTTCCCACGCCGTTGATCTTGTGAGGACCGACAAAGTACTCGATTTGGCAGCGACCCGGCATTTTTAGCTGCACGTTGTAGATCCGCTGCACCTTGGCATATTCGCTCGCCACGCGCTCATCGATCCCCACGCCGTCGAAGTGCCCCCGCTCGACCATGAACGGCCGCGGCGCGATCAGCGCGGCCATCTCGGCATAATTGAACGTGCTCCCCAAATCCCACTCAAAAATCTCATACTCGCCCGTCCACACATAGCTATAAGGAGCCCGCGTCGAAGCGTTCTTATCGATCCAGTCGTTGAAATCGGCGGAGCAGATCGACAGGCAATAATCCTTCACCAGCGGCGGGATTCGCATCGCGCTCTTGCCGCCATACGACAAGCCGTAAAACCCGATCCGCTCGCCATCGACGTACGGCAGCGACTTCAGCCAGTTACAAATCTGTTGGTGCTGCGGCACCATGATCGAGAACAGCGTCTTCCCCAGCGGATTCGCCTTCCGCTGCAACGTCCGAAAATTGTCCTTGCCGATGTAAATGTTCTGCGGCGAGAACGTGATGAACCCCCGCTCCGCCAACTTCCCTGCAAACGCCGAGTAAACCTCCTGCCGCTGCTCCCCAATACAATCCTGCGGCCGCCCTTCGAGTCCATGCTGACAAACCACCACCGGCTGCTTCTCTCCCACCTTCAAATCCTTCGGCAAACACAAAATCCCATACGCAAACACATCGGGAAAAACATCCAGCATCACCTCATACCCCACCCACTTCTCCGTCTCATAACTCTTCCGACTCCGCGGCTTCGGCTCCTCCAGCGGATTATCAAACCTTCCAATCACCTCCTTCGCAAACACGTCCCGATACTCCTCCGCAACCTTCTCATACTCCTCCACCGTCTTCGTATCATTCAGCTTCTTCATGAACCTCTGCCGCACATACGGACTCTCGGCTAACAAATACTGTGTGTCACGGATGATTTCGTCGATCTGCCGCTGCTGGCGAGCAGCTATCGGATGGTCTTTCACCAACCCGTCCGGTAGCCTGCTAGAAATTCGAACTCGATCAGGCCGATTCCCGGTTGCCGACTCGATCAAGTCAGCCACGCGGTCCTCATTACCATACTTATATTCTGCCCCGCCTCCGCCTCGAAAACTTAGCGATAGTCGGTTTCTAACTAATCCACTCCGGGGAAGCCCCGTTGGCTCGAAGTTTTTCTCTGCTTCTTGCAATTCAAAGAGAGCAGAGAGCCAAGGGGTTTTGAGTTCCGCGGGCGCTCCTCCTTCGCTCGGCAACTGCATCTGTGGGCCATCCGCCATCTCCACTATCAAGGTCCCAGGAGACGCCAAGCTCGCTACATCGCGACAATCGAAGCCATCAAGCAGGCCGAACAAATTACGGTCGATCGGCTCCGACCAACTGCCTTTCCTGCTACCGAAATAGCCACTAACCACAGTAGCCACGATTCGGCGATCGAGGGCCTTGGCGTAAAGGGCAAGCATTCCTCCTTCGCCGTACCCGATGACACCGATCTTTGGGCTTGCGCCGCCCGCGTCCTTCACAAACCAATCGACCCCCGCCAACACCTTCTGCAATTCGTACCCAATCACATGCCGCCCCAGCTCAAACGCCGGCCGATACACAAACTCCCGATTCGTCAAATTCGCCCGCCCCGGCATTCCTGACGGCGCTCGCTTGCTCATCTCCCGGCTGATGAGCGTCGGCACCAGGACTCGACATCCATTTTCCGCCAGCAGTCGTGCAAACTGCGACTCAGCCGGCACCCCCTCGGCCAATCCACAAATTTGCTCCGGCGTTTGATCCGCATCGGGTATCGCAATGATGTCCGCAACCTTTTCGCCCTTGGGTACCAGCAGCAAGCCCTCACCATGCACCTGCCGCACTGCCGGCCATCGCACCGCGAAGATTTCATAGTTCTCTCCACGCCCCACCAGCGCCGATTTTCCCACGGTCGCCACCAACTCCGGCGCATCAAACTCCACCCGTTCATCGATAACTCCCAAAATCTTCTTCAGCCGCTCCCGGTTCGGCTCAATGGACTTGTTGTATGCCTCCGGCGACGAAAAATCCCGCTTCCAAAATTTTTCCCGCCGTCCCACCGACAACTCAATCCCTCGCAGCAAAAACTTATCGATCCCCGCCACCATCTGCGCCGCAATGTCCCCCTCCACCGTCAGCGGTGCAGTGCCCTCCAGCGGCGGCCCGGAAACCTGCTGCTGAGAGTAGGCAATGAGGGACCACGAAAGACACGAAATAAACGAAAGAAGAATTGTCAGCTTGTTGTTCATTGTCGAGCCCTCAAAATGTGTGACAGATGCCGAGCTATTTGCCACTTTTCTTATCCGCCGACTTCCTCTTTGCCGACCCAGCTTCCTGAGCCTTCTTAAGCTTGGCCTTCTGGTCAGTGGTCAGCACGCGGTCGATTTCGGCAGCTCGCTTGTTCTTGAGGCCTTCCAACTGATCCTCGAGCGATTTGACCTCCTTGTCATATTTTTCCTGAATGGCATAAATCTGCAGCCGCTGTGATTCCGTCACAATCTCACCGTAATACGGCGGCAACCGCCCCTTGAACGCCGTTTCCTGACCGCGGGAAAGGGAAAGCGAGCCGAGCAGAGCGGCCGCCACGATCAAAACGACTCGCACATTCGGCAGTTTCGACGCAATGATTGGACCCATGAGTGGGCACTCCCAGGATAAACGATGGCATTTTGGGCGATGCTGTGGGAATGTAATGGGTGCGGGTAGGGATTGTCAAAAAAGAAAGGGCCAGCCAGAGACCCGCCCCACGACGGAAGGCCCAACCAGAGACCGGCTTGACTTGAGTGCGGCTGACAAACGATTCTGAAGGGACGATTCGCGAGTTGGGGCACGCGAGCGGATGTGCATAGCGGCATGGAACTATTTGCTATTACCTGCACGACGTGCAAGTCGCGGCTGAAGGTGCGCGACCCGGCCGCGATCGGCCAAATTCTTTCATGCCCCAAGTGCGGCGGCATGGTAATGGTCAAGCCGCCGCCGGCATTCAGCGAAGCCACCGAGCAAAAATCAGACTTGCCCACCGCGACAGAAGTCGAGGGGCAATCGCTTCGATATGGTGAAACGCCCAACGGCTCGGCGTTCGACGTACTCGATGAATTGCTGTCCGACGCGCCGCCAAAAGCACGCCCGCCAGCACCAGCCTCTACTGAGCCGCCTCTGCCAGCCGTGCCTAAGCCGCGATTCGTCGGCGGCCCCCCCGTGCGTCGCTCGGCGACTCCGCCCGCCGCACCAGCAAATGCCCCCGCGCCACCAGCCCCGCCATCAGGAGCAAAACCGCCGGCTGCTCCTGCTGCAACAACAGCCGCTGGAGCGCCGCCGATTGCGAACGCTCCGCGAAAGCATCGCAACAGCAGCGATCCGATGGCACCCAATAAATCGCCACTCAGTAAAACACCTCCGAACAATTCGCCGGTTCCTAATGCCCAACCAACACCTCCAGCCCGCAACAATTACTGGTTGCTAATGGCCGGCTCCGTCGTCCTGGGAATCGGTTTAGCGCTCGCCGCCGTTTGTGCCGTGATCTTGCTCTGGCAGCCGGGGCAGAAAAATACGACGAGCGCAGCAGTTGGGAAGAGCGCCAGTAAATCCTCTCAGGACGTAAAGCCAGGCAACGCTGGCCCTAACAACAACACCGAGCCACAAGCTGAGCCGAGCGTCCCACCAGCAAACAAAACCGACAGCGTGGTTGCCGCCCCTGAGGCCCCCCTCAGCGTACCGGCCACTGCTGCCTATCAAGACGCTATACCGACTGCCCCCAAGACCGCGGAGAACACAAAAACCGCACAGACTGTGCCACCAACGGGAGACGACCCGCTCGGTTTGACAAAAAATCCCACAACAAGCGCTCCCGTGATGCCGGCTGACGACCCGCTGGCAAAATTCGACCGGATCATCGGACCAACAGGAGATGATCCGCTGGCAGTGAAGCCGTCGTCACCAACAGCCGCATCGCCCCCTCCACCGCCAGCCGATGCAGCCCCGCCCCGGCCCGCCGCGCCGCGTCCACCCCCGCGCGAGATTGACGTGGCAAAATGTCTGGCGATTCAACTGCTAGGCATCGAATCGACCGGCACTACGTTGGCCGAGTTCGTACAGACCATGTCCGATCTTTCGACGATACCCATCACACTCGACGTGCCATTTTTACCGGCAACGCCCGAATCGCCGATTGTCTTCAAAACGGGTAGCACGACGGTTGAAAAGACACTCAAAGATGCGTTGGCAACGGTGAAGCTCGATTTTGTCGTGAGCGACAATCAAATCATTGTGCGACGGCCCGAGCCGAGCCCGTTCGTACCACTATCTCCGCAAGACGTTCGTGAACTGACGAGCGACGACGAGCAACAGCTAAACGATCTGGCCGAGTTGTTACAGGCGGTCGTAGAGCCAGGTGCCTGGGGCGACGGGGAAGGGCAGGGGAGTATCGCCGTGAATGCCGCCAAGGCCACGCTGGTGATTCGCAATCGCCGAGCGGTGCAATTTCAGACGTTGATTGCCCTCGAAAAACTACGAGCGGCCCGCACACCCCCGCTTCCCCGTAAAACGCCAGTAGAGACTACGTTGTTTCAAGTTGACAGCCGCTTGAAACAAGCCGGGCCGAAACTCCTCAAGCCGCTGTTGTTGAACTACAGTCAGCCCACGCGTCTCGTGACGATCTTGGAAAAACTCGGCGAAGCATCCGGCATGAGGATTCTCGTGGATTGGCGCGACGTAGCTGCCGCAGGGTGGAATCCGTCAGGTGAAGGAACCTTGGTGACCAACAATCAGCCGCTGGCAGACGCGCTCGAATCACTGCTAACACCCCTCGACCTCACGTTTCGCATTATCGACGCTCAAACGCTCCAGGTCGTGACGCCAGCCCGCATGAACGAACAGGCCGAGCTCGAGGTCTATCGCGTGAAGGATTTGATCGGAAAAGATGCGCCAGGCGACGTGTTGTTGGCCAAATTGAGAACTGCGATGGACGAAGAAACCTTCGTCGCCGGCGGAGGCAACGGAGAGCTTCGATACGACCCCACCGGCCAATGTCTCCTCGCCTGGCTCCCCCAGCCGCGGCAGCGCGAGCTCGAAGCGATCTTGGTGAAGTTGCGTGAAAAGTAGGTCTCGCCTGTCGGGCGGGACTTCAATTCGGCCCAATCGCTGTGTAAACAACCCGGCGTGTTATGCTCTACGCACGACACAGCCTTTCCGCCGCTCACTCCCCTTTGGAGCCGTTTGCATGCCGATCAACTATTCCTGCCCGCGCTGCGGCCAGCAATTCTCCGCCGCGGAGCAATTTGCTGGCAAAACGAGCCGCTGTGCAGGTTGCGGGAAATCGGTCACGATTCCTGTCGCCTCCGGCTCATCAATGGGGGGAGCGGGACCGCGAATGCGGATGCGCTTCGGCATGCGAACAGTTTTTGTCGTCGCTGGCACGCTGCTGGTCCTGTTTTTTTGCGGCGGCCTGCTCATGGTTCCGCCGATGTTGGCCAGCCGGCAGGCCATGCGCCGCATGCAATCGACCAACCACCTGAAGCAGCTCGGTTTGGCCGTGCATCTGTATCACGATGCCTTCGGCTGTTTGCCTCCCGCGGTCGTCAAAGATGCAACCGGCAAGCCGCTCTACAGCGGGCGCGTGCTGCTGCTGCCGTTCCTGGAGCGACAATCGCTGTACGAAGCGTTCGACAAAACCCAAGCCTGGGACAGCCCCACTAATCGGCCTCAGACTCGCCAGGCCCCCTCGATGTTTGTTGACCCCGCCGCGAACGGCAAAATCGCCGGCCAAACCGATTATTTGTTTGTCGTCGGCAAAGGAACGATTTTTGAGCCGCCCGCGGAAGGCTCGACATTTTCGAACATCACCGACGGCCTTTCCAACACGATCTGCCTGGTCGAGATCGCTGCCTCCGGAATCAATTGGGCCGAACCACGCGATCTCGACTTCAGCCAGCCCCTGGCGCTGCCGCCCGGCAACCATCCCAAAGTCAATCTCTCACTGAACTTCGACGGATCAACCCGGCCCATTCCCAATCGCCTCTCCGACCAAGTTGTTCACGCACTCGCGACCTGCAAAGGCGGCGAGCCGATTGGGGATTTTTAGATCGGTTTGTTCCACCTCTTTGCCCGACTTGTTTTCCATGCCAAACAAACTCTTTTCCGCCGCCGTTTTGGCCATCGCATGCGCCGCGGCAAGCCACCTCTCAGCCGCCGATCGCCTCAACCTGCTCGTCATCACCGTCGATGACCTCAGCGCCGACTCCATCGGCGCTTTCGGCTGCAAGCTGCCGGGCACATCGCCGAATGTGGACCAGCTTGCGAGGCAAGGCATGCGATTCACGCGGGCTCATGTGCAGGTGGGCAATTGCATGCCGTCGCGGAACGTGATGTGGTCCGGGCGGTATCCGCATAACAACAAGATCGAGGGCTTTTATGAGGTAAAGAATCCGGGGTATCCGCATCTGGTCGATTTGATGAAACAGGCCGGATACTACACCGGCATTCGCGGGAAGGTGCCGCATTCGACGCCCTTCACACCTTACGGCTGGGACGCAGTGCTCGATACGTTGCCAAATGGCCAGCAGGCTCACCAGAAAAATGCGGCGTCGTATGGCGTCTCGACCGAGCTAGGCATCAAAAGTGCGAAGGAGGCGGGCAAGCCGTTCTGCCTCATCATGAACATCATGGACCCGCACAAGCCGTTCTATGCCGAGGGGCGGGACGGCGAGACAGTTCCCGACGCACACAAGCCGACAAAAGTGTTCACGCCCGAAGAAGTGCCGATTCCCGGTTTTCTGTTCGACGATCCAGTTGTCCGCAAAGAGCTGGCCCACTATTACTCGTCGGTGCGGCGTAGCGACGATTCAGTCGGCGCGATTCTGGCGGCACTCAAGGCATCAGGCGAAGCCGATCGCACCGTCGTGATGTTCCTTTCCGATCACGGGATGCCGCTCCCCTTTGCCAAGACGCAGCTTTATCACCACAGCACGCACACACCCTGGATCGTGAAGTGGCCCGGCGTGACCAGGCCCGACTCGGCCGACGACGAGCACATGGTTTCGGCTGTCGATATGCTGCCGACGCTGCTCGACATCGCGGGCATCGCCCATCCCGCCGGGTTTGATGGAAAATCGTTCGCACCACTCATGAAAGGCGAGAAGCAAACCGGCCGCGACATGGTAGTGAAGGAATACAACGAAAATTCCGGCGGCTCGCGCGACCCGATGCGGGCCATTCAGACGAAGCAGTTTCTTTACATCTATAACCCCTGGTCCAGCGGCCAGCGGATCATGCAAACGGCCACCACCGGCACGCCCACCTATCGCCGGTTTCGCGAGTTGGCACAAACGGACCCAAAACTGGCGGAACGCCACAAGCTCTATCAGTTCCGCGTCATCGAAGAACTGTACGAGGTCGAACACGATCCCGATTGCCTGAAAAACCTAATCGCCGATCCCGCATTCGCCAGCCAGCGTGACCAACTTCGCCAATCGCTCGATGCCTGGATGGTAAAAACGACCGACCCCATGCTCGAAGTTTTCCGCAAGCGCGATGATGCCGCCTTTCGCGAGGCCTATGTCGCTGCTCAAGAGAAAGAAGCCGACGCTCGCCGCGCCGCGGATGGCAAGAAGGGCAAAAAAGCCAAGGCCAAAGGCAAAGCGGGGAAAGCCGTGCCGTCTGGATGTTGAATAATGTGGGGCGGGCCTCTGGCCAGCCCAGATCCTTTGTAGCCGTACGTGTAGGGTGCATGAGCGCCGCGAAATGAACCGGGACCAGGTTTGGTCCCGGCTGATTGCCCGGCTAAATTGCCACGCAAAATTATTTGCCACTACCACCGATCAAATACTTGTCGTTCAGTTTGTCGCAGGACCACAGCAGGCCGCGGGCGACGAGGTCGAGATACCGCGAGTCGGCCACGGTGTCGTTGTTGTGGCCGAGTGTGGTAGCAAAGACCTTCGTGCCTTTGTAATCGTTCGTCCAGGCCACGATATAGTTCGCGCTGGCTTCCTCCCCCTTCTTGTTCCTCGTGGTTTGCTTGCCGCGGGCGAGTGGGGCGGCCGTTTCGTGCAGTTTGCCGGCGCTGTTGTTGTATAGCTCTTCGTTGATGGTGGTCCAATTCTCGAAGCCCCGAATGATCGGGTGATCCTTTTTCTCAAACTCGATGATAATCGGTGCTTGCGGCCCGTGCCCCGTCGAAGCCAGCCCTGTGAACTCAAACCACGGGGTCGCTTGAGGATAGCCCTCGCTGCGATACGAATGCATCCCGCAATGTAGTAGTACAGCAGGCAAACCGCGGCGGTGGGGCTCCAAAATCCGATCGATCAGCGCCGCATCCTTGATGTTCGACGAGCATTCATCATGAATGACCACGTCAAAACCCACGGCCCAATCCCGCCGCTCATAAACGGGGTTCAGGTGTTCGGTCGTCCGGTCAGGATCGTACGCAACCGTGACTTCAACGCGGGCTCGTACGGACAATCCCTTGGAAAGGATTTCCTGCTGCGCCTGATAATCGTGGCAGCAGCCCCCCAGAATGAGCAGCGCCTTCAGCGGCTTCACCGTCGGCTCTTGGGCCCGCGCCGACTCATTTTTCGTGACTGCGCCCAGCGTCACCAACACTGAAAAGCAAGCTGCCAGCACTTTCCGTCGATTGCATTTCATCCGCATAGCTTACCGCTCCCGTCGTTACATTTCCGATGTTCAACTGACTGTTGCCACAGCCAGAAACCCTGAGATTGTCCGCTGTCTGATTGCTGCTGGCAATCACGGAATGGCCAAATCAACCGTCTCGTACAACGCGACAAATTAGGCAAGAGCCGCAGCTTTTGCCGCCGCGGGGGTATTAATCAATCTTTACGGTATTTACCGCACGATAAGCATAAGCGTTGTAAACGGTCGTGCAGCCTCGCAGATGTTGCGTAGCTGTGAGCCGAATAACATCTTTCCCGCTAGCAGCCATGAAACTATCTATCCGTCAAATTTGTACGGCCGTTCTGCTGGCCCTGCTTAGTGCGGGCAATCCGGCAGTGTCAGCAGAGGAATTTTCAGATTCCAAGGCTCAGGCCGAAGCCACGCCAACCCTGGAAGACGCCAAGAAGGCGGCCGCCAACAAGCGGCCTCGCGGCCTCTTGGCCGATTCGTTCTTCTGGCCTTCGGGCACAGACAACAGCGCGAACCGCAGCTCTTCGCAATCGCCCGCACCGGCGCCCATCGTGAGCCCGGCCGAGAAAGCGGCGCAGGCCGCGACCGAACGTCCTCGATCCACTCCGCAACGTCAGCAAGCGGCACCTGAAAAACCCGCCGTGTTTTTGTCTGAACCGGTCTTCAACCCACCGCCGCCTCCGGTCGTCGAGGCGCAACCTCCGCTTATCCAACCCCAGCCAGTGGTCCAAGCTCAGCCGGCTGTTCAGCAGCAGCCGGTGATGCAGACTCAAACGGTGGTTCAGGCTGTGATGCCGCCTCAAGCGCCGCCGCAGTATGCCCCGCAGCCTCAATACGCCGCTCAGCCGCAGTATGCCGCTCAGCCGCAGTATGCCCCGCAAACACAGCCGGCTATGCAACAGCAAACGATGCAGCAGCAGCCCATGCAGCAGCAATCCTTCTCGCAACAGCAATTCGTGCAGTCGCAGCCAGCCACGCAGGCTCAGCCGCAATTTCAATCGGTTGCTTTTTCGACCTACAACGGCCCTGAACAGCAAATCATGCAGCAGGCCCCGCAGTATGTGCAGGCTCCTCTTAGCACGGGCTATGCAGGCTCGTGCTCGGATACCGAATGCTGCACCGATTGCTGCCCCGACCCGCTCTGCGTTCACCGTTGTGGCGTGTTTGGCGACTTCCTCTACCTGCGGCCAGGTAATATCGACTACGTCTATGCTGTCGAACAAACCGGCACTCAGCCGACCGACGTGCCGACGGGCCCCGTAGGCCGCGTGGGCTTCGATATAACTCCCGGCTATCGCATCGGCTTTAACCAAAATCTGTGCGACAGTGCCAGCATCCAGTTCGCCTACACAAACTTCCAGGCGAGCACGCACAACACGATCAATGCTGAAGGCATCAACGTCTTGATCTTCCAACCGGGTGTTCCGCAAATTCCGAACATTGGCGCTTCCAGCATTCAATCGTCCGCCGACTATGCGATTCGCTTCCAGAAGATCGACATCGATTATCGCGCTCTGCTCTATGGCAACTGCGACACGGCGGTCAACTGGTTCGCTGGCGTTCGCTATGCCAACCTCGAACAAAACTTCCGTGCCGAGCAGGATGTGGGAGTGTTGGTCGGGTTGAGCCAGGTTCGCACCGATATCAACTTCGACGGCTTCGGCATCGGCATGGGCCTGGATGGAATGATCCGTCGCCCGGGCACCGGCTGGTTGATGTATGGCAATGCCTCGGCCAACTTCTATTCGGGTGAATTCAAAGCTGATTACCGTCAAACCACTCAGTTCGGACCGAACTCGGTCATCGGCAACACACTGGAAGACTACCGCGTGATCAGCGTCCTGCATACCGAATTGGGCATGGGTTGGAGAAGCTGCTGCGGTCGCGTCCAGCTCACCGCCGGCTATCAATTCGAGGGTTGGTTCAACACGCTCACCACGGGCTCCTACATCCCCGGTGTGCAAGGCCGCGAGTACAGCGAACTGCACGAACCGATCAGCTTCGACGGCTTGGTCGCTCGGGCCTTGGTTCAGTTCTAAATCGCTTGGGACAATGCTGACTTAATCAGCAGCGGCCCGGATCATCTGAAAAAATCGCGACACCCCGGTTGCTACAAGCAGCCGGGGTGTCTTTTTTTGGAATGTAGGGATCGTAGGGAGGCGCGAATCGTTGTCTCTGCCGCAACTACGATGGAACTTCGCCCAGGGCGAGCGCGGCGATGATCTTCTTTCTGGTAACAACCGAACACCAAGACACCGTGGCCCTCTTTGTGCGCCACTGGCGGCGCGAGCCTGCGCCGCGAGTGCAGGTGGTGCCCTACGCGGCTCTCACCCACAATCCTAACTTTCCGTTAGGAACTTACGTCTTTTCCGACCTGGAGCGCCTCACCACCGCCCAGCGAACCCTCGTGTCCGACTTGTGGCGGCAATTGGCGGAGCACGCACGTGGCCTCCGTTTGCTGAACCATCCCCAGCGCAGCTTTTGCAGGTGGGAGTTGCTGCAAGCGCTCTCCGATCGCGGCACAAACGCGTTCAAGGTCTTTCGCCCGACCGATCCTGCTCAGCCGTGGCGCTTCCCCGTATTTCTACGACTGGAAAACCAGCACAACGGCAACCTGTCACCGTTGCTTCGCGATCAGCAAGCACTCGATAAATGGTTTGTGCGGCTCATCATGAGCGGCGCCCCGCTGAACGCCCTGTTGGTGGTCGAGTTTTGCGACACGAAAGACGAGGCGGGCATTTACCGAAAATATTCGGCGTTTCGAGTGGGCGAGCGCATCTTCCCGCGGCATCTACTATTCAGCCGCAACTGGCTCTTGAAAGACATGGACCTGGTCGAGCCGGCTCTCCGCGAAGAGATGAAGGACTATGTCGCGACTAATCCGCACGAGCAAGAATTGCGGTCCATCTTCGAGCTTGCCAACATCGAATACGGCCGCATCGACTACTCGTTGTTGGATGGACGCATTCAGGTTTGGGAAATCAACACAAACCCCATCATCCTCAAGCCACCCTCCGAGTATCCCGATTTCTCAATGCCCTTTCACGAGGCATTTGCCCAGACCTTCAATCAGCATCTACGCGAAATCGACGAGCGCAACCCAGGCGCTGAGCCGATCCCCATCGCTTGGCGTCCTCAGTTGATCGGTAATGCTAGTCCAACGGGGATCTAAGCCATGTCCCCATTCTCGATCCGCCGCCTCCAGCCGCACGACGCGCCTGGCTTGGTCGCATGCGTCCGAGCAATCTATGGCGAAACCTATCCCTGCCGCGCGCTCTATGATCCCCGCGAAATTATTCGCCACAACGAGACCGGCGAGTGGCAGTCGGCCATCGCACTCGACGAAACCGGCCGCGTCATCGGTCACATCGCGCTTGAACGCTACGGCATCGGGCCCGTGTGGGAAATGGGCATGGCCATGGTGTTGCCCGAATACCGCAGCCGTGGAATACGCCAGCATCTCTTATGGATCTTATCCGAGGCCGCCGCGAACCAAGAAATTCCGGGCATCTTTTCGGAAATGGCCACGACGCGAGAACCGCTCCGCGACGTGCCACTGTTTACCGACTCTCATCCCTGCGGCTTAACTCTCGGGCTATGGCCTAGCACGGTCGTAACCAGCTCATCCGGCTCAGCATCAGCCACCCGCGCCAGCTTTTTGATGTTCTTTCGCTATCGGTTGCCATGTGCCGCACACACTCCACTACATGTCCCCGAGGAATACCACTCCCTCGTTGCCCGCATTTTTGCCCAATGGGATTTTTCAGCCGAATTCGCGGCTGCTCAGCCGCCACCAGCACAAGGCGAACTCCGCTGTGAGCCACGCCAGGAGTGGAACAGCCTCTACATCCGCGTTCCGCGCGTCGGCCGCGACGTCCTAGGGCAACTCGACCAAGTCTGCGATCAGTTCCGCAAATCAACCGAATTTGAATCCGCCTACCTGGAGCTGCCACTCGCCCAACCCGGCGCAGACGCCATTTCCCGGCATGCCCGCAACCTCGGCTTTCTCTTCAGCGGCATCGGACCCCATTTTTTCAATGATGGCCACGCCCTGCGCATGCAGTGCGTGAAATCCGATCCTCAACTGGACTTGTTGAAGTTCACCCACCCCACCGGCACAGCGCTCAGCGAGTTCATCGGCCTAGAGGCCCGCGCTATTCCACTTCGTGAATCACCACAACGTTCTGAGCCATTGGATAGAAATTGGCACCAGTAACGAAGACGATGCGGTCCCCTTTGTCGAGTAACCCGATCTCACGGCCCCATTGATCCATGAAGGCCCGGAGGGCCGGACCATCGTGAACCGGCGCGTTGGCGATGGGCGTCACGCCCCAAAAAAGCGTCAATCGGCGTAGCACGGCGGGCGAATCGGACAGGCCAATGGTGGGAATAAAATCGCGCTGCTTGCTGCGCAGGCGGCACGTTCCTCCGCCGCGCGTGGCCACAACCACGAGCTTCGCGCCGAGTTGATCGGCTATGGTCGCACTGCCATGCACGGCCGCCGCCGTGACCGGATGCACGTCGTGTGCCTGTATCTCCCGCGATAGACTACGGTCTTTCAACAGCGGTTCGGTGGCCAGCATGATGCGGTTCATCGTCTCGACCGATTCCACGGGAAACTCGCCGATCGCCGTTTCACCCGACAACATGCAAGCATCGGCCCCGTCGAGAATCGCGTTGGCCACATCGGTCGCTTCCGCCCGCGTGGGCCGCCGATTGTGGTGCATGCTGTCGAGCATCTGCGTCGCCACGATCACCGGCTTGCCTTGCCGCTGACATTCCCCGACGATCCGCTTCTGCACCACGGCGATTTCCGCCACGTCCATTTCCACGCCCAAATCGCCACGCGCCACCATCACTCCTTCGGCCGCCGCCACAATTTCCACGATCTGTTGCACGGCCTCCGGCTTCTCGATCTTCGCGATCGTCATTGCGTTTGAGCCTTGCGACCTGAGCAGTTCTTTGAGCAGCAGCACATCGACGGCTTTCCGCACAAAGCTCAAACTCACGAAATCGACGTCATTCTTGGCCGCCCAAATCGCGTTGGCCATGTCGGCTTCCGTCAGCGAGGCGACGCTCAGCTTCGCCCCCGGTAGGTTGATTCCCTGCCGGCTGCGAATCTGCCCCGCGCCCGTAACACGGCAACGCACCAGTCCTTGCTCTTTCGCGACAACCACCATGCTCACCGTACCGTCGGCCAGCATCACGGCGTCACCGACCGCCAATTCGCCGATCAACGTGGGATAGGTGCAGGTCAGCTCGTCGGGCGCATTCGATTTTGATCCCGGCACAAAGCGAAATTCTTCGCCCACATCGCACACGACGGGCTCGTTCATCAGCTCGCCCAGGCGAATTTTCGGCCCAGCCAGATCAACCAGCACGCCAACGGGCTGGCCCACTTGTTCAGACGCGGTCCGAATGTCGGCCAGCTTTTGGGCGCGCTCTTCGGTAGTACCGTGGGCCGTGTTGATTCGAAAGACGCTGGCACCAGCGTTAATCAGCTCGACGAGCTTTTCAACGCTGCCACAAGCCGGCCCAACCGTGGCGACAATTTTGGTTCGGGCGCGATTTAAGAATGAGGATGGTTTAGACAAGGCAGTTTCCAGTAGCTAGGTTTACGATTACTCATCGACAATCATCACGTGGATAATTCACCACGTAGCTACGTCATCACACAGATAAGTCACCACGTACTGCCGCCCGCCACCTATATTGTGGTTGTACGCGACGACTGCCTCACTGACGACCCCCCGCGACACGGCTGCTCCGCTGGCAACCTCATGATCGACCGCGCCGACAATGCGAACTCCGCCAGCGGCGAGCTTCCAGCCGTTGCTCACGATCGAATGGGCGTTTCCGCGGCCCTTCGCCGATTTGCAATGACGACGTTGCTCGGCATCGGGCTGGGGCTGATCGTCATGCTGCTGGTGATGCGGCAGGTTTATCACGACACAACGCCCACATTGTCTCCCGCACAGTTTCACGCGGCCCACGAGCATTTTCGATCAAACAAAATTGCCAACTACGACATCGAGGTGCAAGTCACCGGCCCTCAGGCGTCCCGTTACCGCGTCGAAGTCCGCGACGGCGAGCCGGTTGCAGCCTGGCGAAACGGTCAGCCTCTCCAATCGCAGCGCACCTTTGGCACCTGGAGTATCCCCGGCATGTTCTCGACCATCAGCCGCGATATCGAGGCCGTCGAGCGGGCCACCGCCGCGGGCAGCCAACTGCCCCTCATCCTGCGGGCCGGCTTTCACCCGCAATTTGGCTATCCCGAGCGTTACCGCCGCATCGACAACGGCTCCCGCAAAGGCGGCGACAGCATCACCGTAAGCTGGGAAGTCACCGCCTTTCGCCTCATCGAACACAAACCCGACGCCTAATCAAGGCGAGCGGGGGACGTCAGTCCCCCG
>JANNTN010000075.1:0-1874 GCA_031394445.1 Anatilimnocola sp.
AACGCGCGGAGAACGAGAAGTTTGCAGCCCTACGAGCAGGGCGGAGCTAACGATCCACGAGAAACGACAGATGAACGGCCAACGCCAACTGCCAGGCTAAGGACACCGCACTATCGCGCAGCGATTTCGTCCAACGACCGTATTTTGACGCACGTCGCCGGGCTAGTCGCAGATACTCATACCATTGATGGCACGCCTTTTTCGTCCCAAGAAGTCATACGTTTCTTCGGAATCGGGCTCAATTGGACGACGGCCGGTCGCTCGGGGTTCAAACGGCTTGGAAGGCTGAGCAGCAAATGAACCATTTCTGGGACGCCATCCTTGAGGTCCGCAGTATCGCGCCAAGCTCGACATTTGCCCTTCCCGTGGATAGCGTAATGGCGGTTGCCCATCGTTCGCCATTTCACGGCCCGCGACCCCATGTCCGACGTTACCCGAATCTTGTCGCAGATTGAGCAAGGCGATCCGCAGGCCGCTGAGAAGCTGTTGCCGCTGGTCTATAACGAGCTGCGGAGGTTGGCAGCCGCCAAGCTGGCACAAGAGAACCCTGGGCAGACGCTCCAAGCGACGGCGCTGGTACATGACGCTTACATTCGTCTGGTTGACGTAGAGAAGGCCCAGCACTGGGATTCACGGGGGCATTTCTTTGCCGCAGCCGCCGAGGCCATGCGGCGGATTCTAATCGATCAGGCTCGACAAAAGGAAAGCGTGCGGCGTGGAGGCGAAATGCAGCGGCACGATGTCATGCACGTCGAAATTCTCACTTCCGAACCGTGCGTCGATCTCCTCAACCTAAATGAGGCATTGGAGCGGCTTGAACGTCAAGCTCCCGAAAAGGCCCAGTTGGTCAAGCTTCGTTATTTTGCGGGACTGACCATTCCTCAGGCGGCCCAAGCTCTAGGCATTTCTTCTGCAACCGCTGATCGCCATTGGGCTTACGCACGAGCCTGGCTGCATGCCGAGCTGTCAACCGATCTCTGAGACTGCGCACCCAGGACGGGTGTTACAAATCTTTTCCGGAATTTATGAGGTGATTTGCTCCTCGATTCCGCATTGTTAGTGGCGACAAAGAGGTGCATGACGTGATCGAACAAGCCCAATCCGAAGAAGTAGTTTTCCTTGCGGCAATGCAGTTGGCGACAGCCCAAGAACGAGTGGCGTACGTTCAAGGAGCGTGCGCCGACGACGAGGCGTTGCGTAGAAGGGTCTTGAAACTGCTGGCTTCCCATGATGCATCGCGCGGTCCGCTTGACGTGCCGCCACCCGGTGTCGGGAATTTGGCCACCATCGACCGCCCTCCATTCGAACAGCCCGGCACCCTCATCGGCCGCTACAAGCTGTTGGAGCAAGTAGGCGAAGGCGGAATGGGTGTCGTTTATGTCGCCGAACAGACCGAGCCGGTGCGCCGTCGCGTCGCGCTCAAGATCATTAAGCCTGGCATGGACACCAAGCAGGTGATTGCCCGGTTCGAGGCTGAACGGCAAGCCCTGGCGATGATGGACCATCCGAACATCGCCAGGGTGCTGGATGCCGGTACGACCGAAGCCGGCCGCCCGTACTTCGTGATGGAACTGGTCCGCGGCATGCCGATTACGGAGTACTGCGATAAGTCCAAGCTGAGCCCTCGTCAGCGGCTGGAGCTGTTCGTTGATGTATGCCAGGCCGTGCAGCACGCTCATCAAAAGGGAATCATTCATCGCGATCTGAAGCCGTCGAACGTGATGGTTACCACAAACGACGGCCGGCCGGTCGTGAAAGTAATCGACTTCGGCGTTGCTAAGGCGGTGGGCCAGCAGCTCACCGAGCGCACGGTCTATACGGCCCTGACGCAGTTGGTCGGAACGCCGCTCTACATGAGCCCCGAGCAAGCCGAG
>JANNTN010000781.1:0-9569 GCA_031394445.1 Anatilimnocola sp.
TGTTTCCGACGATCCTTTCTTTGACGGGTGTCAAACCGCCAGCCAAACACACGGTGGATGGCGTTCGGCTCGATACGCTGCTCGCGGGAAAGCGTGACAGTTCGCGCAACGAAGTGTTTCTGATGCACTACCCGCACTCGCCGCATCGGACGGCTTATTTCACCACGTACCGCGAGGGTGATTGGAAAGTCATTTACCATTACTTCCCATCGGAAGTCTCTGAGGGATCGCACTATCAGCTCTTCAATCTGGCCAAAGACCCGTTCGAGCAGCAGAACTTGGCCGCTACTCAGCAAAGCGAGCTACGCCGCCTGATGCAGGGAATGATTGCGAAGCTGGATTCTCAGAAAGCCGTTTATCCCGTCGCGATGGACGGTAAAACACCCGTTAAGCCCCTTTTGCCCCAGTGAAAATAACACAGTGACATAACATGGCTTCCCGCAGGCATTTTCTGAAAGCTCTAGCAACAGCCGCGTTGGCGTATTACAGTCCGCGGACCACCACCGCGCAAGTTGCCAATCCACCGGCAACGAAACCGATTGTGATTTCGACATGGACGCATGGGTTGGCCGCGAACACGGCTGCCTGGAAGATTTTGGAGAGTGGTGGGACCGCACTGGATGCCGTCGAGTCGGGCGTTCGCGAAAGCGAAGCCGATCCGGCGGTCGATAGCGTCGGCCTCGGCGGTTTGCCCGATCGGGACGGAAACGTGACGCTCGATGCCTGCATCATGGATGAGCGCGGCCGTTGCGGCTCCGTGGCCTTTCTGTCGCAAATCAAGCATCCGATTTCGGTCGCGCGGCGCGTGATGGAAAAGACTCCGCACGTGATGCTGGTGGGGGAGGGAGCGCTGCAGTTTGCAGTTGCCGAGGGCTTTGCGAAGGAAAACCTGCTGACGGAAAGCTCGCGCCAGGCTTGGGAGAAATGGAAGGAAACCAAACACAAGGCGACTCCAAAACCAGGCAGCGTCAAGGACCACGACACGATCGGAATGGTGGCGCTGGATGCCAAGGGAAATCTGTCGGGGGCCTGCACAACCAGTGGCCTGGCTTGGAAGATGCACGGGCGCGTGGGAGATTCGCCCATCATCGGCGCGGGGCTGTACGTCGATAACGAAGTTGGTGCCGCAAGCGCCACGGGAGTTGGCGAAGCGGTCATTCGCGCGGTCGGCAGTTTTTTGGTAGTCGAGTTCATGCGACAGGGAAAAACTCCGCAAGAGGCGTGCCGTCTGGCGATTGAACGTGTCACGCAAAAAACAGCGAATTGGCGCGACATCCAGGTCGGCTTCATCGCTCTCGATAAGCAGGGGCGGGTTGGCGGCTATAGCATTCAGCACGGGTTCGAATATGCCGTTTACGAACGCCAGGGCGGCAACCGCCTGATCTCGGCGGCCAGTCAAATCGTCAAATAGACGTCTGGCACGCGGCCGACGGTCACTGATGACACTCGAAATCTGCATCGATCGTATCGAATCGGCGATGGCCGCCATTGAGGGGGGCACCGATCGGCTGGAGGTGTGCTCCGCGCTCGACCTCGCAGGGCTCACGCCTAGTTACGGGCTGGTGCAGCAGTGTGTCGAGTTAGGCCGGACTGAGTTTGGCGGTGTTGAGATGAGCACAGTCGAGATCATGATGATGATTCGGCCCCGGGCGGGGGGCTTTTGTTATGGGACGTATGAAGTCGATACGATGCTGCGCGACATTCGAGTCGCCAAAAAAATCGACGTGACCGGCGTTGTTTTTGGCGCGCTTCGCGAAGATGGCCGTATCGATGTCGAGTTGTGCCGGCTGCTCGTGGATGCGGCAAGGCCGCTGGCGGTGACCTTTCATCGGGCATTCGATCTGACCCCCGACCCCTACGAAGCTCTCGATTCCCTGCTAGAGTTGGGCGTCGATCGAGTGCTGACCTCGGGCCAGGCCGCTACGGCTATGAAAGGCAGCCAGTTGATCGGTGAACTGGTGCAACGATCCGGAACGGGGCTGTCCGTGATGGCCGGCGCTGGCATACGCGGGCCAGATGTTGCTGCACTTGTGCAGGCCACGGGTGTGCGAGAAATTCACGGCAGCGCGAGTGAAGCCGTCGTGGAAAAAAGCAGCCGTGGCGAGCCTATATGCCACACGACGCGCATTACCAGACGGGAACTGGTTCGTGACATGGTACGCGCGCTGCGAGAGTCCCGAGCTACGCCCGAATAAGTACAATCTGTCGATTCGGGAATAACTGGAAAACATGAAACTCTCCTTGTCAGTGCGGATCGTCGAGGCCGTTTGCAAAACGCGTCTGCAAATTCCCTTTGAGGAACTGGTCGCAGTGGCGAAGGGCAGCGGGTACGACGCCATCTGCATGCGGGCCAGCGCCGGAAGCGTGGGAACGCCCCCAGCGAAGCTCGCCGGCCAGCGCGCCACCGTGGAAGCGGCGGGCCTGCGCGTCTCGATGGTGACGGCTGACGCCAACGTGCCCCTCAACAACGACCAGGGGCCCGACAGCCTACGCAACATCGGCCCGAGCCTCGATGTGGCCGAAGCGCTGGGCTGCAATTTGATTCGGGTCTGCCTCAAACGCCGCGAAGACATCCCGTTCGCGAGGTCGGCGGCCGAGCAAGCCGCCCGGCGCGGCATCCGGCTCGCGCATCAGTGTCATACGGCGACAATCTTCGAGGAAGTCGATGGCATTCTGAATATTCTGGCGGAAATCGATCGCCCCAACTTTGGCCTGATTTACGAGCCCGCCAATCTCCTGTTGTGTGGTCAATCGTACGCGACCGAAGCGCTAGTCAGGCTACGGCCGCACCTGATGAATGTGTACGCCCAAAATCACCGGCTCGATACGCTCGGCCTCGAAGCGCTCACAACCTATTGCCGCGGTGAGGTGCGGTTTCATCATCTCGATCCGTGGGATGCTGGCGGCGTCGATTTTTCCGCCGTGTTTGCCGGCCTCAAGGCGATCGACTACGACGGATACTTCACCATTCACCAGGCTCAGGGCATTAACACGGCAGCCGAAGCACAGCGGTTTGCCACTCGCTGTGCGGAATTTGTTCGCTCGTAGCCCTCGACCTTTCACAAGAGTTTTCAATCGTGCTCATCGCCAAAATATCGACTCTTGCGTGTATTCTGATTGCTGCTGTGAACGTGAGTAGTGCCGCGGCCGCTGACCCGGCACAAGATTGGGCACGCATGAAGGGCATCGTGCCGCGCGGCTACGTTTGCTACCGCGCTGCGACTGCTCCGCAAATCGACGGCAAATTCGTCGATGCCGCCTGGGAAGCCGTGCCCTGGACGGAACCGTTTGTCGATATCGAAGGGGACCGCCAGCCGCGTCCTCGATTTGACACACGGGTCAAGATGCTCTGGGATGACGAGCACTTCTACATCGCCACGCAGATGGAAGAGCCACACGTCTGGGGCACGCTCAGTAAGCACGATTCGGTGATTTTTCACGACAACGACTTTGAGGTGTTTATCGATCCGGATGGCGACAACCACGAGTACTACGAGTTGGAGATCAATGCTCTCAATACAACCTGGGATTTGTTTCTGCCCAAGCCCTACAAAGACGGTGGCCGGGCGGACAATAGTTGGGAAATTCCCGGCCTCCAATCGGCATTCCATTGTCGCGGAACGCTCAACGACGCCCGCGATGAGGATCAAGGATGGAATGTTGAGCTGGCGATTCCCTGGCAGGTGCTCCGAGAGCATGCCCATCGGCCTGCTCCGCCGCGGCCCGGCGATCAGTGGCGGGCGAATTTTTCTCGCGTCCAGTGGCAACACGACATTATCGATGGAAAGTATCAGAAAGTCCCGAATTCCCGCGAGAACAACTGGGTTTGGTCGCCTCAAGGAATTGTCGATATGCACCGCCCTGAGCGCTGGGGCTACGTTCAATTCTCCGCCGACCAGCCGGGCACAACGCAGTTCACCACGGATCCAACGCTGCGCGGCCGTGACGCGCTGATGGAGGTTTATCACAGCCAAAAATCCTTCTTTCAGCAGCATCAGCGTTGGGCCGGCAATCACAAGGAACTCGGGATCGACCCACTCACATCGCGTGGCCTTACCAAGCCTTTCAACATCCGTGCAACCGCTGGCGGATTTGAAGCAACCTTGGAGCTGGCACTCGCAGACGGATCGACTCGCTGGGGGCACGTGTGGCAAGACTCGCGGCTGCGCTTCTCAAGCGTGGCTAACGACCCGACCTGGGAGATTGAAGCTGTTTTGGCGGCTCAGGCCGTGACTTGGAATCGAGGCGACATTGACGAATTCATGAAGTCTTACTGGAACTCCGACCAACTGACGTTCAGTTCCGGTGGCGAAACCACGCGAGGCTGGACAAATACTCGGGATCGTTACCGGAAGCGCTATTCGACCCGCGAGCAAATGGGGCAATTACGGTTTTCTGACCTCGAAACCACATTGCTCGGCGATTCCGCGGTTCTCGTCCTGGGCCGCTGGCGGCTCACCCATGAAATAACGTCCGTTGGGGGCAACTTTTCTCTCATTTTGCGCCGCATCGACGGCAAATGGCTGATCATCCACGACCACACTTCACGTCTCACAGCACCCTGAGCACTCTAAACATGTAGATAAGGTCTCGCGCTACGGTCCTTGCTGGGGAAAGCGGGCCAAGTCGGGCTGGTTGGGATCAAGGTTGCTGGGAAGGTATGAAAAGAGCTCGGCAGATTTGAGCCAAAAGCGAAGCTTGTAATCGGGCCGCGTTTGATTCGGCAAAAACTGGCTCGATTTCCACTTCAGCAGGTGACGAACGGAGTCGCCGGTGAACGGTTCGCAGTCGTTTCGACTGAAGCCGGGCAGGACGCGATTCTGTCGATCGAGGATTTCCGCGACGATGACGCCATTCTTTTCGGTTTTGGCATTGATGGTGGCGGCGGGCTCGTGAAATGGCTCGCGGCGACTAACAAACCAGCCTTCTGCCTCGCCCGCGCGGAGCGAGCAAAAACCGTCAAGACGTAATTTCGCCAAGCCGATTGCCCCCCGCACGCGAGACTGATCGTGAACACCGTCGCAACCGCCGTAATAGAAGAAAAGCTCGTCACCCACGACAACCGGCGCGCGAGCCGTCACGATCATGCCACTGTCCCACGCTCCCTTGGCTCCCCGAGGAATCAAATTGTGCCGCTCGGCGCTTCGCGACCAGTTCACCAAGTCCCAACTCCACGCAAGTTGTACATCCATCGTCCGTGGCGAATCGGCCTGGGCTTCGTGGAGCTTGTCCACCGAATACTCGCCATAGCGGAAGTACCGCGCGTGATAAATCCACGGCTGCCCGATATAGAGCCCCTGATACGCGAACACGGGCATTCCATATATCTGCGTGTCATCAGGATCGAGATCATCGGCGGCGAAAATGGGACCATCCAACGGTTTGGTCCATGTCAGGCCATCCGGCGACCAAGCAATTCCCACCGCCCGCCCGCGGCGGTTTCGCGTTTTCCACGTAGCGGCATAACGCGACTGATAGGGATCGTGGAAGAAGCTGACGACGTCGGACGAAGTGAACAACAGCTTCGTGGACGATTCTGAATCGTATTGCCAATGCAGGCCATCCGGCGAAAAGGCGACGCGCGGATGGCCGTGTTGGTTATCAAAGCCGTACAGCAAGTAGCGTTTCTGCGGATCGGACGAGTTTGCATTGAGCAGGACACTGGGATTGTGGCAGTGCCCACCGCCGGCAGCTTCCGGATCGTAAGCCGAGACGACGAGGTTGTTGGCCTTGGAACCATCGTGCGCGACGATCCCTAGCTCGGGTTTGGTCCAAGAGAGCCCGTCGGTGGATTCTGCGTAGCCAACGTGGTTGCCGCGCGTCAGCACCTGATACCACATGCGGAGCTTGCCGCCGTCGTGTAGCACCGTACCGTACACATAGGGACCGGTAATTGCCGCGACGCCTTCCCACGGTCGGTCGCGCTTGATTACGGGGTTTGTGTCGTGTTTTTGAGCTGAATGGAAGACGCGAGAAAGTCCGGCGGACTGCTCGACGACCGTGGCATCGAGAAACAATCGACGCCAAGGCCCGTTCGCCGGACCAGCCAGATCATTTTCATCCGCTGCGGGTTGCTGTGCTGGCGCGGCCCATGTTTTTGCCCCGACACTCACCGAAGCGAAGGCAGCAGTGCTGCTCAGACAGAATTCGCGGCGTCTCATGGATTCGGTTCCTTCACGGCTGCGGTCACTAGCATCTCGACAAACAGACCGGCGGCCAGGCCAGCTTGAACGCAGGCACGGATGGGCGGATGGTTTTCCGGCACCCAAGCATCCCACAGTTCGTTCAGCACGGGAGCGTCGTTGAGGTCCGCGAGGAAAATGAGCACTTCGAGCAAACGAGCGCGATCGCTGCCAACTTGCTCTAGCGTGGAATTTATCTGTTGCAGGACTTGCTGGATTTGGCCGCGAACAACGGCCCCCGAGTCTTCGGCTACTTCGACCCAGCGAGCCACGCCAGCGTGAATCACAACATCCGACCAGCGGCGGGAATTGCCGAGTCGCGTAACTTCACGGGTGTTCATGGGTATCCGATTGCCTTTCTGGGGCGCTAAAGTTTGGAAAATTTTTCTGCGGGGAGTTGTAGCGAATACGTGTAAGCCATTGTGCTGGAACGAGTTGTGAAATTGGGGTGAAATGCCAGTGCGCTCAAGTTGAGTGTTGTTTTAGCGTGTTTGAGGCACAGAGTGGATTGGCACTACGAAAGGTTCCGCCCTGCAGGCGTGCCCTACTATGTACATTGCATTCTGCGCGAAAAACCGGGCCATTTTTTCAAAGATTTTTGTCAAGCCGAAAGTGCTGCCATTTTTCGCAGATTGTGGCTACGATTGAGCCTCCGTTCAACTCCTTCCAAGAATTAGCAAGTTCCGCGGCACAATCAGTATTTAAGATTGAATTGGAGACGATTGTTGTCCCCTTCAGCAAATTCGGACACGCAACTCAATGCTCCCTTGAGTGAGCCAACCCAGAGCGCGATGACCTATGCGTGGTTCATCGTGATTCTGCTGTTGCCAGTCGCGCTGCTCAACTATCTGGACCGGCAAATGCTGGCGACGATGAAGCAGTCGATGGTCACCGACATTCCCACCATCGCCAACAAGGCGGATTGGGGGCTGGTGCTCGGCTGTTTTAAGTGGACGTATGCCATCCTCAGCCCATTTGGCGGTTTCATTGCCGATCGCTTCAGCCGACGGCTCGTGATTGGCATCAGTTTGTTGGTCTGGTCGCTGGTGACGTGGTGGACGGGCCAGGTGACGACGCTCAACGAGCTGCTGGCGGCTCGCGCCCTGATGGGAATCAGCGAGGCCTTCTATATTCCAGCGGCGCTCGCGCTGATTACCGACTTTCACCCGGGCTCGACGCGCTCCAAGGCCGTCGGCATTCATCAGGCCGGTATCTATGTCGGCCAAATCATCGGTGGATTCGCGGGCTATGTCGCAGAGTCGCCCGATTTCGGCTGGCGGTGGGCGTTTAGCACGTCCGGCGTCATTGGAATCATCTATGCCATTCCACTACTCATCGCGTTGCGCGGGAAACCACCGGGGGCAGCAACGGCACAATCCGAGAAGAAACCGGGCAATGCGGTCGTCGGACTACTAACCAACCGGAACTATTTGTTGCTCGTTTTGTATTTTACGCTGCCTGCCATTGCGGGCTGGGTGGTGCGCGATTGGATGCCGGAAATCCTCCGCGAGAAATTCAACCTGGGCCAGGGCAAGGCCGGCGTCAGCGCCATTCTGGTCGTGCAAATTGCTTCGCTCATTGGAGCGATCGTGGGCGGATCGCTCGCCGATCATTGGATGCGCTACACGCTCCGCGGCCGCATTTTCACGAGCGCCCTGGGCATGATGATGTTCCTGCCCGCGCTCTTCAGTGTGGGGAACGCCAGCACGCTGTACATCGCAATTTTCGGACTGTGGATCTTTGGCATCGGCTGGGGCTTTTTCGATTGCAATAACATGCCGATTCTGTGCCAGATCGCGCCGCGCGAGTCGCGAGCCACTGGCTATGGCATTATGAACATGGTCAGCATAAGTTGCGGCGGCTTCGGCGATTGGGCGTTCGGAGCCTTGCGCGATCGCGACGTGCCGCTCAACCTGATTTTCGGCGCGTTCGCGGGGGTGGCTCTGCTGTCGGTGATTATCGTGCTGCTCATTCGCCCGAAGGAACAGCGTGAAGGTTAGAAAAAGAGCGCGGGAAATCTTGCCACAAACGGGAACTTTTTCCATGAAATACTGTGCCATGAGCCTTGGTGTTTGCTGCTTCGTCCTCGCTGGGCAGCTTGCCACGATTATCGCGGCGGAGCCGGCTGCTGGCACCGACTTGTGCATTTATGGCGGCACGTGCGCTGCGGTTGTTGCCGCGGTGCAGGCCAAGAAGCTGGGCAAGTCGGTAGTCATCGTGTGCCCCGATAAGCATTTAGGCGGCTTGTCGAGCGGCGGCCTTGGCTGGACCGACACGGGCAACAAAGCGGTGATCGGCGGATTGGCCCGCGACTTTTATCACCGCGTCTGGAAGCACTATCAAGAGCCCGCGGCCTGGAAATGGCAAACACAAGATGAATATGGCAACAAGGGGCAAGGAACGCCGGCCATCGACGGGGCCCAGCGCACGATGTGGATTTTTGAGCCGCATGTGGCCGAGCAAGTCTTTGAATATCTCGTCAAGGAATACAACATTCCCGTGCATCGCGACGAGTGGCTCGATCGGGCGAAGGGTGTCACAAAGACCGGCCCGCGCATCACAGCGATCAAGATGCTCAGCGGCAAGCAGTTCAACGCAAAGATGTTTATCGATGCCACCTACGAAGGCGATTTGCTCGCCGCCGCGGGAGTCGATTATCACGTCGGCCGCGAAGCGAATGCCACCTATGGCGAAGAGCACAACGGCGTGCAAACCGGTGTGTTGCACCATCGGCATCATTTCGGTTTCCTCAAGGAGAAAATCAGCCCGTATGTCGTTCCCGGCGATCCGGCCAGCGGCGTCTTGCCGCGAATCAACACACAGCCTCCCGGCGAATTTGGTATGGGCGACAAGAAAGTGCAGGCTTATTGCTACCGGATGTGCCTGACCGACCATGCCGCGAACCGCGTAGAGTTTCCCAAGCCCGCTGGCTACGACTCGAACCAATACGAGTTGCTGCTGCGCATCATCGCTGCCGGCTGGCGCGAGACTTTCGAAAAGTTCGATCCCATTCCCAATCACAAGACGGACACGAATAATCACGGGCCGTTCAGCACCGACAACATCGGGTTCAACTACGACTATCCCGAAGCCTCTTACGAGCGTCGGCGTGACATCCTGAAAGAGCACCAGCAATACCAGCAAGGCTGGCTCTACTTCATCGCCAACGATCCACGCGTTCCCCAGGAAGTGCGGGATGACATGAAAAAATGGGGGCTCGCGAAGGACGAATTCACCGACAACGGGCATTGGCCGCACCAGATTTATGTGCGCGAGGCGCGGCGGATGATCGGCTCGTATGTGATGACGGAAAACGAACTGCGGAAGAAGCGGCCCACGCCCGATTCCGTCGGCATGGGCTCCTACACGATCGATTCGCACAACATC
>JANNTN010000793.1:0-2200 GCA_031394445.1 Anatilimnocola sp.
CCCGGCAATCGCTTGAATTCGTCGATCTGTTCGACCGACGCCGCGATCGGACCTCCACCTATTCCGGCGGCATGAAACGGAGGCTGAATCTCGCCGCCGCGCTTGTGCATGATCCGCGGCTGCTGATCTTCGACGAGCCCACGGTCGGCGTCGATCCGCAGTCGCGGAACCACATCTTCAGCCGCGTGGAGGAGCTCAAGTCGCGGGGACGAACGATTGTCTACACAACACACTACATGGAAGAAGCCCAGCGGCTCTGCGATCGCGTAGCAATTATGGACCGCGGCAAGATTCTCGACTTGGACCGCGTCGAAGCGCTCATCACCCGGCATGGTGGACGATCGGTCGTCAAAGCGGAACTCGTGCGGCCACTGGCCGATCTGTCAATACTGCCCACGCCGCTCGAGGGCCTGTCACTGCGATTCGAATCGGAGCGGCCGCTCGAGGAAGTGGCCCGGTTGTCGTCGGCTGGCGTCGCGTTCCAGACGCTGGAAGTGGCCCGGCCCGATCTGGAAACGGTCTTTCTAACCCTGACCGGTAGGAGCCTCAGAGACTGATGCGCACGGTACTTGCCATGGCGGTGAAAGACTTGCGGCTGATGAGCCGCGATTGGCTCGGGCTGTTTTTCATCGTCGGGTTTCCGATCTTGATGGCTCTCTTTTTTGGTTCGATGTACGGATCGATGGGCGGCGAAAGTGCGTCGCTCAGCGTGGCGGTGGTCGACGAAGATCAGTCCCAGATTTCCCAGCAGTTCGTCGCCAACTTGAAGGAGACCGGTAACGTCGAGGTCGAACCGCTTGCGTGCGATGCGGCGCTCGACCGGGTTCGCCGTGGGCAATTGGTGGGGTTGATCGCGCTGCCGAAGGGCTTCGGCAAAACAGCGGGCATTCCTTGGATGGAAAGCCCGGCAATCGAAATCGGCGTCGATCCCTCGCGGAAGGCGGAGTCCGGCTTGCTGGAGGGGCTGGTGATGCAATCGGCGGGCAAGCTTATGATGGCGCGATTTCAAGACCCGGCGGCCATGCGGTCGTTCGTTCGCCAAGGGCGAGATGAACTAGCGAAGGCCGACGACGTTTCACCCCTCTTGAAGCCCGTGTTGGTGGAAATGATGGATTCGCTCGACACGTTCATGGAATCGTGGCAGCGAGTGGAAGCGACCGAGTCGAAAGCCACCGCGACGAACGAAGACAAGAATTCAGACGCGGCATCCGACATGCCGGGCTTCGAATTGGCCCGCATCGAAACGATCGACGTCACGCGGCAATTCCCCAAAGACAGTCCTGAGGCCTTGGTGAACAAGGTACGTTCGAAATGGGACATCAGTTTCCCCCAAGCGATGATTTGGGGAATTCTGGCGTGCGCGGCGGGTTTTGCGATCACGATTGTCCGCGAGCGAAAACAAGGGACGTTTTTGCGGCTGCAGGTCGCTCCGGTGAGCCGCGTTCAGATTATCGCCGGAAAAGCTACCGCCTGTTTCGTCGCGGTAATCACGGTGATTGTCACAATGGTCGCGCTCGGAACCTGGCTGGGGATGCGGCCGGAAAGCCCGCTGCTGCTCGCAATGGCGGCCGTGTGCATCGCTTTCGCGTTCGCGGGCATCATGATGCTCATGAGCGTGGTTGGAAAGAGCGAAGAGGCGGTGTCGGGCGCGGCCTGGGGGGCGAACATGCTAATGGCGATGTTCGGCGGCGGCATGATCCCACTGGTATTCATGCCCGGCTTCATGAAATCGCTCAGCGATTTCAGCCCTGCTAAGTGGACCGTGCTGGCTTTGGAAGGCTCGATCTGGCGCGGCTTCACGTTCGCCGAGATGCTTACGCCCTGTGTCATTCTGCTGGGTGTGGGAGCGGCCTGCCTGACGATCGGCGGGATGATTTTGTCGCGCGTTACGGATTGAGCAACCTCACGCGAATACCTGTCGTGTTGCGGTCTTTCGGATTCCAGGCTACTTCCCCGCCAACAACCCCTTGATTACTGCGTTGGCAAATTTGTCCACCTCGAATGAAGCCGTGTTGCAGAGCACGACGAGGGCAGGCTTTTTAGCCGGAATCAAGGCGACGTACGACGCATAGCCGCCGGTCATGCCGTTGTGCCAGATGATCTTGTTGCGGCCGCGGAGCCAAGTGCTTGCGGACGGCGGGTTGATTGATCCAATAGATACCACCGAAGAGTAGAATGCACGGCACCGACCGCAGCAGGA
>JANNTN010000797.1:0-3165 GCA_031394445.1 Anatilimnocola sp.
GTTGCTCGCTAGCGAATGGTGCTGGCAAATGGTCGGGGAACATCAACAGAGGCACGTCCGGGGAACCTGGGGCCAGGCCATGCAGGCTGGTTCGAGGAACGGACGTTAAAAAGGTAGAGAAATGGCACGCAAAGACGCGATGATGGGCCTGCGACAAATCCTCGTGCGGCGGCGCGATGCCTTGCGGCAAGCGCTCGCGGGCGATTTAAGCCTGCTCAAGGAGCTTCGCCAACAAAACTCCGGCGACGTGATCGATGCGGCTCTGGATAACGCCCAGGACGAGATCAGCTCGCAATTGGCGGAAGTTGAAAGCCGCGAACTGGCGAGCATCGAAACCGCCCTGGAGCGGATGCGCAAAGGCGATTACGGCTGTTGTGACGGGTGTGGCCAGGTCATTCCTTTGGCGCGCTTGCAGGCGCTCCCTTATGCCATGACCTGTATTCAATGCCAGCGCGAGGCCGAGAAAAACGGCGACGTGGTGGGCGGCGGCGGTCTGAGCCGCATTTTTGACGGCGGCATGTCGGACACGGATGCTTCCGTGGCCGACTTGGAAATTGATGTGTAGGGAAATCGACGTGTAGGTTTGGCACGGTGCTGCTGCGTAACTTCGGCTGGCACCGACCTCCGTTTCGAGCCGCAACTACGCCCCAGAATGGACGCTTGGCGATGCGAATTGTTTCTAGGAGCGGCGCGCTGCTGCTAGCCGGATGCCTGGGTGGATTCGGTGCGCTCACAGTTGGCGACGAGCTGGCGATTTCGAATGTTCCGGCTCAGCGGTACGCGGTTGTCGCGGAGCGCGAGCGGCTATACGCGGAATTGGCCGAAGATGTGGCCGAGCTGGAGCAGCGCGGCAGCATTGTCAAACGCGTGGTGAAGCTGTCCACGCCAGCCGTTGTGCATATCGAAGCGCGGCGAGACATTGAGGGGGTGCGACCGGCGCGTGGCGACGCGGAAGAAGCCGGCTCGGGAGTAATCATTGAGCGGAACGGCCGGCGATTCGTGCTGACAAATCGCCACGTGATTAAGTACTCCACGCTCAATGGCATCAATATCAAGCTTTCCGACGGGCGGATCGTTCACCCCAAGCAAATTTGGTCTGATCCGGGCACGGATGTGGCCATCATGTCGCTGGTGGCTGAAGGCATCGTGCCGGCGCGAATCGGCGATTCCACCAAGTTGGAAATCGGCGATTTCGTATTGGCCGTGGGAAGTCCGTTTGGGCTGAGCCATTCGGTGACTTACGGCATCATCAGCGCCAAGGGGCGACGAGATCTCCGCCTGGGGGACGATGGCGTTCAGTATCAGGATTTTTTGCAGACCGACGCGGCGATCAATCCGGGCAATAGCGGCGGGCCGCTGCTGAATTTGCGGGGCGAAGTGATCGGCTTGAACACGGCCATTGCCAGCGCGACCGGTGCGAATGAAGGAATCGGGTTTGCCATTCCCATCAACATGGTGATGGTGATTGCGGATCAACTGATCGAGCGCGGCACCGTGGTGCGGGCGTTTCTCGGGGTTCGGCTCGATTCGTCATTCGGCCCAGCAGAAGCCGAACAGTTGGGCCTGGCCCGGCCAGAGGGAGCGCGTGTAACGGGCATCACCAGGAATTCGCCGGCAGAGCAGGCCCGGATTCAGGTTGGTGATGTGATTCTGGAATTCGACGGCAATCGAATCGAAGATGATATGCACCTCATCAATCTGGTCAGCTTGACTCCCGTACATAAAGAAGTGGACGTCCGCTTACTGCGCGAAGGACGCCCCGTGGGGCTTCGCGTGCGGGTCGCCAACAAGGCCCAAAACCCCACGGAATAGAACCGCGGCGTAAGCAGCACTGGCAGCCGCAATCTTGAGCGTTCTCAGTTCCCGGCACGTCGCTGATTTGCTGACGAAAAGCAGGCTTAGGCGCTGCCCTCGCTCTTGGCGATGGCCGCCTGGAGGATTTGAAACTGATCCTTGCCGACCGAGAACGATTCTAAGGTGACGAGAAACACCTTATACTGCGTCGGCTCCGTCACTACCTGGGCTACTTGTTCCAGGTTAATCAGATGCGATTTGCCGGCCATGTCATTCACGGTGACCCATCGCATCGGCATTTCCTTGGGAGTGTTATTGGAATGTTGGTCGGCCATCCAAGTTGGCCACGAGACGTAAGTCCCTACGTACCAAATGAGACTGATGGGACTCGAACCCATGACCTACGGATTAAAAGTCGTACCATCATCGTCGGCGGAAATCAAGCTAAACCAGTCGGCAGCAAGCAGTTGCGGAAATGGCTCTTTGATCCGTGAATCGGGCGCGCAGCGAAAGGCGCAGCGATTTGAGGGGAGAAGCGGCGGTTTCGACCAAACGGCGGATGCTGGGTTGCGCTTGATCGTGGAGCGCTGGGAGGGGCTTCCAGCCGAGCTTCAGGTGAAGCTGGTCGCACTTGTCCGTGACGCAGCCGACAATCACGAAGCGTGATGGTTTGCGGTCCGGCCCACCACGGCGGAGCGCTCGCCGGCAAGGCAGCGAAGCGAGCCGCGGCCGATGCGGTCGAATGAGGTGGCACAGTTGGCGGAGCGGCTGCGATGGTTGGTCGGGCTGATCGAATCAATTGGGTTAGTGTGCCATCGCCAAAGTGTCCAGCATCGCCGTGGCCCGATGGCGGTGAGACGGAAGCGATGGGGCCGTGGCCCCCAAACGGCTTGGTCTTTTACCTTTAGGTAGGACGCTGGAACTTTTTGCGTCGAAAAACCCGAGAGGCTCAAGCTGCATCGACTGCGACAGCGGCTGGCGAGGCCGGAGGCTCGACACGCCAGCCGAGATATTCGAGCATGGCAGCGAAGTCGCGGGGGCGCTCAGCCGCCACGCGCTGAAGATGGCGCAAGAACACGTCGTCAAGTTGTTCATCATTAAGGCCGGGCAACGTCGTGGGTGCCACGTCGTCGTCCGTGAACTCGATCAATCGGACAATGGCGAGAACAAAGGCAAGTGAGTAGCGGTCGCCGGGGGCCCTGGCCCGAGCTGCGTGGAAGCTCTCGACCCAAATCTGGCTGAACTGATCGACGCTTCCGAGCTTGGCGATTGTGGCGGAGCACAAGGCTCGCACCTTGCTGTCCTGCTTTTCGCGCCAGACGGCACGGGAGAACCGCTCGACCTCCCGCAAGTGACGCCGCCGCCGGCGCT
>JANNTN010000809.1:0-2332 GCA_031394445.1 Anatilimnocola sp.
CAAAGAACGCGGGGCGAGCTTGGGGCGTGATGTAGCCGGCGGTTACGGCGACGGATTTTACGCCGACTGCGCGGCAGGCCTTGGCGGTGTCGATGGCATACTCGGCCCAGATGACGGGGTCGTTGTAGGTAAACGCGACGCTGCGGGATCCGAGCTTGAGCGCGGGCTGGGCCACCGCTTCGGGCGAGGCATTTTCGCTCAGTTGCTCGACCTCTTTGGACTTACTGATTGACCAATTCTGGCAAAACTTGCAGCCGAGGTTGCAGCCGGCGGTTCCGAACGAGAGGACGCTGGTGCCGGGGAAGAATTGGTTGAGCGGTTTTTTCTCGATCGGGTCGATGCAAAAACCGGTGCTTTTGCCGTAGGTCGAAAGGACCATCTGGCCGTCGCGGTTTTCGCGCACGAAGCAAAAGCCGCGATCGCCCGGTCGGAGGTGGCAATCGCGCGGGCAAAGGTCGCACACGATTCGCTCAGGATCGGCGGCATCGTCGTGCCACCAACCGCCGAGGCGCGCGCCATCGGGGAAGTGCTCGAACGACGGAGGGACGGTGACAACTCGAGACATTGCACAAGCCGTTGGGAGCGGCCGAAATTCGATAGGAGGATGAGATAACCATTATACCCCCGGCGGCATGCAGGTCACCGATTTGTATGAATTGATCCTGTATTAATGATTATGTGGCTAAATTGAAGCCGCGTTATCGACTGTTTCACCCGCGAAGGCCGGCGCAGCTCGTAAGCCGGCCCGACAAGCTGGCGGGTCGGTCGCATTTTGCAACTGGGCATCGAAAGCTCGACATTGGCGCTTCACGGGGATAACTTCACGGGGATAAGGTAGTGATCGATTCCTCGGACCTAGCGTTGGTACGCCTCAATGTCTGACGTCACGCGCATTCTGTCTCAAGTCGCACAGGGCGATCCGCAAGCGGCCCAGCAGATTCTCCCGTTGGTCTATGACGAACTGCGAAATCTCGCCGCGGCAAAACTCGCCCAGGAAAAGCCGGGACAGACGCTGCAAGCGACGGCGCTGGTGCATGAGGCGTATTTGCGGCTGGTGAGGGGCGATGCTGGCCAGCAGTGGGATAGCCGCGGTCACTTCTTTGCCGCCGCCGCCGAGGCCATGCGCCGCATTCTCGTGGACGGCATCCGTCGCAAGCAAACCACCAAGCATGGCGGCAACGCGGTAAATCTTGGGTCGGCAACCGAGCTAAGTGATTTGCCAGCGCCCTGCAATCCGGTGGAAACACTGGCCGTGCATGAGTTGCTCGATGGCTTGGCGGCGAAATATCCCCGCAAGGCCGAAGTCGTGAAGCTGCGATATTTTCTGGGCTGCTCGCAACAGGAGACGGCGCAAATCCTTGGCATCAGCGAAGATGCCGTGCAGGACGACTGGCAATTTGCCCGGGTTTGGCTCAAACGCGAGTGGCGGCAAACGGCCATGGAATAGCCCGCATCTTCCGGAATTCGCGAATTCTGAAATTCTGGCGAGAATTTTCCCGTCGTCAGAGCCTGTTTCTCGCATTGTGTCTATAAGAGGCCGCTCATTGGCCGAAGGGCGCGAACCATGAACGAAACGGTGATCTTTAACGCGGCGATCAAGCTCTTGCCCGAACAACGGGCGAGCTTCGTGCAGGCGGCCTGCGCTGGAAATCCGCAAATAGAGCAGGAAGTGAACGCCCTGCTGAAGGAGCACGACGCAATCGGCAGCTTCCTCAACCATCCGGCCGTGGAACCTGGCGCTACGGAGTTGCCGCTCCGATGCACCGAGAGCCCCGGCGCACTCATTGGCCGCTACAAGCTGCTGGAACAAATCGGCGAAGGGGGGATGGGTGTCGTCTATGTCGCCGAACAGACCGAGCCGGTCCGCCGCCGGGTCGCGCTGAAGATCATTAAGCCGGGAATGGACACCAAACAGGTGATCGCGCGCTTTGAAGCGGAGCGGCAAGCTCTGGCGATGATGGACCATCCGAATATTGCGAAAATCTTGGATGCGGGAACGACGGGGGAAGGTAGCCAGGAACCAGTGGCCAGTGGCCAGGAAACGAGCGACCGCGTCTCACTGGCTACTGGCTACCGGCCACTGGCTTCTGCTCCCTCTGGCCGCCCCTACTTCGTGATGGAGCTGGTCCGGGGGATGCCGATCACGGAGTACTGCGATAAGGCGCGCCTCTCCCCGCGGCAGCGGCTGGAGCTGTTCATCGATGTTTGCCAGGCCGTGCAGCACGCCCATCAAAAGGGAATCATTCATCGCGATCTAAAACCGTCGAACGTGATGGTTACCACCAACGACGGCCGGCCGGTCGTGAAAGTAATCGACTTCGGCGTTGCTAAG
>JANNTN010000083.1:0-1774 GCA_031394445.1 Anatilimnocola sp.
AGCGAAGCCCGCGTCGGCGAGCACAGAGGCATCGCGTAGGCATCGGTGAACCGCATCGACTGCTTCGCCAGCCGATCGATGTTCGGCGTGACGTAGTACTGCGAGCCGTAAGGCGTCGAGTCCATCCAGCCCATGTCATCGACGAGGAAGACGATGATGTTGGGACGGCGAGCAGCGGTGGTGCTGGTTTGTTGGGCAAGCACGCCCGAGGTCGCGATGAGTGCGAACACAACTGTGGCCGTGACAGCCGCGAAGCGGGATGAGCGATTCATAGGGGTGTCGCCTTACTCGTTGACCCGCCTGAGCCTTCGGCGGCAAGATGAACGAGCTATTGGAACACCCCTGCGCCTAGATTTCAAACGCCTTGAGCACTTCGGGCGGGGCGGGGTCGTAGCGGAGGGGCTCCATCGAGGAGCCGGCGCGGCCTTGGGAGAGGGAGCGCATGGCGCTCGAATAGCCGAAGAGCTCTTTGAGCGGAGCATGAGCCTCAATCGTCGTCATTTTGCCGCGCTGGTCGGTCTTGGCGATGGTCGCGCGGCGCTGCTGGAGGTCGCCGACGAAGTCGCCCAGATAATCCTCGGGAGTCACAATGTCGAGCTTCATGATCGGTTCGAGCAGCACCTTGCCCCCCTGCTCCAAGCCTTGATCAAACGCGTCGGCCGCGGCGATTTTGAAGGCTCGATCGTCGGATTGTTCACTCCACTCGCCGCTAAGGATCGTGATTTTCAGCTTCATCAGCGGATAGCCGGCGATTTTGCCGCCGCCTTCACCAAGGGCTCTTAACTCGTCGAGCGCGGCGGTGAGAAACTCTGGTGGCAAGCCCTCGGGCGGTACAGCCGAGAGGAGCATCACGGGTATTTTGCTCTGCGGCGCCGGCTCCATGCGGATTTTCAACTTGGCGAACAGTTGTTGGCCGGCGATCAGGCGGCGGCACTCGCCGGTGATCTCCGCGGCGTGGTCGATCGACTCGCGGTAGCTGACTTGCGGCTTATGGAACTTGATGTTGAGGTTGAAATCGCGAAGG
Source organism: Anatilimnocola sp. (assembly GCA_031394445.1). Lineage (GTDB taxonomy): Bacteria > Planctomycetota > Planctomycetia > Pirellulales > Pirellulaceae > CAYLLN01. Next base: position 1,025 of record JANNTN010000083.1, read on the forward strand.
AGGCGATTCTTGATGATTTCCAGGTGCAGCTCTCCCATGCCGCTGATGAGCGTCTGGCCCGTTTCGCTGCTGTTGACTTGCAGCGTGGGATCTTGCCGCTTCAGCATGTCGAGTGTGTCTTGCAGCTTCTTCCGCTCGGTGCTCGACTCCGGCTCGATCGCCATCGAGATGACGGTCTCGGGAAACTTGATCGTTTCGAGCAGGATCGGCTCGCGGGTGTCGCAAATCGTGTCGCCCGTGATCGATTGCCGCATGCCGATGACGCCGACAATATCGCCCGCAGACGAGCTTTCGGCCTGCTCCTCCTTTTTGGTGGCGTGAATGTGCCACAGTTGGGCGACGTTCTCTTTCAGGTCTTTGCCCGGATTGAGGACGCGGCTATTCGACTTGAGCACGCCCGAATACACGCGAACCCAGTGAATGTCGCCAGTCTTAGCAGGCAACACTTTGAAGACCAGACCGCAAAACGGTTCTTTGGCATCGGGCTTGCGCTGCAGCGTCTTTTTCGTTTTTTCGCCGACGGATTCACCCTCGACAGGAGGCACTTCCAGCGGGCTGGGCAGGTAATATTGCACCGCGTCGAGCACCGGCTGCACACCAATGCCGTGCAAGGCCGAGCCACACAACACGGGTTGCAGGTGCATGTGGTCCGTTGCGTCTCGCAGCGCCTGGCGAATCAGTTCGGGCGGAATCGGCTGCTCGGCCATCGCCAATTCCATCATTTCGCTGCTGTGCGAATTCAACTTCTCC
>JANNTN010000861.1:0-13637 GCA_031394445.1 Anatilimnocola sp.
CAGCCAGTAGCTGCTCCAAGGCCGACAGGAACAAGAGCACGTTCGCGGGGCGGGAGCCGTAGCCCATTAGCCCGATGCGCCAAACCTTCCCCTTGAACGCTCCGAGGCCGGCCCCAATTTCGATCCCAAAGCGATTCAGCAAATTCGTGCGGACCGCGGCATCATCGACTCCCGCCGGAATGTTTACCGCATTGAGCTGCGGCAGGATGTGCCCTTCCTGCGTGGCATAAGTGATGCCGATGGCAGCCAAGCCAGCTCGCAATGCTTTGTGATTACGTAAATGGCGGGCGTGGGATTTCTCCAGCCCCTCTTCGTGAATCAACCGCAGTGCTTCATACAGTGCATACGTCATGTTGATGGGGCCGGTGTGGTGATACACGCGGTTTTGTCCCCAATAGTTGGCCAGCATCGATGCATCGAGATACCAGCTTTGCACCTTGCTCTTGCGGCCCATGATGGTTTCCATCGCGCGTGGGCCGAAGCTAACAGGCGAGAGTCCTGGCGGGCACGACAGGCATTTTTGTGTGCCCGAATAGATCGCATCAATATTCCAGGCATCCACTTCAACCGGAACACCGCCGAGAGCCGTGACCGCATCGACCAGCAACATCGCCCCCGCGTCGTGAACAACCTTGGAGATTTCCGGAATGGGCTGCCACGCCCCGGTCGATGTCTCCGCCATCACAATGCCGACAACTTTCGGCTTGGCCGAGCTGAGTGCCGCTTTCAGATCATCGGGAGTGAACACTTGGCCCCACGGCTTTTCAACCTTCGTCACCTTCGCGCCCGCCCGCTCGGCCACATCGACCATCCGGCCCCCAAACACGCCATTGACGCACACGATCATCGAGTCCCCCGGCTCGATCAAGTTCACGACCGTTGCCTCCATGCCCGCGCTACCCGTTCCACTGACGGCGAACGTCATTGGATTCTTTGTGCGGTACAGCCCGCGCAGCATTTCCTGCAAGCCGTTCATCACCTCGAGGTAATACGGATCGAGATGGCCCACCGTCCCCTTCGCCAGTGCTTCCAGCACGCGCGGATGCGTGTCGCTCGGGCCAGGGCCCATCAGGATTCGGACAGGAGGCTGTAGTTCAGGCGCGGTAGGCATGGGGAGGGGTTAGTCAGGTGCAAGAGGACCGATCACGAAGGGCGATATTTTAGCATCTCAAATCGCCTGCGAAACACAGCACGCAGTTGCCGGCAGAGATTCCAACCTGCTACGTTGTTGGCAGGTGCTGGCGAGGAAGATTTAACCTTCGATCGAGATTTTCAATGAACCTCAAAGCGTTGTTCGCGGTGCTACTAAGTTTGTTGACTCTGCCGGCTTTGGGACAAGAGCCAGCGAAGACAGAGCGCAAGGCACCCGCCGGTCTGACCTGGGAACAGGACGTCGTGTTCGGCAAAGGCGGCGAAACCGAGCTCCATCTCGACATTGCCCGCCCCACGGCAACAGGCAAATCGCTCCCCTGCATCGTCGTGATTCACGGCGGCGGCTGGCGCGGCGGCAATTTCAAGCAACACGTCCCGCAAATCTTCGATTTTGCCAAGGCCGGATACGTATCCGCCTCCGTCCAGTATCGTCTGGTGCCCGCCGGGCGTTGGCCGGCCCAAATAGAAGACGTGAAGTGCGCCGTGCGCTATCTGCGGGCCAATGCCGACAAATATGGCATCGACAAGCAGCGTTTCGGGGCCATCGGCTTCTCCGCCGGGGCGCATCTCTCGATGCTGCTCGGTTCCATGGACGAAAAGGACGGTCTGGAAGGCAATGGCGGCAGCCCCGGTGAATCGAGCAAGGTCCAGGCCGTCGTCTCGTACTTCGGGCCGACCGACTTGGCCGCCAAGGACTTCCCAGCCAACGTGAACGGGATGATATACGACTTTATGGGTGGCCTGCCCGACGAAAAACCAGAAAACTTTAAGGCCGCTTCCCCGGTCAATTACATCGACAAAACCGACTCGCCGATGTTGATGTTCATGGGAACGAAAGATCGGTTGGTTCCCTACAACCAAGCATATTTACTCGCCGATTCCCTCACCACAGCCGGCGTCGGCGGGCGGGTCGAGTTAATTATCGGTGCCGATCACGGCTGGGGCGGGCCAGAGCTCACGCGAACCGTCGTCTCCACGCTGGCATTCTTCAACGACCAACTGAAAAAGTAAGAATTGACGTCCAGATCGCGTTAAATTGGAAAGATGTGTTTTTAATTCGAGTGGAAGTTTGCTAGTATTGGATTCGGTCTGCTGGACGGAAGAGGCAAATCCGTCGTGTTGTTCATCCTGTGTTCGGGATTTCCAGGGGATGATTTTATGGGCCAGGGTTATCGTTTTGCGCGTCGGCCAGCATTCACGCTAGTCGAACTGTTGGTGGTGATTGCGATTATCGGAGTCTTGGTAGCTTTGCTGCTGCCTGCCGTGCAAAGCGCCCGCGAGGCGGCACGGCGGATGGGTTGCACCAACAAGATGCGCCAACTGGCGCTGGCATCGCACAACATTCACGACGTCGGCGGGCGATTTCCCGCCGGCAATGCCTATCGCAAGGGGACGGTCGGTCAGTGGCTAGATCGCTACGATTACTACGAAACCTGGGCGATCAGCGTGCTCCCCTACCTGGAGCAGCCGGCGATTTCCCAAATGTGGGATTCGACGACCCCCAATGCTTTCAACGATCCCAGCGGCAAGATGGATGTTCTTAGGAATACCAAGCTAAACATCTACATCTGCCCGTCCGATCCCAATCCGTTCAGCTCATCGAGACCAGCTTCCGGGCCAGGCGGCAGCGGTATCCAAACACTACTGCCGAATCACATGCAGTCCAGCTACCGCGGATGTGCCGGATCGACCTGGGGTAACAGTTCTTTCAGCGCCTCCTCCGGCGGCGACGCCAATTGGGACGACGGTGGGCAGGTCCGCCTCTTGATGGGCTGGAATTCCGGAATGCGGGGCGTGTTTGCATGCGCAACGGACAACGGCACTTCGACCTCGCCGGTACGCACCGCCGAAATTACCGACGGCACTTCCAACACGTTGATGTTTGGCGAGTACGCAACGGCCAAGGGAACACTCAGCCGCCGCACGCTTTGGGCCTTCGCCTACACGTCCTATAATCTCTCCGACGTCACGATCGGCCAAAGCCGCACGCTGATTGCCGATTACGACATATGCTCGGTCACGCCCCCCACAACCAACGGCAACAATCAGTGCAAACGTGCCTGGGGCAGCCTGCACGCCGGCGGGACGCTGAACTTCGCGTTTTGCGACGGCTCAGTTCGCACCATCCCCAAAAACGTGGACATGAGTCTCGTCTTGCCAGCACTCGGTTCAATTGGCAACGGCGAATCGATAACTGAAAACTGATTCAGACGCCCGTTCGGCCAACACGGAACAAACACGATGCTGCGTCGCGCGATGCTTAGGGGCGCTATCATTGTCGGCGCGGGAATGTTGAGTCTGCTCGGATGCGGCAGCAATGGAAAGCTCGCCCCGGTTTCTGGCGTCGTGAAATTGAACGGCAAGCCAGTCGCCGATGTCGAAGTAATCTTTCAGCCAGTGACCGAATCGGTCAATTCGCCGGGGCCTGCCGCATTTGGCGTAACCGGGGCAGACGGTCGCTACACCCTCAAGGTCGTAGGAGAAAACACGCCCGGGGCCACGATCGGAAAAAGTCGTGTGCAGTTTTCGGGAAAGGCTTCGGCCGCCGATTTTTCCGAGGATGGCACAAAGCGCGGCAAGCCGGCCGTGTCGATTCCCGCGCGCTACTCCACAGAGTCCAAGATCGATTTCGATGTGCCAGCCAAAGGCACAAACACTGCCGATTTTGAGCTCAAATCGCCGTAAGTCAGCAAGCACCAATAACACTCCGACGTGTCGCCTTTTGAATCATTGCACTCTTTGGTGCTTGTTTGAGATTTGCTGCTTGTGATTTGGTCATTGGCCCTTTACGGAGCCAGCAACAACCGGCTCGGCGCTTCCAAATAATCGATCACATCGTTGAGGAACCTCGCCGCGGTCCCCCCATCGACCAGCCGATGATCGTACGCCAGCGACAGCGGCATCATCAGCCGAATCACAATCTCATCATCGATGACCACCGGCATTTTCCGCGAGCGCCCCACCAGCAAAATGGCGACTTCGGGCGTATTGATGATTGGCGTGCTATACGTGCCGCCGATCGCGCCCAGGTTGCTGATCGTGAAGGTCGAGCCCTGTAAATCGGCCATCGAAAAACTGCCATCGCGAACATTTTCTGAGAGCTGGGCCAGTGCCCGGGCCACATCCGGTATGCTCAATTCATCCGCTGCCCGCAGTGACGGCACCACGAGGCCCCGCTCCGTATCGACGGCGATCCCGATGTTCACATATTCCTTGTAAATGATCTGATCTTGCTCGATATCGATCGAGGCGTTGATCGCCGGATGGCTCTTGAGAGCACTCGCCACGGCCTTGATGACAAACGGCAGGCTGGTGAGCTTGATCCCTTTCTTCGCATAGTCATCCTTGCTCGAAGCTCGCAAGCGTTCCAGCTCCGTCACGTCCGCGTCGTCAAAATTCGTCACCCGCGGGCACGTCGTCCAAGATTCGTGCATCTTGGCCGCGATCAACTTGCGAATTTTCGTTAACTTCTCCGGCCGAATCGGCCCCCACGAATCACGAGCCGTCGCCGTCGTCGGTTTCGCCGCCGCGGCCGATTGGCTCGCCTGGCGAACCACCGTCAAAATATCCTCGCGCGTGATCCGGCCGCTCGGCCCCGAACCAGAAACCCTCGCCAAATCGACGCCCACCTCGCGCGCAAAGCGACGAACCGCCGGTCCGGCCGCCACGGGCGAAGAAGTATCGACGCTCGATACTTGCGGCTCATGTACCGGAGCAGGTTTTTGAACCTGCGGCTTAGGAGCTTGCACAGGCGCGGCTGGAACCGAGGCGGAGCTAGCCTTCGCTGGCGGAGTTGCTGCGACCGCCGTATTCGCCGGTGCCGGTGTTGGCGGCGGCGGCGCCGCTGACTTAGCTACCGCTGCCGGTGCTGCTTGGCTCGGTCCCTTGCTCGCGGTCGCTTCTGCCGCCACGCCATCCAGCGTCAACAGCGGCGCGCCGACAGGAATAGTCTGGCCAGTCGCGACATGCACCTTCAAAATCTTTCCAGCCGCCGAACTCGGCACCTGCAGCGTGGCTTTGCCCGTCTCAAGTTCGATAATTCCCTGGTCCTTGGCGACAATATCGCCCACTTTCACCAGGAGTTCGAGGACATCGCCCGTGTCGATGCCGTCGCCAAGATTCGGAAGTTTAATTTCGATGGGCATGGTGAGTTAGAAGCCAGAAGCCAGAGGCCGGAAGTCAGAAGTCAGATACGACATTTTCACCGGTTCCGACTTCTGATCTCCGACCTCTGACCTCTTATGCAAAATAGGGATCAATTTTTTCAGGATTAACGCCCAAATCGGCGATCGCCTTGGAAACGAAGGCGGCGTCGAAATGGCCCAGCTTGTGCAGGCGATACAGCGCTGCCACCGTAATGCATTCCGCATCGACCTCGAAGTGGCGGCGCAGCGTCTCGCGCGTTTCGCTGCGGCCGAGGCCGTCGGTGCCGAGCGCATAAAAATGACCGGGAACCCATCGGCTAATCTGCTCCGGCAACGCCCGCACATAATCCGAAGCGGCCAGGAACAACCCCGACTCCCCTTCCAGAACCTGTTCGACGTAATTGCGGCGCGCCGGCTCGCTCGGATGCAGCATGTTCCATCGCTCGCATGCGTGGGCATCGCGGCGAAGCTGCGTATAACTGGTCACGCTCCACACATCCGACGCAATGTTATACCGCTCGGCCAGCTTTTCCTGCGCGAGCAGCACATGCCGCAAAATCGCCCCGCTGCCAAACAAGTTGATCTTAATCTTGGCGTTCGCGACACTTCGAGATTGCAGCTTATAAATGCCGCGAACAATGCCCTCTTCCGCGCCAGCAGGCATCGGCGGATGAACATAATTCTCGTTGCCGGCCATCAAGTAATAGATGGCCGTGTCCCCTTCTTCATACAGCTTCCGCATGCCGTCGAGAATGAGGACAGCCATTTCATAGGCATAAGCCGGATCGTAAGCCCGCACATTCGGAAACGCGATCGCGTTCAGCAAGCTGTGGCCATCTTGATGTTGCAGCCCCTCGCCGTTCAGCGTCGTGCGTCCCGCGGTTCCGCCAATCAGAAAACCCTTGGCCCGCATGTCCTGCGCCGCCCACACCAGATCGCCGATCCGCTGAAAGCCGAACATCGAGTAATAGATGAAAAACGGAATCATGTTGATTCCGTGAGAGCTATAAGCCGTGCCTGCCGCGTTGAAGCTCGACATCGAGCCCGCCTCGGTGATCCCCTCTTCCAGAATCTGCCCGTTCACCGACTCCTTGTATTTGGCGATCTGCTCGGAATCCACCGGCTCATAAAGCTGGCCGACATGCGAATAAATCCCAATCTCGGCAAACATCCCCTCCATGCCAAACGTCCGCGATTCATCCGGCACGATCGGAACCACATACTGGCCCACCTGCTTGTCGCGGCACAGCTTTCTGAGCAGCCGGACGAAGGCCATCGTGGTGGACATTTCCTTCCCCTGGCTGCCACCCAAAAACTCCTGATACGTCTCAATTCGCGGCGTTTCCGTGCGCGGATGCGTCGTCGGCCTGCTCGGCATCGAACCACCCAGCTCCTGCCGCCGCTCCCGCAGATATTTCATCTCCGCGCTATTTTCCGGCGGAGTATAGAACGGCGCGCTTGCCACTTCCTCGTCCGAAATCGGAATGCCAAACCGAGTGCGAAACTCGTACAGCTCTTCTTCATTCAGCTTCTTGTTGTTGTGGGCAATGTTGCGGCCTTCACCCGCCTCGCCCAAGCCGTAACCCTTGATCGTCTTGGCCAAAATTACTGTTGGCCGTCCCTTGGTTTGCACAGCAGCCTGAAAAGCGGCAAACACCTTCTCCGGATCGTGCCCACCACGTCGCAACTTCACCAGCTTCTCGTCTGAGTACTTCTCAACGAGCGTTGCCAACTCGGGATACTTGCCGAAAAAGTGCTCGCGAATATACGAGCCCGGCATCACGGTGTATTTCTGATACTGCCCGTCCACCGTTTCCCCCATCCGCTTCACCAGCATCCCGCCATCATCCTTGTCGAGCAGCGGATCCCACTCATCGCCCCAAACCACCTTGATGACATTCCAACCAGCACCAATGAACAGCCCTTCCAATTCTTGAATGATCTTGCCATTGCCGCGCACCGGGCCATCGAGCCGTTGCAGATTGCAATTCACCACAAAAATCAAATTATCAAGCTGCTCGCGACCCGCCAGCGTGATCGCCCCCAACGTCTCTGGCTCGTCGCACTCCCCATCACCCAAAAACGCCCAAACCTTGCGTCCGCTCGTGTCCTTGATGCCGCGGTCCTTGATGTATTCATTAAAGCGAGCCTGATAGATCGCCATGATCGGGCCCAGGCCCATCGACACCGTGGGAAATTCCCAAAAGTCCGGCATCAGCCACGGATGCGGATAGCTAGAAAGCCCCCGCGCGCCGCTAAGCTCGCGTCGAAAATGTTCCAGATTTTCTTCGGTCAGGCGACCTTCCAGAAACGCCCGCGAATACATCCCAGGCGAAGCATGACCCTGAAAGTAAATCAAATCCCCGCTATATCCGTCCTCGCCACGTCCGCGAAAGAAGTGGTTGAAGCCCACTTCGTACAGCGTGGCCGACGAAGCAAACGTCGAAATGTGCCCGCCCAGGCTGTCAAAATGCTTGTTCGCCCGATGCACCATCGCCATCGCATTCCAGCGAATGATGCTCTTGATCCGCCGCTCCAGCTCGCGGTTGCCCGGGTATCGCGGCTGCTGGCTATGGTGAATCGTGTTGATGTACGGCGTGTTGAGCGCGTGCGGCAACTCCACGCCGGACTGCCGAGCCTTGCGGTCGAGCACAGCCAGAAGCTGCTTGACCCGCTCCGGCCCCTTCGTGCTCAAGACATATTCCAGCGAATCGAGCCACTCCCTGGTCTCGGCTGGGTCCAAATCTTGCGGCGGCAGCGGCGTGATGTGGGGGCCATCGCCATCGGCCAGATCGAGCGTGGCAGCGTCAGCGGTCGGTTCGGTTTGGTCCATGTTTGGTGTGCGTGGTTGCCACGCAATTTTTTGCGACCTAGCGACAGATGTCTTCCCGCTAACGGGCAAATTTCACGCGGGATGCAAGATTATACGCCACTAAGGGTACTTGCGGAATGGATTGTGCGGCCCGCGATGCCAAGCAACCGTTCCCTCTCACTCTGGGGTGGGTAGGGCGAGGGTTTTATCCGCTCAAACCACTCTCTATTTCCTTGCTATTTCACTGTCCAGAGCCAAATCCTAACCTATGTCGCCGCCTCCGCCGCCTTTCGCTTCGGTTTATAAATCTCCGTCGCGGTGCCAAAGTACGCATCCCCCGCGTTCATCACCGTTTCGCTCAGCGTCGGATGCGGATGGATCGTCTCGGAAATGTCGGCCACTTCGCAGCCCATTTCGATAGCCAGCACCGCCTCCGCGATCAACTCGCCGGCTCCCGCACCCACGATTCCCACCCCCAGCACGCGATCCGTATCAGGATCGACCAAAATCTTCGTCAATCCTTCGGTCCGCCCCAGCGCGATAGCCCGCCCGCTCGCCGCCCACGGATAAACCGCCACTTCATGTTTGCGGCCGTCCCGTTTCGCCTGCTCTTCCGTCAAGCCGCACCAGGCAATTTCGGGATCGGTGAAAACCACGGCCGGAATCGCCTGCGGCTGAAATGCAGCCGGCTTCCCAACAATCACTTCCGCGGCGACTCGCCCTTCATGCGTTGCCTTGTGAGCCAACATCGGTTCGCCCGCCACATCGCCAATCGCCAAAATATGCGGATCGGCCGTCCGCTGCTGCTCATCGACCTTCACAAAACCCTTCGCGTCGATTTCGACCTGCGTATTCTCCAATCCAAATCCCCGGCTGCTCGGCCGGCGACCCACGGAAACCAGCACACGATCGAACTGCTCCGCGCCAAACTTCCCCGGCCCTTCAAAAGCCACTTCGACCTTATCCCCTCGCATTCCCAGCGAACCAACCTTCGTGTTGAGAAAAATCCGCTCACCGAACAGCGTCGTCAGTCGCTTGTGTAGCGGCTTCACCAAATCGCGATCCGCCCCCGGCAGCAATCCATCCAGCAATTCCACCACGCTAACTTTCGTGCCCAGATTGGCATACACCGTCCCCATTTCCAGCCCGATATATCCGCCGCCAATCACCAACAGCGACTCGGGAATATCAGCCAAAGCCAACGCGCCGGTCGAATCCATCACTCGATCCGAGCCGATGTTGAAAGCCGGCGGCATCGCCGGCGTCGAGCCGGTGGCCAGAATACAGTGATCGAAAGTCAGTGTTTTTTCAGGCGGAATCGAGGTGTCATCCCCTTCCAGCCGCAGCGTCGTGCTGTTTTCAAAGACTCCGCGCGCGTTGATCACCTTCACATTGCGGCGCTTCGCCAACTGCTTGAGCCCGCCAGACAGCATGCTGATTACTTTTTCTTTCCGCTCGCGAATTTTGTTTACGTCGAACTTAGGAGCCGTAAACTCAACGCCCCAATCGTGACGTAACTCATCGACCTCGGAAATAACGCGAGCCAGGTGCAGCAGCGCCTTCGACGGAATGCACCCGCGCAACAGGCACGTTCCGCCCAGGCGCGCATCAGCCTCGACGATCGCGACCTCTATCCCCTCATCCGCGGCCAAAAACGCCGCCGCATACCCACCAGGACCACCACCCAGAACAACAACAGCACTGTGCATAGAGAGCTCGAATCGCCGCCTGTAAAAGGAAAGAACCGAAGAACCAAGAACCAAAATCCTGGTTCACTTGGCTCTTCGGTTCTCTTTTTGGTTCTTGGTTCTTTTACTCGCTTACCGCGCCAAGAACTCGACCACGATATTCACATCCACCGGCAGGCTGAAATCGCCAGCACCAGGAACACCCACCATCGTGGCTCGCAGGGTCTCCGAATCGAATGTGATCCAGTCCGGCGTTTGCTGGCTATTACCATCGCCAACAACACCCTTATACATATTGTAAATCGGTTCTTTGGGGCGAATGGTAATCACGTCACCAGGACGCACCTGATAGCTGGGGCTCGTGACCTTGATCCCGTTGACATAAAAGTGCCCGTGAGTGATCCCTTGGCGGGCTTGAGGACGGGTTTTCGTCAAGCCAGCGCGGCGAACCACATTGTCGAGCCGCCGTTCGCACAGGCCCAAAATCTGCTCGCCCGTGTTCCCCTTCTTCTGGACCACCATGTGGTAATAGCGGCGGAGTTGGCGTTCTCCCAGGCCGTAATAATGCTTGATCTTCTGCTTTTCAGCCGATGCCAGACCCCAGTTCGAGAGCTTGCGCCCCTTCACATGCATACCGGGCGGATTGTCGCGGCGTTCCAGGGCCTTCGCGGCACCTGCGGTTTCATAGATGAGCATACCCAGGCGGCGATTGATTCTGGCCTTGGGTCCGTGATAACGAGCCATGCTTAATGCAACTCCAACGATTCCAATGCTTTACGGCGGTCCTGAAAGTGGACAACTCACTCCGTGAGTTGTCATAACCGCGTTCCAAATGCGGGAAGCCCCCTATAATTGCGAATCAGTCGCTCGCTTGCAAGTGGTACTCCGCCCAAAAATCACGCCATAAAATTGCCTTGCACAACGACTTACAAGAATTTTCAAAAATCTGACCCGGTTTTTCGCGCAGATTGCAATGTACCTATTGGACGACCATCGAAACCTGGAACGTGAAACATGAAACCCTCAATAACCGCTCAACTGACCCTCCTAACCGCTCACTAACTGCTCAACTTGAGCTTTTCAGCCTTCGTTCATAATGCCGAACTCACTATCCACCAACCACTTACAACTTTGCACCCCGCTCCAATTCAACCCAGTTGAGCTTTTCGAAAAACCTCCCCACCCAAACACACCAACCCGAAGCGTCAGCGAGCCCCATCAATCGCCCAGCGAATCACCAGTCACCGCATTATCCTTTGCGCCTTTGCTCCCCTTCGCGCTCTTTGCGTTAAAATCAAAAACGGCCACCCACCAACCCACTCCCCATAATCTACCTCGATCAACCACCACCAAACCGCATTTCAAGAATACTCGTCTTTCGCTCCGCGAAAGAAACACATCTTGCATCGCGAAGGTGACAAATTGGACACCTCGGCTAACCCCGGCTTCCTTGACAACTCGCACCTGCTCGACTACCTAGAACGATCTTTCGAACTGCATGCACGAACCGGCCGGAGCCGGAGTTTTTGGCTATAGGGGCGTAGTAATGAAGAGCGGCGGACATGACGACGACGATGACGCCGATGAAGGCCTTGAACCCCGGGACGAAGTACCACTGACTCCTGGCAAGCCTGCCGGTGCCCCTGCTGAGCTAGACGACTTCGACGAAGAAGATTTCGACGACGAATTCGACGACGACTTCGAGGAAGAACTCGAAGACGAGTACGAGCTCTCCGAATTCACCGACGTCACCGACGACGACCTCGCCGAGGATGAAGAAGCCGACGTCGCCGTCATGGGCGACTTCGTCGATGAAGACGCCGAGCCCGAAGAAGAGCCCATCCTCGAAGGCGAAGAAGCCGCTGCCGAAGAAGAAGACGGTGGCAAAAATAAAAAGGGCGACAAAGGCAAGAAGGGCAAAAAAAAGAAAGACGACGACGACCTCGACGACTAACTATTAAAGCCGTAGCCGAATTCGTGAGAATTCGCCTCCTCAATAAAGCTGCGTAGGGTGGGACCAGCGCGGGCACCTACGCGAAGCGTTGGTCGGCGAGCGCAGGCCCACAAATATGAACTTAGGTAAGCTATCGATTTTACCCAGCAGCCGCGTAGCTGCGACCTGTGAATAGCCGGGGGTGAAGCGCAGCGGAACCCCCGGAAAACATTATAATTTTCTCTAGCCGGCTTCAGCCGGCTTCCCACTCGTGGCTTTAGTCCTTGCTCACTTGCAAAGCGATTCGATTCCGACGGACGCTTACTCGGGCCGCCACTTTGGACTTTAGACCTTGGACTTTGGACTCGAATCGCAATGTTTCAACCGGTCAGCGCCAGCGCGAATCTCCCCCGCCAAGAAGAAGAGGTTCTGCAGTTCTGGAAAGAGCGGGGAATTTTTGATCAGTCGGTCGAGCAGCGCCGTGAAAAAAACACCGGCCGCTTCGTCTTCTTCGAAGGCCCGCCGACCGCCAACGGCATGCCGCACCCCGGCCACTGCCTGACGCGCGCGATCAAAGACCTGTTCCCGCGCTACAAAGCCATGCGCGGCTACCTCTGCGAACGCAAAGCCGGCTGGGACACCCACGGCCTCCCCGTCGAAGTCGAAGTCTGCAAAGAACTCGGCATTCACTCCAAGGAAGAGATTGAAAACTTCGGCATTGAGCCCTTCATCCACCGCTGCCAGGAATCCGTCTGGCGCTACATGCAGCAGTGGGAACGCCTCACCGAACGCCTTGGCTTCTGGATTCACCTGAAAGACGCCTACGTCACCTACCACCAAAGCTACGTCGAAAGCGTCTGGTGGTCGCTGAAAAACCTGTTCGACCGCAACCTCCTCTACCAAGGCCACAAAATCGTCTGGTGGTGGGCCCAAGGCGGCACCGCCCTCTCCAGCGGCGAAGTCGGCCAAGGCTACCGCGAAGTCGCCGACCCCAGTGTCTATGTCTTGTTTCCGCTGGTGGACGAAACACCAACCCGACGCGCAAGCGAGGACCAATCGGCCTCCACTTCGTTGCTCGTCTGGACCACCACCCCCTGGACTCTTCCCAGCAACCAATTCGCCGCCGTCCACCCCGACCTCGAATACGCCACCGTCCTCGACACCGAAACCAACCAACGCCTCATCATGGCCGCCGCCCTTGTCGAAACGATCGCCGGCAAGATCAAGCGCGAGTTGAAAGTGGAGTCAACTTGCAAAGGAAAAGACTTGATAGGGCAGACTTACCTGCCACCCTTTGAATACTTCTATCAGCCCAAACAGCAACTCAGCGGCAAGGTGGGCATCCAGTCAAAGTCAACTCCAAAGAGCGAACTTGAATGGGACGCAAACAACCCCGCTAAGCCGCATGCTTTCGTGTGGGCCGGTGGAGTTGGTGGGCGGAAGACGGAACTCCTTGATGGTAAGCACGAGTACATCGCGTGGAGAGTGGTGGCTGCAGACTTCGTGTCAACGGATAGTGGAACCGGTATTGTTCACATTGCACCGGCTTTCGGAGAAGTTGACTACGAATTGCTAGTCAATGAACGGCGTCGATTTAAGTCAGGCATGGGACCAGATCTGATTTGTCCAGTTGAGGCCGATGGAAAGTTCAACTTCGAGGTTACGGAGTATCAAGGGCGATGGGTGAAGGATTGTGACAAGGACATCATTAGGCATCTGAAAGACGCGAACGCAAACTGGCAGGCTCGCAATCTGCTCTACCACCAAGAACAATACCTCCACGACTATCCCTTTTGCTGGCGAGCCGACGAAGATCCGCTGATCCAGTACCCGCGGCGGAGCTGGTTTATCAAGACGACGGCGTTCAAGGAGGCGATGCTTGCGAATAACGAGCAGATCAACTGGCT
>JANNTN010000885.1:0-7988 GCA_031394445.1 Anatilimnocola sp.
TGCGAGATCAGCTATTCGGTCAGACGGTGGAACTGGAAGACGCCAACACGCTTCGCAACCTCTCGGAATTGGCGGCCACGAAAACAATTATCGAAGGGTTCAAGAAGGCGATTAACGCGCTCACCGTTCAAGACAAGGGCAACGCCCAGATTCGCGACAGCATCAAGCTGCGGCAGACCAGGCCCTTCGTCGCCAACGACCAAGGGTTTTTATTGCCGAAGAAAAGCGTCTTCAGCCGCATTATTGGCGACAGCCAGCTCGAACTCGAATTTGCCAGCTTTCTCGACGGCTGCGACGACATTGTTTCTTTCGCCAAGAATTACCTCGCCGTTGGTTTCAAGCTGGATTACGTCAACGCCGAGGGGGATATTTCGAATTACTTCCCCGACTTTATTGTGAAAGTCACCGCGCGGGAAATGTTCATCATCGAGACCAAAGGGCAAGCCGATCTCGACGTGCCGCTGAAAATGGCACGGCTGAAGCAATGGTGCGCCGACATCAATCAGGCTCAGGACCAATTGCACTTCGATTTTTTGTTTGTGGACGAGGAAGGTTTCAAAAAATACCATCCCCACACGTTCGCCGACTTGGTCAAAGGCTTCCGCGACTACCAGGCCTAAACCGGGCACTCCCCTTCGCCCTCCCCCTTCCGAGAAATTTCCCCAAATTCTCGCCCGGTTTTTCGCCCAAAGTGCAATCTACTTATGGGGGCCAAGTTGCATTCCTATGTACCCAGCCCTAACCCCGAATCATCCACCCGCCATATGCCTAATCAAAAACCCTAAACCCTAAACATTAACGCAGCGTTCACATGCGACTGTCAACTCACAACACGAAGGGAGGAAAGCACTTACGAAAAAGTTTAGGGCAGAAACGCCCTAGAAAAAAACTGGCTGGCAAACCCTACACTCGCCCCTAAACCCTAAACTTCTACATCACAACTAGGGAATCAGGAGGATCAGACCGGCGATGGTGAGGCACTCGACCGAAGCGGCGACAGGCCGGGCTTCGGGCCAGATGTGGCGATAGGGGGCGGGGCTGCCGGGGCGATAGTGCCCGAGCGGATAGATGCAGCTCCCGGGGTGACGAACCGTCATGCTGTAAGGCAGGGCCAAAGTCGAACCCAAAAAGTGCAAGCCCGACATCACCGGCTGAATCGCAACGCAGTGCGAATAGCCGTAACGCTCCAGGTTGACTTCCTCATACCGCAGCGGACCGATGCACATGGAGGGTGCATCCCAGAAATAGACCGTATCCTCCCAGCCCCTGGGCAAATACGCCGGATACTCGCCGCGGAATTGATCCGCGGCCAAATCCGTCGGCAGCTTGCCCGTTGGTGGAGCCACTTTGGTTGTGATCGCCCCAATTGGGCGATCGGCATCCAAAGTCGGATTTCGCGACACGTTCGGATGGGTAGGCGTCGGACTCGGCACCACCTCCGTCGGCTGCAAACTTGGCTCCGGATTTCCCGGCTGCAACTGCAAGCTCGTTAACTGAAATTCCTGGCTCGGTGCCACCGGCCTCGCCGCCGGCAGCACTTCAGCCGCCATCAATGGTACCGGCCGTGCCTGGCCAACGGGAGTCAAACTTGCGAGCTGCGGCTTGGTGTTCAAAACGGGTTCGTTCGTCACGATTGCCGAAACCGCCGTCGCCTGCAGCCGCGAACTGGTCGAACCGAGCAGCGCTTCGTTGTGTTGCTCCGGCCGCTCTCGTGGTCGCTCGACTTGTGGAGCCGCCGCCACCTGAGGAAACACTGGAATTTGAGGAGGCAGAGGTGCCGCCGGCGCTGGCGGCAATTCCGGCGGAAGAGCCGGCTCAATTGCCACCTGCCGCAGCGGCGGAGCAGCCAGCGCCGTGTGTCGCTCGAGCGATGCCAGCCGCATCGACCCCACAAAATAGTGCGGCCCGCGCAAGACCTGGTCATCCCATTTGATCATCGGAATTTGCGGTGCCCGCGGCTCTTTCGCCGCTGGCTCGGACTGTTTGGCCGCGACGAATTGCGGTGGTGGCTCAACTTTCGCCGCAACCGCTACCTCCACCTCCGCCGGCTTCAGCCGCGGCGTTTGAGGTTCAGCCAGTTGCTGAAAACTAGCCAACCGCAAGTTACTCACCCCAGCCGACACGCTGGGAAAGAAATGCGGCAACTGCCGCACCTGATCATCCCAAACGATTTTCTTCGTCGTCGGTTCCACTGCCGCCGTGCTGGTCTCAGCATGTGGTGCTTCGACAATTTGTGGCGCAGTTGCCGCTTGCACCTCAGTCGGTGTCAAACGCTTGGCTGGCGACTCCACTTCCTGCTCATGAATCGCCAAAGAGAACTTCGCCGCGAAGTAGTGCGGGCTTTTTGCTTGCCCCAAATCCCACAACGGAGTTGGCGGCTGCTTCGCAGCGGCCGCAACGGGCGGACTAGCCGCTGGCGCTTCAAAGTTGGCTTGGCTAACCGCCGAGACGATTGCCGGTGCCGGCTCGGGCACCGCGGTCACCGCTGCCGGCTGCAAAGGATCGACACCCGGCACGCCGCCTTCCGGCATTACCAGCCGCTGAAAGCCAGAAAGTCGCACATCCCCCGGAAAAAAATGGGCCGTCTGCCGGGGTGGTGCCTCCACGGCGGCTTGCACAGCCATCGGCAACGGAATTCCCGCTAGCGTCAGGCGCAGCGGAACATAAACCGCAGCGAGTGCCACGCCCAACGGGAGAATCAGGCTAATCCGGTGCCAATTCCGCACGAGAGCGTGCCCCCAAAGTGTGCCGCAACCGAGGAAAAATCGGTATCGTTGGGATTCATCGACGGGACATTGGCCGTTGTATTAGTTCCGCTCGCCATAATCGCTAGAGTCGCCGCAACTTACTTGTCCGGAACCCCCTCATCCGCAGTATCTAACGATAGCAACGATTTGCAGGCGTTTTTCGTAACCCCTTGGTATTATGGGACGGCTTGGATGCTGACCTCCCAGATAGCCTTTTTGGGTCGAAATTCGCATGACACTCGTCCGTTGGATTAAAGAACAATGGCGTCGCCGCCGACGCCGCAGGCCCGCCCGTCGCCTGCGGTTCGCCGATCAGTTCGCGGCAGCGCTCGTTATCAAGCCGCTGGAAAATCGCGTCGTACTCAACGGCGCGCCCGTCTTGCCAGAGATCGGCGTCGCCTTGACAGCCGAAGGCAACCTGTTGGTCACAGGAACCAGCCAAACTGATTCCGTCACCGTTCAGTCTGATGTGGCCAACAGCCAATATGTCATCAACGATTCGTCTCGCAATCTTTCCATCACGGGCATTGAGGGGGCCACACTGAGCAACGACGGACGCACCGCATTTATTCCCTTTGCGTCGGTCGATGGCAATCAGATTATTGGAAACGCAGGCGGTGGAGATGACCGCTTCAACATTGACTTCACGCTGGGGGACTTTGGTAAATCGCTCATCATCGACGGCAATGACGGCAACGATGCTTTAACCATCACGGGGTTCGGGGCCCTCTCGACCTACACTCCTGGCAACATCAGCGGCTCAGGCTCGATCGTGGTGGGCAATGAACAGATCACTTTCGCCGGGATGGAGCCGATTGACTACAACGTCTCCGGCGGCACGTTCGTCTTGGATTTGACCGGCACGACCAACGACGTCGTCAGCCTGAACGCAAGCACGCTGTACGCGAACCCAGGGCTGGCCGCCATTCAGGTTGCCGGCTCCGTTAATAACGTAGCCTTTGAAGATGTTCGCGTTCGCGATGCTTCGATTCTCATTAAGACAAATGGCGGCAACGACACCATCAGGCTGAATGCCACTGGTAACTTGCATCAAGTCGTCAATTTGACGATCAATGCCGGCGGTGAGACTGCTGACGTGATTAACGTCAACGGCGAGGTAAATGTAAACGGAACGACAACGCTCGATGCACGGACGATCAATCTCAATGCCGATGTCGTCGGGACGGTGACTGGTACCGAGACTGGAACGGCCACGCAAGTCAATGTCTCGGCATCCGCCGAGGTGCAAGATGGTCTGGCAGTCGCGGCCACGGGCGGCACGGTGAATCTCGCGGCTGGCGAGTATATCGGCACTGTCAGCATCACTCGGTCCGTGAGTTTGCTAGGCAATGGCGACGTCAGCGATATTGTGCTGTCAGGGCCGATCAACATTTCGGCGACAGGGCAAGTCACACTCGACGGGGTGACGGTCAACAACTCGATCACTGATCCGGGTGCTGACCTGACGATTCAAAACAGCATTATCAACGCTGCCGGTGATGGAATTGACATTTCGGGAGTGAATTCCGCACTCATTCAGAACAATGAGATCAATGCGACTGGCACCGGCATTTATGGCGATGGCATTACGACGAATGTGACGCTGCAGGGGAATGCGATCACGGCGGATCGAGGCGTGCAGCTCTTGAATCTGGGTGGGAATGTGCAGATTGGCGGTTTGGGAGCGGGCGAAGGGAACAACATCCTGGCGCTGCTGGATGAGGGCGTGCTGTTAGCCGGCGGGATTGCGGGGACGGTGCGGTTGGAAGGAAACCTGATCAATTCCCAGAAGTCGGGCGTGGACTTTGAAGACGGCGAGGACGACTTCACGGCCTTAGGCAATGACATCACGGCTGCCGATGGGGCTGGCATCCTAACCAACAACGCCACCGGCGGCGACATTGTGATCGGCACTACAGTTTCCGGCGAAGGGAACACCATCCGGGGCACCTTCACGGCGAATGGCTTGTGGATCGATACGGTGACGGGCGGCAATGTCTCATTGGCCGGGAATGACATTGCGGCAGAAGCGTCAGCCGTGAGAGTGGATGCGCTGAGCGGTGATCTGACGATCAGCGACAACACGAACCTGTCGTCCGACACGGAAGCAGGCGTGTATGCGCGCGATGTGGCTGGGAATGTGACGGTCCAGAATAACAGCTTCGGTGGTTTTGGGACGCATGGCCTGGATCTGTTCGACGTGGGGACCGGAATGGGGAGCGCGGTGCTGATTGACAGCAACTTCGTGCTGGGTCCGCAGACGGGGATTGCGGTAGGCAATGCGGCCGATGTGACGATTCAGAACAACACGGTGGTGCCGGGCACGCTAGGGATTCAGGTCTATTCGCAGGGGGCTGGCACGACGGGAGTGACGTTTGGTTCTGGCAATCAAGTTACCGGAGGCACAGAAGGGTTATTGATTGACGGTGTGGGCGTATCCGTCGCGGACAACACGCTGAACGACCAGATTCTGAATGGGCAGTCAGTCAACTACATCCGGCTGAGTGATAACGCTTTGCCGGGAGTCGAGCTTGATGGAACAGCCGTGACATTTGACGGCGTCACCGGGAGCGGCTTGGCCACAATCAGCGCTGGCTATGCGTTGGAAGATCGGATTGTGCATGCCATTGATGCCGGGACAGTTGGATTCGTCCGCGTGCAGACGGGTAACGTCTATGTCACGCCCAATAGTTACGTTTCTCCCGCTCTTACAGCCAACATTCAGCGGGCCGTGAATGCCGCCGCCAACGGCGACACCATTCACACCCAAGCCGGCAGCTATACCGGCAACATCGACGCGGCCACCGGCGGCAAAGATCTGACGTTATCTCCCGGCGATGGCCCCGGACAAGTCGTCAACAACGGCAGCCTGACTTTGAACGCCGGGGATACGCTGATCGTCGAACTCGGAGGCACCGTCGCCGCCACGGATTACGACAACTTTGCGATTACCGGCAGCGTGACGTTGAACAATGCCACGCTCAGCCCATCGCTGGTGTCGTACACACCGGTGGTCGGCGATCAGTTAATGCTGATCGACAACGATCTTCTGGAGGGTATCACAGGAACTTTCGCGGGCCGCCCCGAAGGTCAGGTCATCACGATTAGCACGTATCTGTTCCAGATCACGTACCAAGGCAGCGATGGCAACGACGTCGTGCTGACGGCCATCAGCAACACCAATCCGACATTGCAAGGCACACCCGGCGGCGACATCTGGCTGGTGATCAAGGACCCGATGCTGGCCGACACGGTCAACGTGTTTTTGAACGGCAACCTGATCTACTCGGCGACGATTACTTCGCTCACCGACCTCACGATCGATGGCCTGGGGGGCAACGATCAACTGACTGTGGACTATGCCAACGACAATCCGCTGCCAACTGGCGGCCTGCATTATGAGGGCGGAACCGGAACGGACACGCTGATCATTCACGGCTCTCTGACCGATCCATTGGAGACTATCTATACGCCCGATGCGGCCATCAGCGGCAATGGTTCGCTGGTGGTCACGCACGATATGAGCGTCACGCGGACAATCACATTCGACAGTGCCGTTTCGGTGGACTACGACGTGACTATCGGTTCGTTCACGCTGTTGTTGCCGGGAATGGAAGATGTCGTCAATGTGGCCGACGGCTCGCTCATCAATGGTTCGGACGCCTTGGTGCTCAGCGGCAATAGCGACCTGGTCAATTTTACCGCGGCCCGCGTTCATGGCGGTGCGCTGACGATCGACACCAGTGCTGGGGCGGGAGACGACATTGTCACGATCACCAGCGCCAGCAGCGCTCACGGCATCGGCAACTTGACGATTGAGGAAGGAAGTGAAGCGGGCGACGAGTTGAATGTTAACGGCCTGATGACGGTGAGTGGCACAACCACGCTGGAAGCCCTGACGATCAACCTGCGGGCCAATATTACCGGTCTGGTCACCGGCACAACGGCTACTGTTGTCAACGTGAATATGACCAGCCCCGATCCCACCGATCCAGCGCAGATTCAGGACGGGATCAACGTCGCGGCCAGCGGGGCCACGGTGAATGTCGGCGCGGGCACGTATGCCGAGAGCCCAGTCATCAACCGCCCGTTGTCGTTGATTGGCCCCAATGCCAATCAGGCGATGCGGGGCCCTGAAGCCACGGTGACCGGCACGGTCACGATCGCTTCCACAGGCACCATCTTGGTCCAAGGCTTTGAGATACTCGATGGAGTGGACGTTACCGTGAGTGGCGGCGATGTCACGATTCAAGACAATCTGATTTCGGCCAGCTTTGCCAATCCACTGGACATCTCGGGTGTCAACACGGCGTTGATCGTGGACAACCAGATTACCGCCAGTGGCGCGGGCGTTTTTGGCGATGGTATCGCGTCGAATGTTACGCTGCGTGGGAATGCGATCACGGCGGATCGAGGCGTGCAGCTCTTGAATGTGGGTGGGAATGTGCAGATTGGCGGGTTGGGAGTGGGGGAAGGGAACAACATTCTGGCGTTAGCGGATGAGGGTGTGCTCTTAGCCGGGGGCATCGCGGGGACGGTGCGGTTGGAGGGTAACCTGATCAATTCCCAGAAGTCGGGCGTGGATTTTGAAGATGGCGAGAACGACTTTACGGTCTTGGGGAACGACATCACGGCTGCCGACGGGGCCGGCATTCTGATTAACAACGCTACTGGCGGCGACATCGTGATCGGCACGACCACGATGGGGGAAGGAAACATTATCCGGGGCACCGGTTTGGCTAATGGAGTGTGGATCGATACGGTGACGGATGGCGATGTTTTTTTGGAAGGGAACGACATTGCGGCGGAAGCGACAGCCGTGAAGGTGGAGTCCCTGATTCGGGACATGACGCTGGGCGGGAATCTGACGATCAGCGACAACTCCAACTTGTCTTCTGACACGGAGGCGGGGGTTTATGTGCGGGATGTGGCCGGGGATGTAACAGTTCAGGCCAATAGCCTGGGGGGATTTGGTACGCACGGCCTGGATCTGTTCGAGGTGGGGACCGCGCTGGGGAGCGCGGTACTGATCGACACTAACTTTGTGCTGGGACCGCAGAGGGGGATTTCGGTAGGCAACGCGGCGGATGTGACGATCCAGAACAACACGGTGGTTCCCGGGACGCTGGGGATTCGCGTCTATTCGCAAGGGTTGGGCGCGACGGGAGTGACGTTTGGTACGGGCAATCAGGTTACCGGGGGCGTGGAAGGACTGGTAATCGAAGGCGCGGGGGTATCCGT
>JANNTN010000909.1:0-11240 GCA_031394445.1 Anatilimnocola sp.
GATGTTCTGCGCGGACAGGGAGGATCGGTAGCCAACGTGTTAAGCGTCGGGCTACGGATGTTCGCGCTCACGACTCTCGATGAGCAGCAACATCGGCGATTTCTCGTGTTAGACGAGCAGGATTGTTGGTTGCGGCCCGACCTGGTGCCTAAGCTCGTGAAGATTGTGCATGACGCGGGAAAGGCACTCGGTTTCCAGGTGCTCATGATTAGCCACCACGATATCGCTACGTTTGAGCGATATGCGGACCGCATTTACACGTTTGTTCCCGATGCCAAGGGGAGCGTGGAGGTCCGCCTGTGGTCGCCGCCCGCAGTGGAGACAGACGAGTGATCTAGTCCTCGTTATACCGCTCGGCCAATTGCCGGACGATCGTCGCGATTGCTTGGCGGCAGGAGGCGGGAGAGAGCAATTCGGCTTCGCTCCCCATGGCGAGGACGCGAGGGATGATTTCGAGGTCGTGATGGGCGGGAACGGTGATGATCAGGCTGCCGTCGGGTTGTTTCTCAACGAGTTGCTGGGGATGCCAGGGATCTTCGAGAACCCAGCGGGCACCGAGTTGTGAAATGCGAATCTTGAAATTGCGGGCTTTGCCGCCGGAGAAAATGCCAATGCCTTGGCCGAGGTGGGCTTCGAGATCAAAATCGGCCGGCTTTTGAAAAAACGAATCGAGCGGCGTGGCGCGAAGGAAGCGGTCGAGCTTCAAATGGCGAATGCGATCCTGCCCCGGCGCAATTTCATGCGCGGCAGCGACGATGTAGAGGCTGCTCTGATAAAAGACCACGGCGTAGGGCTCGATCTTGCGCTCCTGCGGATCTTTTCCCGGCGGCTGATACTCGGCCTGCACGATGCGATGCTCGAGAATCGCCCGGTGAATCGCGCTGAGGATGCCATGCTGCCGCTCGTAACTCTTGGCGGGCATGCCCCGCACGAACAGAACCTGGCGGTACGCCTCGTAGTGCTTCCACACCGACGGCGGCAGTTCGTCTTGCAGCTTGCTCCAGAACGACTCGATCGCGTGCCAAAACGGAGTGCCTGCGAGCGGATACATGAGGTCGCGGCCGAGCGACAGGGCAATTAGCTCCGTGGCAGACGCGGGAATGCGGAACGCCGTTCGCGTTTTTGGGCCCAAGCGCCACACTTTCCCCCGTGCGATGCGCTGCGATTCGATATCAAAGCCCGCGGCCAGCAGCGCTTCGAAATCGCGCTTCACCGTTCGCAGGTGCAACGACTGCAAACCCAAATCCTTGGCCATTTCCTCGCGCAAATCCTCCATCGTCAAGCCAATGCGCGTGCGCTCGAGCAATTGCAAAAGCTTGTGCTGGCGGACGAGTTGTTCGTTGCGAGCCATGGGAAAAATGAGCCCGGTCAGTGCCTTGGTTTTGGCCAGTGCCTTGGTTTCGGCATAGTCAGCCAACAAAAAAACCGTGACCCACTGGTCACGGTTCTATGTATAAGCGACAGGCCAGGCACCTGCATGAGGCGCAAAATAATCGTGGTTCACGTTACTTCGCGCCGACGAGCTGAGCTTTCTTCTTCTCGGCGATGATTTCTTCCTGCACACTGGCGGGAACTTTCTTATAGCTGGCCAGCTCCATCGTGAAGGTGCCTTGCCCTTGCGACATGCTGCGGATGTCGGTGGCATAGCCAAAAGTCTCGGCCAGCGGCACTTCGGCGATGATGTTGGTGATGCCGTCACGCATGTCGGTGTTCACGATCATGCCGCGGCGGCTGATCAAGTCGCCGGTGATCGGCCCTTGAAAATGCTCGGGGCATTCGATTTCGACCTTCATCACTGGTTCGAGCAGCACGGGCTTCGTGTCCTTGAAGTGCTCGCGGAAGCAGCCTTCGGCACATGTTTGGAAGGCGCGGTCGCTCGAATCGACTTCGTGATACGAACCGTCGTTGACCACCGCCCTCAAACCCACCACCGGATACTCGGCGATCGGGCCCTTGCCGATGACCGCGCGAAACCCCTTCTCGATCGACGGGATGAAGTTCTTCGGAATGCGGCCGCCGACGACTTCTTCCTCGAACTGGAAGATCGAGTCCTTTTTCTCTTCTTCGTCTCCCTCGGCCCCTTCGGCCTCGGCCGTCTCCATGATCGGCTCAAAGTAGCCGACGATGTGGGCGTATTGGCCGCTACCACCTGTCTGCTTCTTGTGCTTGTAGTTGAACTCGTACTTGCGCGTTGGTGACTCGCGATAGCTCACCTTCGGCGCGCCCACTTCCAGCTCCACCTTGTATTCGCGGCGGATCCGCTCGACGTAAATATCGAGGTGCAATTCGCCCATGCCCGCGATGATCGTCTCGCTCGTCTCTTCGTCGTTGAAGACGTTGAACGTCGGGTCTTCCTTGCGGAACCGCTGCAAAGCCTTGCCCATCTTGTCGGAGTCGCCCCGGTTGACGGGCGTGACCGACACCTTAATAACCGGCTTCGGTATGAACATGCTTTCCAGCGAGCAGAATTTCGTCTCGCTGGCGTACGTTTCACCGCTTGCACAATCGATACCCATGATGGCTACGATGTCGCCGGCCTCGGCCGTGTCAATTTCCTCGCGCTTGTCGGCGTGCATCTTCACGATGCGGCTAAAGCGGTCCTTGCGGCCGGTGCGCTGGTTGAAGAGCAGTTCGCCCTTATTCACCTGGCCCTGGTAAATCCGCATGAACGTGAGCTGGCCGAACGTATCTTCGACGATCTTGAACGCCATGCCGACGAAGGGCTTGTTCGAATCGGGCTCGAGCTCCATCGTCTGCGACGGATCGTGCCAATTGCGTGCCTTGACTTTCCGCTCCAGCGGATTCGGCAAATAGCGGACGATCGCGTCCAAAAGCGGCTGCACGCCCTTGTTCTTATAAGCCGAGCCAACAAACACCGGCGTAAAGCCCTGCTGTTGGACGGCTTGCTTGGTGACTTTGTGAATCAGCTCAATGGCCGGCTCTTCCTCGGCCAGCAGCTTCTCCATCAGCTCGTCGCTGTACATGGCCAGCGTTTCGAGCATGTGGTGGCGATACTTCTTCACCTCGGCAAGGTACTGCGCCGGAATCTCCTCAAAGCGAACCTTCTCGCCGTCGTCGCCGTCGAAATACATCGCCTGCAGCGTAATCAGATCGATCATGCCGACGAATGTCTCGCCACCGCCCATCGGGTATTGCATCAAGCAGGCATCGACGCCCAGCTTCGCCTTCACGTCATCGACGATGGCAAACGGACGCGCGCCGGTGCGATCCATCTTGTTGATGAACGCCAGCCGCGGAATGTGATAGCGCTTCATCTGGCGATCGACCGTCATCGATTGCGACTGCACGCCGCCCACGGCGCACAGCACCAGGATCGCCCCATCGAGCACGCGCAGCGACCGCTCCACCTCGATCGTAAAATCGACGTGGCCGGGCGTGTCAATCAAATTCATGTGCGTGTCGCTGAGCTCGCCGTTCTCGTCCTTGAACGGACCCTTCCAGTGCAGGTGCGTGGCGGCGCTGGTAATCGTAATCCCACGCTCCTTTTCCAGCTCCATGTGATCCATGGTCGCGCCGTCACCCCCGCCTTTGACCTCTTCGATCTTGTGGATGCGCCCCGAGTAATACAGGATGCGCTCGCTAAGGGTCGTCTTGCCCGAATCGATGTGCGCCGAAATGCCGAAATTGCGAACTTTACTAAGGTCCATGAAACACCTGGAAAATATTCCGTCGGGCATCTAATTCTGTAAGACGCGCCTCGCCCGGCAGGAATTCCCTGCCGTGCCCGATTACAACAAAAAACGTACCGAATCCACTTACCCGCACAGACTTTCGACTTAATCGCAAGTCTGGCTGGCGTTTATGCCTCCTCAATCACCCGCCGCACGTGCTTACACAAAGCAACGCCGAGGCAGTTTGAGAGTCCGGAAACTGCCGCACAAAGGCTGCGAGCCGGAAAGGCGGGAGAGCTTCCATTCCCGTTCTTTGGCCGATCGTGGCCCAATACCGCCAAATCCAATTGGCAGCCAACGCTCCTAGTTTCCAATCATAGCCGCAACTGAAAGCGTGGAAAGGTCAAATGCTTGCCGTTAACAGGGACTTTTACGATTTCACGGGAGTTTTACAGATCGGTTGGATGTAACGATTCGCCGGCCGCAAACTGGCCATGTGAGGAACCCAGGCCCTAAATCGCAAGATACTTTCAGGCAACGACTTGCGCTGAAACTCTGATGGTTACTTACCCGCTGCAGCCGCGACGCACATCAGCCGGGTGCGGGTACGAATAAAGAGGCAGCCGTCGGCAATGGCGGGAGTCGCCAAAATGCTCTCTCCGATGTCGTTGCTGGCCAGTTCCTCATATTGGGCAGAGTTCTTCAAAACGACGACCGTGCCATTTTCGCCCGCCAGATAGATTTTGCCGTCTCCTAGCACCGGCGAGGCAAAATAAGAACCGCCCGCCCCCACGCGCACGGCCCCGCGCAGTGACTTACCGGCGCTGCTATCGAACACCGTCGTAATGCCCCCTTCTTTCAGCAGCAGCATCCGCCCGTCGGCCACCAGCGGCGAAACGATGTGGTCGGTGTAACGCGTCTTGTGCTTCCACAGCAAATGCGACTCCGAAACATCCCCTTCGCCCCCTCCGCGCACCGCCGCGATCATTTGCTCGGCGGCGTTCTCGCCGGTCACCGTGAAATCGACGCCGGCAAAATTGTCGGGATGCAAAAATGCTTTGTCCAATTCGCGGCCTTCCAGCACACCGTCGCCGTTGACGTCGCCGCGGCCAAACGTCCGGGTAAAAAACTCCTCGGGCACTTTCTGCTTGCCCACGAACGCCTGAACCTCGGCCTTATCCAGCTTGTTGTCTTGATTGCCGGTGGTGGCCCGATCGACCGACACGATCCACTGATTGGCGATGCCGCCGCTTTGGGCGGAAACATAGATCACGCCGTCCACGGCGACCGGCGTCGTCTTGGTGTTGCGGAGCAGCACCTTCGCCCGCCACCTGCGCTTCCCCGTATCGGGATCGTAGCCGATCAATAGGCCCGTGCCTGCGATAACAATGTCGTCACGGCCATTAGCGCTGCACACGATCGGATGCGAATAGTTCACCGCCATGTCGAGCCGGTCGTCCCGCCATTTCAGCTTGCCGGTTGCTTTGTCGAAAGCGTTGATCGCGGGAAACAGATCGTCGTCCTGGCACATCAGTACCAGATCGCGATACAACACCGGCGACATGCCCGGTCCCCACTTAAACACAAAAAACGGCGTCGGCAGTTTTTGATGCCATGCATCCCGCCCCGTAACCGCATCGACCGTCATCAGGCCCAACGTGCTGAAATAGAAATAGACGCGTTCGGCATCCGCGGCGGGCGTCGTGCTGGCGTGGCTGTTCGTCTTGTGAATTTCCGCCAGCGGTCCCGTCGGCCAATCGCGCTGCCACAGTTTTTTCCCGCTCGCGGCATCGAAAGCAAACAGGCTGACGGTTTCCTCCCCCGTCATTGCACTGACAAAAACCCTGCCGGCCGCCACCACCGGGCTGCCGATTCCATCCCCCAGCGTCGCCGACCAGCGGACGTTTTTAGTCGCGGAAAATTCCGTGGGCAGCTTCTGACTCGATGTTGAGATGCCCGAACAATTCGGCCCGCGGAATTGCGGCCAGTCCTCAGCGCGACCGACAGCGCCCACGAGCATCAGCACGGCCGCCGCGCAGCAAATTACCTCAAAACAGCGAGACAATCGGCTCTCCTTCCGCCAGTAAATTATAAGGGCGGCCCTGCGGATCGGTGGCTTCCAAGTTGTCGATGCCCATCGCGTGATAGACGGTCTTCGTCACGTCGGCGGGCGTAAGCGGTTTGTCAGCCGGGTATTCGCCACGGGCATCGCTGGCCCCATAGGTCTGCCCACCGCAGATTCCGCCGCCGGCCAGGACGTCCGTCAAACAATGCGTCCAGTGATCGCGCCCCGCGCCCGTCTTGCCGCCCGACCGAGGGTCGCCAATTTTTGGCTTGCGCCCCATTTCGCTCGTCACCAGCACGAGCGTCTGATCCAACAGCCCCCGCTGCGCCAAATCTTCGATCAGCGCCGAGTAGCCGCGATCGAACTCGGGCAGCAGATCGTCCTTGAGGCACGCGAAGTTGTTGGCGTGCGTGTCCCAGCCGCCAGCGCTGGCGCACTTTTTGGCGGTCGAGTCATCCTCTTTCCAAAACACCGTGATGAACGGCACCTCCGCCTCCACCAACCGCCGCGCGAGCAGCAGACTCATGCCGTTTACCGTTTGGCCGTATCGCTCCCGCATCGCCAGTGGCTCGCTGGCCACATCGAAGGCCTGCGTGGTGCCAGCGGAAAGCAACAGCTTGAGCGCCCGATCGTGTTGGCGTTCCCACGTGCGCGACGATGCGACGGTTTCAAAATCGCGTTTAGCTGTGTCGATCGTGCTGAGCAATTCGTTGCGGGAAACCAGCCGCTCGGGCGTTGCGTCACCTTCTAGCGTTAGCGCCGGCGCGCGAAACTTCAGCGGCTCCTCCCTGGTCCCCTCGATATACAGCGGATCGTGTTCCAATCCCAGCCGCGCGGCAAATTGCCCCGGCCGTGTGTACGGAGCCTTGCTCGGCTTATGCGGCAACGTGATGGCATTCGGCAAATTCCGATGCGGCGGCCGCCGCGCCGCCACCACGCTTCCCATATACGGCCAATCGTCGGCGTAGGGCGTGCGGTTATTGCCCTGCGACAAGAATGTCGGATCGGGCACATGCCCCGTGAGGTTGTAGTAATACCCCGCGTGATGATCGTTGGTGTTGACGGTCGCCCCGACCGAATTGACGAGTGCCAGATGATGCGCTTGTTTGGCCAGCAGTGGCAAATGCTCGCTCAGCATCACACCCGGGGCCGATGTGGCAATCGGCTGAAACGGGCCGCGATAATCCTCCGGCGCGTTCGGCTTCATGTCCCACATATCTAGATGGGACGCGCCGCCGCACAGGAAAAAAAGAATGGTCGATTTGGCCTTCGCCTTGGCTGGAGTCACCGCTGCGGGCAACGCCCCTGGCCGGCCAAACGACAGGCCCGCAAAGCCCACTCCCGAAGCCACGAGCATGGCCCGGCGGGAAACTTGCGGCGGGTGAATTAGCATCGGATTTCGCATCGTGTTGGATAGCATAGTGTTGGATATCGCTGTGGGCATCCAAGGCTTTTTTTAACCGTCGCCAGTCTAACCATTTATTCGGGCCGCGGCGACTTCTCCCTGAATGAATTGCGCCCCTGAACTAATTGGCTCAGCCTCACGCCAGCAATTCCTTCACCACCCGCCCATGCACGTCCGTCAGCCGATAATCGCGGCCTTGAAAGCGATGTGTGAGCTTCGTGTGATCGAACCCGAGCAAATGCATAATTGTCGCCTGCAAATCGTGGATATGCGTCTTGTCCTTCGTCACTCCAAAACCCAATTCGTCCGTCTCGCCGTGGCTGTAGCCGCCGCGTGAGCCGCCGCCGGCCATCCACATCGTGAAGCAATCGGGATAGTGGTCGCGCCCCAGCACATTGCCCTTGCTCGTGCGGCCTTCGCGAAACGGCGTCCGTCCGAATTCCCCACCCCAAATGATTAGCGTCGAATCCAATAGCCCGCGCTGCTTCAAATCTTTAATGAGCGCCGCAATCGGCTGGTCCATCGTCTTGCACTTCTTCGTCAGCCCGTCGCGAATATCCTGATCGGGCCCCGTCCCGTGAAAATCCCAGCCCCAGTCGAAGAGCTGCACGAACCGCACCCCTTGCTCGACGAGCCGGCGGGCCAGCAAGCAGTTGTTCGCCAGGCTCGATTGCCCCGGCTGAGCCCCATACGCCTCCAGCGTCTCCTTCGACTCCCGCGTAATATCCATCACCTCCGGCACCGACACTTGCATCCGATAAGCCAGCTCATACTGAGCGATCCGCGTTGCCGTTTCGGGATGGCCTAGCTCCTGCGCCTGCAACTCATTCAGATCGCGGAGCGCATCGAGGCTCTTTCGCCGCAAGTTGCGATCCATCCCCGGCGGGTCCGACGCGAACAGCACGGGGTCGCCTTTGCTGCGGCACTGCACGCCCTGAAAAACCGACGGCAAAAATCCGCTGCCAAAGCTGTTCTTCCCGCCATTGGGCTGCACGCCGCTGCTGATTAGCACCACATAGCCCGGCAAATCCTCGTTCTCGCTCCCCAGGCCGTACGTCAGCCACGCCCCCATCGCCGGCCGGCCCGACCGCGGCGAGCCGGTATAGATGAGCAACTCCGCCGGCGCGTGATTGAACTGCTCGGTGTACATGGAATGCACCATGCACATTTCGTCGGCAACGTCATGAAAATGCGGCACCGCATCGCTCATCCACTGGCCGCCCTCGCCATATTGAGCAAATTTTCGCGGCGTGCCGAGCAGCTTTGGCACCCCCGTCGTGAACGCAAACGTCCGCCCTTTCAAAAACGTATCCGGGCAATCCTCGCCGTCCCGCTTCACCAACTCCGGCTTATAGTCCCACATGTCCAAGTTCGGCGGCGAACCCGTCATGTGCAGATAAATCACCTGCTTCGCCTTCCCCGCAAAATGCGGCAGCTTCGGCGACAGCGGATTCACCACCGTCGGCAGCGCCGCCGGGCAATCGCTCGCCAACAGCGACGACAGCGCAATCGCCCCTAGCCCCAGTTGGCTCTGCTGCAAAAAGTGCCGGCGGGTCAGGTGTTCAAGTCGTTGAAATTGTGGGTGCATCACTACCTCTTCATAAACATTTCGTCGAGGTTGAGGAGGACGTTGGAGACAACAGTCCACGCCGCCAACTCCACAACATTCGCCCCCTCGGGCGCTGCCCCCAGCGGCTCGGTCGCCATCTTCTTCGCCGCGTCGTCATCATTCAAAAAATCGACCAGCGACTGCTCATACAGTTTCACAATCCGAGCTGTCTCCACCGCGCTCGGCGGCCGTGATAAGCACGCTCGAAACGCGAACGCCACGCGCTGCTCAGGATCCGTCCCGCCGACCGCAATCCGCCGCGCCAGCGCCTGGGCCGCTTCGAGATACACCGGATCGTTCAACGTCACCAATGCCTGCAGCGGCGTATTCGTCCGGTCGCGCCGCAGCGTGCATACCTCGCGATTGGGCGCATCAAAGGTTGCCATCGACGGGTACGGATTCGAGCGCCGCCAAGTCGTGTACAGCGCCCGGCGAAATTTATCGTCTCCCGTGCTCGCCTGCCAATCCACCGCGCTGCCAAACGCTGCATTCAGCCCCAGCGTCGGCTGCGGCGGCTTCACCGGCGGGCCAAACATCTTCGCGCTCAGCAAACCGGCGATAGCCAGCGTCTGGTCCCGCACCGTTTCCGCTGACAGTCTCACCCGCGGCCCCCGCGCGAGCAGGCGATTGTCGGGATCGCGCGACACCATCTCCGGCGTCACTTTCGACGACTGCCGATACGTGGCCGAAGTAACCAGCAGCTTCAGAAACGCCTTTTGATCCCACTTCAGCCGAATTAATTCCGTCGCCAGCCAATCCAGCAGCTCCGGATGCGACGGCAATTCACCTTGCGAACCGAACTCCTCGCTCGTGGGCACCAATCCTATGCCAAAAATCTGCTCCCAAAACCGATTCGCAAACACCCGCGCCGTCAGCGGGTTGCTCTCTTCCATGAGCCATTGTGCCAGCGCCATGCGGTCAACCTTCGCTTCGGCGGGCAGCGCCGGAAAACATCCCGGCGTCCCCGGCGTCACTTCATCACCCAAATCGAGATAGTTGCCACGGTATTGCAGCTTCGTCACGCGCCGCTTCCCTTCGCCCAACTCTCGCATGATCGGCACGGTCGAGGCGGGCTTTATATCGACCAGTTGCTTCTTCACGTCTGCCAGCCGCTTGCGCTGCGGCCGCCGCGCCGGTGCAACCGCCAAGTAGTGCTTCTGCAACTCGGCCTGCTGCGCTTCGCTCCGCTCCGCTACCGCCGTGCTCAGAATTTTCAACACAGAATCCGGCGTGACGAGCAACTCGACCTCCTCGCTCGGAAACTCTTCCTCCCACTGCTTCTGTCCGGCGAGCAATTCCGGCGTCTCCTTCGCCAGATCCGCCTCCAGCTTCTTAATCTCCGCCTGCCACGTTCCCTTCTGCCGCTCTTGCTCCTTCGTGAACTGCGAGAGAATCGGGCTCTCATCTTTCTTGTCAGCGTCCTCGGTGTTGTCGAAGAAAGCTAGGAACTGAAAATACTCTTGCTGCGTGATTGGGTCGAATTTGTGGCTGTGGCACTGGGCACAAGCCATCGTCGTCCCCATCCACACCGCCATCGTCGTATTCACGCGATCGACGACGGCGACATTCCGAAACTCCTCGTCCTGCGTGCCCCCCTCATTGTTCGTCAGTGTGTTGCGATGAAACGCCGTCGCCGTGAGTTGCTCCTCCGTCGGCTTCTCGATCAAATCACCGGCAAGCTGCTCAATCGTAAAAACATCCAGCGGCTTATTCGCGTTCAGCGACCGAATCACATAATCGCGATACGGCCAAATCGTTCGCGGCGGATCGTCCGCATACCCCGACGAATCCGCATACCGGGCCAAATCCAACCACGCATGCGCCCAATGCTCCCCGTAGCGGGGCGACTCGAGCAATTTATCAACATACTCCTCGTACCAATCTTTCCCACCGTCAATCAGCCGCAGCTCCGCATCCGTCGGCGGCAACCCCGTCAAATCGAGCGCCACGCGCCGCAGCACAGCAAACCGATCCGCCTCCGGCGATTGCCCCAGTCCATTTTCTTTCAGCTTGGCGGCCACGAACGCATCGATCGGATTCTGAATTCTGAATTCGGCATTCTGCATTTCCGGCACCGCCGGCCGCACGGGCTTCACATACGACCAATGCTGGGCATACTCGGCTCCCTGCTCGATCCACCGCTTGAGCAGCTCAATCTCCCGCGGCGTGATCTGCTTGCCGCTCCCCTTCGGCGGCATGTGCTCACTGTCGTCCGTCGAAAGAACCCGTTTAATCAACTCGCTCTTCCCCGGCTGTCCCGGCACAATCGCCGCGTATCCGCCCAAATCGGCAATCGCATCCTCCCGCACATCCAGCCGCAACCCAACCGTTCCCCCTTTGCGTTCATTCGGGTCCGGCCCGTGGCACTTCGCACACTGGTTCGAAAGGATCGGCCGAATCTCCCGATTGAAATCGACCTTCGCGCCCGCCGGCTCCGCGGCTCGACACAATGAGCAAGCACAGAGGAGAGCAGCGACGAAAATAGGCACAGCGAATCGAAACATTGTCCAGCCGGGAGGGAGGGGGGAT
>JANNTN010000014.1:0-2002 GCA_031394445.1 Anatilimnocola sp.
GGGTGAAAACGGCAACGAGCCTCTGAGACATCGAAAAATCCTCCGTGAGTTTGGTGCTCCACGAAGGAATCAAAGCAACGGCCCTTGCCTAAGACCAGACCCTTGCAATAGTGCCGGAAGATTAGATGCGATTGCCGTGCCACGGCACGGCTTACAAGCTACGGCCAGCCAAAACCTAATATCCGACTCGGAAATTGGCACGGTGTCTGCATTGTTCGCTAGCTGGGTCGATTGCTTGCCATTTTTGCACTTGGGGGCGAACGGCAGATGGCCGGCGAAGCTTGCCAATTCGCGATGTTTTCCTAACTCATTGCGAGGCAAGCAGTTTTGCAAAATCGGAAATGATTCGGCGAACATCGCGAACCAGGCCGTATCGCCGACACGTATAGGATTGTTAGCGCCGGTTGATGCGGTTCCTTATCCGAATATTGACGACGAGTATTGACGACGAACAGAGGTTTCATACCAGGAGGAAATTTCTTCATGACAACGATGCAGCGATTTCGAACTTCACGACTTGCCTGGGTGCTGGCTGTCACGCTATCGCTAGCGGGCGGCGGTTACTTTTTCTATCCCACGGGACAGACGATCGCACAAATCCCCGCTTCCCCGGCCCCGCCGGCTGAGGCGATGAGCCACGCGAATGCCCTCTCGGACGCATTCCGCAACTCGGCGGACAGAGTGATGCCCGCCGTCGTTTCCATTCGCAACGAGGTTCAGCCGCGCTTATCCAGGAATGACGCGAAGAACGATGCAAAGGCACCGCGTGGCCAGCGGCCGCAACTGCCGAAGGGTTTTGGCGAGCAAGGCCCCCGCGGCTTTGGCGAGCTCGACCCGTTGCTCCGCAAGTTCTTTGAAGAAATGCCCGAAGGCGGCCAGTTCGAATCGCCGCAGGGACCGCAAGGTCCGCGGCAAAGCTCCGGCTCGGGCGTCATTATCGATTCGGCTGGCGTCATTTTGACGAACAACCACGTCGTGCAAGGTGGCGGCAAAATCACCGTTCGCCTGCACGATGGGCGGGAGTTCGTGGCGACGGACGTGAAGACCGATCCGAATACCGATTTGGCGGTCGTTCGCATCAAGGCGACCTCTTTGCCGGCCGCGACACTTGGCAACAGCGATCACCTCCGCATCGGTGATTGGGTAATCGCCGTGGGTCAGCCCTTTGGCCTGGAAAACACAGTCACAACTGGCATCGTGAGCGCCACCGGTCGTGCGGTTGGCATCACCAAATACGATGAGTTCATTCAGACCGACGCGGCCATCAATCCCGGCAACAGCGGTGGTCCGCTCGTGAACCTCAAAGGTGAAGTGATTGGCATCAACACGGCCATCAGCTCGTCGAGCGGCGGATTCCAGGGCATCGGCTTTTCCATTCCGGTGAACGTTGCCAAATGGGTTAGCTCGCAGCTTGTCAGCGAAGGCAAGGTGCATCGGGCTTATCTCGGCATCGGCATTCAAGGCATGGACCAAGACCTGGCCGGTCAACTGAATGTCCCCTCGTCGCACGGTGCCCTGGTGACCGACGTTCAGGCCAATTCCCCGGCCGCGAAAGCCGGTGTTCAGCCGCAAGACGTGATCGTCGAGTTCGCCGGTGCGAAGATCAACAGCCCGCGCAACTTGCAAGCGATCGCCAGCCGTTCGCCGATCGGCACCTCGCAGCCCGTGGTCGTCCTTCGCGATGGCAAGCGCCAAGAGTTGCACGTCACGCTCAAGGAAGCTCCCGATAACTATGGCGAGCGGACCGTTCGTCCGGCCGATGAGCCGGCTGAAGCGGAAAGCAGCACGAAGTTCAACAAGTTCGGCCTGCAAGTCGGCCCGCTGACTGGCGATGTGGCCCAGCAACTCGGCATCACCGGTGCCACGGCAATCGCATCTAATCTTCCGGCACTATTGCAAGGGTCTGGTCTTAGGCAAGGGCCGTTGCTTTGATTCCTTCGTGGAGCACCAAACTCACGGAGGATTTTTCGATGTCTCAGAGGCTCGTTGCCGTTTTCACCCC
>JANNTN010000028.1:0-16980 GCA_031394445.1 Anatilimnocola sp.
GGAAGGCGGTCGAGGTTTTCGACCATATCCTTCACCAGCCGAGCCGCGTCGATACCGTAGTGCTTAACGATGCGGTGGATGTCGCTGTCCTGCAATTGCAGAATTTGATGCAGCCAATGCACGAGCTCCACATACGGATTGCCCCGCATCTTGCAAAACACAGTGGCTGCCTCGATCGCCCGGTAAGCCACGCTATTGAGTTTGCCAAACAACGCGACACGACTAATTTCAGCCACCGAGATTCTCCTTACGAAAAGCGATCCTTGGATTCGTTATGTTGTACACGTCATGCGGCTTGCGGTGTGAGCACGAGGTCATCCGCGTCCCGCTCGGGCCGCTCGCTCACCAGCCAAGTGGTCCAGCCGAGTTGCCCCATCGACCCCAAATGTGTCTCCGGAACTTCCTCTTGCTCCAGCAGCAAATGGATGTCCCAATCCAGCTCCAAACCGGAGTAATTTTTAACAATCGCCTTCAGCCGCTCCAGGCTGGTGCCACCCGGCAACAGCCGCTGATAGTCGGCTAGGGTCATCGGCCCGGCGACGATGCGAAATTTCGTTTGACAATCCCACACAAACTCGCCGATCGTCGCCGAAACTCCCAGTTGAGCCATGCCGAGCGTCTGCTGCTCATACTTCGGCCGTGCCGCACCCAGGCCCACGCGCAGAGGATCAGCCAGTGCTTCACCGCCATCTCCGGCCAGCACGCAGCGGCAATCATCCGGCACACGCAGCCACCGGCCGACAAATTCAACCAGCCGCATCGGCAGTCGGAAGAATTCGGTGAGCATGGCCTGCAAGCCTTCGGCGTTGCGGGCGTGGCAAGCCAGCCGTCCCGAAAAGAACAGCTTGGCCAGGTCCGGCATCGCGTCGCGATTTTGCAGGCTGGGGTTGCCCACGCCGCACAACGACCCTACGTATGCCGAAAAGCGGTCGGACTCTGGCCGGTCAAATTGCACCGTCGGCTGAGCATCCGCCCAGGACCGATACACCAGCGATAGCATCCGGTGGTGAAAAATATCGAGAAAGCGGGCAAACGTGGGATCGGCCGAATTGATGATCCGGTCGCGGGCATACTCCGTCAAATGCAGCGGCAGTGGCCCTTGCGAACCGAACAGCCCGCCAAAGGCAACCGAAACTCGCGGCTGCTTGACACCCTTGGAAGGCGCGCACCGAAGCAGCGTCGAGGGAGCAAACGCCAGCGACGGCTCCTGGCACAGCCGCACCGCATCATCCGCGGGACGGCGCGAACGCCCCAGCCGCGGAAGCTCGCGAAACAGCGAGTCGAGCCGCCGGAGGGCTTGATAAAAATCGAATTCGTAGGGGCGATCAGCCAGCGCGGCGAAAAAAGCTACGCGACCTGCCGCCTCCCGATCCGAGTCGGCCATCGCATCACCTCGCCACGTTCGACGCTATGGAGAATAGTTTCAGTAAAGGAATTGATCGACGCATACCGCGCAAAAAACTGCTCCAGCACCGCGCCGAGCAGAAAAATGCCCGTTCCCTCGAACGCGCTTTCGTCCATCGTCAGGCGAATCTCCAGCCCGCGGCCAAAGGTA
This sequence comes from Anatilimnocola sp., assembly GCA_031394445.1. Taxonomy (GTDB): domain Bacteria; phylum Planctomycetota; class Planctomycetia; order Pirellulales; family Pirellulaceae; genus CAYLLN01. The sequence continues at coordinate 1,556 of JANNTN010000028.1, forward strand.
ATCGGCCCGGCCGTGGGAATCCGCCTGGTGATCGTGTTCGTCGCGATGTTGCGGACCCCTTCGATCTGTTTGCGAATGGGGGCATCGGCTGTATCGCCATACAACGACAGCAAATCGCGAATCGCGCTAGCGCCTTGCTGCTGATCGGTATCGACCAGCGACAAATAGTTGAGAGTGAGATGGTTCACCAACCGCCACACAAAATCTCCGTCGCTAAACATCGGGCTAGGCTTGGGACGCGTCGGACCCGCCAGGCAGCGAATCGACTCGACCGGCGCGCCCGATTCCAAACTAAAATCCGTGGTTCCCTTACCGATCGGCATGTGTAGCGGGAGGTCGCGATTGGTGCAGAGCGTCCTTACCCCGAGCTGCTGCAAATCATGGTGGTAGGGGGCCTCGTTGCCGTCCACGAGCGAAACGTACAACTCGCTGCCAATGTAGCTGGAGCGCGGGCCGGTCCGCCGCTGCGCGGTCGAGAGCACACGCGCGGCACGCAGCGTGGCAAAATACGCCCGCTCCTCATGATGGACCGACAAATCACTGGTCGCGTAAAACGGCTGAAAATGCTGCTCCTGGGCCAGGTCCGCCCCATAGCCCGTGAGTTCCGTGACGGAATACACCTCAAAATCGAGCGGTCGCGAGCGATCAGGCACCACGTGGTACTCGTTCGCATGATCGGTCAGGTGGATTCGATCGGCTACGCGTGGAAACAGATTTGCCGCCGGCGTGCAAAATAAACCGAATGTCTCCGCACTGACGAATCCTTCGATTTGCGAGTCGTAACGATCCAGCAGAATGAAAATATCAATCAGCGGCTCATTCAGCGGCGCGAACCCAGCCGACAACCCGGTTAGCTCCGCGAACGAAAATCGCTGATGGCAGGCAAAATACTCGGCCAGCAGACGATTGCCTTGAAAGGAACGAGGACCGTACGGCAGGAGCGCCTCGTCCTCACCAAACCCCAGCGGCCGAATCGCGGCGCGCGGCAGCACCTTTTGCCAAGTCGCGGGCCGCGTGACCGGCCGCATGGCGATACCCAGTCCACCCGCCATGATTTGCTCGTAAACCTGCATCGGCCGCTCGCCGGTGCCGCGAATGAACAACGGCAGCCGATCGAGCTTCAGCTTCGACATCATCAATCCGGCCGTGGCCTTCAAGCGGATGCGAATCGCCGCTTTCAAACCAGGAACATTCGGCAAATCGACACCCGTCGAATCGCGACTGAAATACTGTGCTTCAACGATCTCCAGCGGATAGAGCGTCACGTCGTGTGCCGTGCGGAACTCGCACGCGGTTGCTTCTCCCTTGCCAACAGTGCCCTTCAGAGCGCTGCCGCGCGGCACGACGAATCCCGCCGCGAGCGCCCCTTCCCGCAAATCGGGCCGCATCTGCACGACGGCCATCGATGGTGTCGGGCAAACATAGTGCGGATAGACCATCTCCATCAAGTGCTGCGTGAACCGCGGAAATTCCGAGTCCATCCGCATCTGCAACCGGGCCGCCAAAAACGCGAACCCTTCCAGCAACCGCTCGACATACGGATCGGCACACTCAAAAGAATCCAGCGACAGCCGCCCGGCAATTTTAGGAAACTCGGCGGCAAATTCGCCCCCCATCTCGCGCAGATGGGACAGCTCGCGGTTGTAGTACTTGAGTATTCGCGGATCCATGCCGCTATCTTAGCGAATCCGCCCCGCGCTTCCGAGACAGCTTTGCTTTGGCTGCTTTGTTTTCGCTGCGTTAGTTTTCACTGTGGCTGCATGGCTTTCACTACCTGGCAACTTCACTAATTTTGAAATCGCCGGTTTCTAGATCGATCTCGGTCTTCAAAAACAGCTCGAGCGGGACAGGCTGAGCCCAAAGCTCGCCGGCGATTTCGAAAACCAGGGCGTTATGGTTCATTTCGTCGGCCCCGTGAGCCCGCACGGTGAGGGTGTCCTTCAAGATACGCGGCTCAAATTGCATAATCGCCTGACGGACGAGCAATTCCAGCTCGCCCGTGTCGATGGCGCTCGCCGTCAGTCCTGCCAAATCGGGCAGGCCAAAATTAACGACCGATTTGGCTACATCCGGGTACCGCTCTTCCAGATCGTGCTCGGCCATATTGGTGGTGTTGAGCAGCCAACCCACATCGCGTAGCACGCTTTCGCGCAGCCGTTGAATCGAAAGCACCCGGCGATTACGGCCCTCTTGCGATTGGGCCGGCTCTTCGTCCGTCAGCCGATCGAGCAACGAGGGCTGCAAACGCTCTGTAGGAGTAAGTTCAGCCATGAACTGTAACTACCTAAACGCTCTCTTTTGCTGGTTCCACATTGAATCGAATTTGTCGCACGTCCATGAGCGAAAACTCGCCGCTGTCGGTCGCCAACATTCGTTGACCTAGCCCGGCAAAGACGCCAGGGGCCGGTTCTTGCCAATCCGTCTTCCGGGCGAGGCGAATGAGCGGGTCGGCATGCTTTTCCGAGCCTGGGTACCGCGTGGGAATCAGCCCCACCGTATCGCCGCCATTGACCCACTTGAAGTGAACCGGCATCCACACAACATCGCGCAAATCCACGGGAGGATCGACATCAATCCGCTGGATTCGATGCAAAGGGATCCAGTAATAGCGGCCGTTGACGACGGCCTCGATCACGGGCCCCAGCCGAGAATCCCCGTCGGCCAGCCACTCAAACGGTGTCTCGCGCGTGGCTTGCTTGGCAGGATCCAAAAGCTCGCTCGGGTTGGCTGCGGGTGGCGTGGTCGCGTCAACGTCGGGCGTAACCAGCGTCCCACTCGTGGCGGGCGCTGCTTCAAACGCTTTTTCTCGCAGTTCGGCCGCAGCCGAAGTGTTCCCTTGCGCGAGAGCGGCCAATGCTTGCATCAGCAACGCGACCCATTCATCCGGCTCACCAAAAATGAGCGGAGAGCGCTTGCCGGCAAAGATTTCTTCCCGCAGTTTTTCGCAAGCGATCGCCTCGCGATAGGTTTGCACCATCGCCAGATGCGTGGCATCCATCTCGCCCGACAGGTTGAGCTGCGTGAGCGCTCGCTCCCACTGACCTTGCACGGACAAAAGCTGAAACAGAAAGACGCGCAGCTTGGAATCCGCCGGATTGGCGCGAATTTGCTGCGACAAAGCGGCCATCGCCTCATCGAGCTTGCCGTCTCTTATCAGTTGTTCGGCAGACGATTCGGCCATAATGTTACCCGGCACCAATCATGGCCCCGGTCCGCTTACACGAACAACGATCGTACCCAATGACTAGCACAGCCGGGGGCCAAATTTGCCTCCCGGCGGCTAAATGCCACTTGTCCAAAATGCCACTTGTCCAAACGGCGTATCAACCGCTCCAGGCCTTGTTGGTGATGCGGTCCCAACCTTTGGCACCGGCCGAAGTGTAGGACTTACCGTCCTTCGATGTGTAGTACTGCATCCAAATCTTCCAGTACCACAGCGAAACTTCCTCGGTCGGCCGCTCATCTTCGTCGCCGCTGATGCTCCAGCTTGCCACGATCGGATTGAACAGCTTGAACTCCAGGTAGAGGTTCGTTTTTTGGTCACCCGTGACGAGGAAATGAATCTTCGCCTCGGTGCCCAGAGCCCCGCCGGCGATGCCCGACTGCATTAAATAAACGGAGGAGGTGTCGAACGATTTGTTGATGCTGATCGGCGGAATTTCGGCGACGCCCAAATTGACGTCTTGAGTACCGGCCTTCGCGCTTTCAGAAAATGTTCGTTCCACATTCCAGCTTACGCTGGTGCATGAGATCCATTTCTCGTAGCCAGGAATAGTGGAGTCGCCATCGACACCATCAAGCTTGAGCAGAATCATTTCCGAGTCCTTTGAGATACAAGAGTAATCAGCAGACTAATTCAACTGTTTTGCAGCCCGTTTCACGGCGACGTTAGAGTCTCACGGATTGGGTTCCGATGCAACACCCAGTTGTCGCGGGTATTGTATTGGCCGGGACCAAGCTGGTCACGGTTTTGGGGCTTTCGCCGTTGATATTTAGCCTGCCAGGAGCGAGCTTGCTCCCGGCAGGAACTTTGTACGAACGGACGAGGAGCGACTAGCTCCCGCCCTTGGCCGAGGGCAGCTTGGAAACCAGCCGGAGTGATACGGTCAATCCTTCCAACTGATAATGCGGCCGCAGGAAGAACTTGGAAGCGTAGTAGCCGGGGTTTCCCTCGATCTCTTCCAGATGCACTTCGGCAGCGGCCAGCGGACGGCGGGCCTTGTCTTCTTCCGACGCCAGCTTGGGATTGTGTTCGACGTAGTTCGAGATCCACTTGTTGAGCCACGCGGCCATTTCGTCCTTTTCCTTGAACGAGCCGATTTTGTCGCGGACAATGCACTTCAAAAAGTGCGCAAATCGGCAGGTCGCGAACAAATACGGCAGCCGGGCCGCCAGGTTGGCGTTGGCCGTGGCATCCGGATCGTCATATTCCGCCGGCTTCTGCAGCGACTGAGCGCCAATAAACGCTGCGAAGTCGGAATTCTTACGATGCACCAGTGGCATAAAGCCGTTCTTGGCCAGTTCAGCTTCGCGGCGATCAGAGATGGCGATCTCCGTCGGGCACTTCATTTCCACGCCGCCGTCGTCGGTCGGGAACGTGTGGCAAGGCAAGCCTTCCACCGCGCCTCCCGATTCGATGCCGCGAATTCGCGTACACCAGCCGTACATCTTGAAGCTGCGATTGACGTTTACCGCCATCGCATAGGCCGCGTTGGCCCACGTGTATTTACTGTGGTCAGCGCCCTCCACATCTTCTTCGAAATCGAAGTCCGACACCGGGTCGGTCTTCGCTCCATAGGGCAGCCGCGAGAGGAACCGCGGCATTGCTAGGCCCAGGTAGCGTGCATCTTCCGATTCCCGCAGCGACCGCCAGGGTGCGTACTCAGCCGTCTGGAAAATCTTGGTCAGATCGCGCGGGTTGCTAAGTTCCTGCCACGAATACATTTGCATCAGCGTCGGCGAGCCACCGGCAAGAAAAGGAGCATGCGCCGCCGCGGCAATCTTCGACATTTCACCCAAAATTTCGACATCCGGCGGGCTGTGGTCGAAGTGATAATCACCCACGAGGCAACCAAAGGGCTCGCCGCCAAATTGGCCGTATTCCTCTTCGTACAGCTTCTTGAAGATCGGGCTCTGATCCCAGGCCGTGCCCTTGAATTTCTTCAGCGTCTTGCCGAGATCCTTCTTCGAGATGTTCAGCACGCGAATCTTGAGCTGCTCGTCGGTTTCGGTGTTGTTGACGAGATAGCTCAGCCCGCGCCATGCGCCTTCGAGTTGCTGAAAATCGGTGTGATGCAGGATCATATTCACCTGCTCGGTCAATTTCTTGTCGAGCGCGGCGATGATTCCTTGGATCGTCTTGATCGCATCGTCGGAAATCGTGACAGTGCCGGCCAGCGCTTGCTCGGCCAGTGTTTGCACGGCTTGCTGGACTGCTTCCTTGGCACGATCGCTTTTCGGTTTGAATTCTTTTTGCAGCAGGCTCGAAAAATCATTCAATTCGGTGGTGGCGCCTTGCGCCGCTGCCGACTGCAGTTGTGTTTCGCCAGTGGACATATCAATCTCTCCCTCGCACTCAAGCGTTGTGGTCATAAGTTAGGAACCGATCCCAAAACACCAAACGGCGTCGAAGATGGTCGCGATTTTTTCGCTGCGATTCCTGGTTTCTGGACCGGTGATTAAAGAGCTGTGGAAGTTCGTAATGGACGGTGAAAATGAGGATTCCGCGATCGGCGGAACTCCTCGCTAGTTATTGGCCGCCTCGTCCGGGGCCTTGGGTGCCGACGCCAACGCTTGCAGCAGCGTCGGATCCTTCAGCACCTTGCCGATCAAATCCTCGGCCCCGCTCTTGCCGTCCATGTAGGTCAACAGGTTGGACAGTTGCGTGCGGGTTTCCAAGAGCTTGTTGAGCGACTCGACCTTGCGGGCCACCGCCGCCGGCGAAAAGTCTTCCATGCTCTCAAACGTAATATCCACATTCAGATTCCCCTCGCCTGTCAGCGTGTTGGGCACCTGAAACGCGACGCGCGGCTTCATCGACTTCAGCCGTTCGTCAAAATTGTCCACGTCGATTTCGAGATACTTGCGGTCTGCCACGGCGGGCAGCGCCTCAGCCGGCTTTCCCGACAAGTCGGCCATCACGCCCATGACGAACGGAAGCTGAACTTTTTTCTCCGAGCCATAAACTTCCACGTCGTACTCGATTTGCACGCGTGGGGCTCGGTTGCGGGCGACGAACTTCTGACTGCTGGCTTTGGCCACGGAAATCACTCCTCTACGTTCTGGTAGTCAAATTTAGGCTCTCATAGCCTCGCGCTGTTTAGGGCGCTGTGCAGAACGCCCTCACTAGCGTCCTGTAATGGTCAACACTGGCTCTTGCTTCCAATCCTTGGAACGGCGAACCGCCCCATCGACGGAATCCACTCCCGTCAAATATCGTTCGCGTCCACTTCGGCGACAGCCGCGGCCCCATCCGTGATGCCGCTGATGGCCAGCGCTTGATTTAATGCGTCGGGTGTTAGGTCGCGCAGTATTTCCAAAAAGCTCTTCGAGGCGAGCCTTTTCGCGCGATTCAGGAACAGTGGTACCGGGCTCGACGGTTCGTACCGTTTGTAATAGTCGCAGATTTTGTCGAGCGCGCGGATTACATCTTCGCGGCTGGTAATATCACCAGTATGGCTTGGGGCCGCAACAACCTTGCGACCGTTGGCAGCCGCAGGTTCCGCCTTGCCACTTTCCACGGCATCCTCGTTATTGGCAGCAGCGGGTTCTTCCGCTTCTACTGCCTGTTCCTCTTCCAAGCTCAAGCCGCGTGATGCCAGCTTTTGCTGAAATAGACGGTTAATTCCCTTGAGCACATCGACCAACGGATCGAGGGGCGGAGCGCTCGCCACGCCCACTTTCTCTCCCAATGCCTTGTCCAGTTCACGAAGGTGTTCGTACGCTGCTTTGGCCACCCTGCCTGTGGCGATCAATTCCGTCGGGTTGCCATCGGCAAACGCTCCATCGATCGACGATTGCTCGACCTTGGGAGCACCGGTCAGCGGTGGCAATTCGCCAGCGGCAACCAACACATCGCGATACGAAAACTTCCCCATTCCACGCGAAGAAACCAGCGTTGCCCCCTGCACGGCTCTCAACGTCGTGCCTGGATCGCACAGGCTGGCGATGGCATTCAACCGAAATGTCGGATCGTTCCCGTCGTCCGGATCGAGCCGGGGATGCACGTCCTGCCAATACGTGCCGACGAGTCCGTTCATGATGGCCAAACCGTCAGCCAGCCCCGCCAAGCCGTTCGTCCACGCACAACTTCGCGCCAAATTCAAGGCAACTCGCAAATCTTTAGTTCGCGCCATTAGCCCCACGGCCAGGCTTTTGACTTCAGTCCAGTTAGGCTCTTCGCCGGGAATAACCGTCGTGCCAAACTGTTGATCGGGCTTGCCCGCTGCCGCCTGCTCCATCGCGGCATAGTCAGCGTCATACTCCAGATTCTCGCCGCAAGGCGAATCGGGTGACACCGGAGCGAGTAATTTTTCGACGTCGAGAACGGTCATGAACGCTTGCAGCAGCGACAGCGCACTTGCGGAGGCAACAGTGAAATAGTCAGTGTGGCAACAGGTTAAATCGCGCGATTTCCCTTCGGCCGCCTGACAGGCCACTGCGGATGTTCTACGGCTTTGATTCGGAAAATGCAATATGACCTCGCGATTGAGGCACGCAGGCTCCCCCTCGACACCCCAAGTCCCACCCCAGCTTTGCTCCCTCCGTTCCCATCTGCTCAAATCCGCCTGATGAAACGCAAACAAACATGTCCCGGCTTATTCGTTGTCGGCACCGATACGAGCGTCGGCAAGACGTTTGTCGCCTCGCGCATCGCCGCCGCCTTGGTTCGCGCTGGCGTGAAGGTCGGCGTGTACAAACCCGCCGCCAGCGGCTGTCGCCGAGTTGCCCGCGCGTTGGTTTCCGACGACGCCGTCGCCCTCTGGGATGCCGCCGGCCGTCCCAGCAGCCTCAAGGCCGTCTGCCCGCAGCGGTTTGCCGCACCGCTAGCCCCGCATCTGGCCGCCCGTCAAGAAAAAAAACAGCTCAATTCCGGTTTACTCCGTGCCGGGCTGGAACATTGGACCCAGCGTAGCGATACCGTCATCGTCGAAGGTGCCGGTGGGCTCATGTCGCCGCTTGGTGATCACGAGTATGTCGCCGATCTTGCTGCCGATTTTGGCTTTCCCCTGATCGTGGTCGTTCCCAACCGCATTGGTGCGATCAATAGTGCGCTCCTCACGCTCATCGCGGCCGCCGCTCGCCCGCAGTCGTTGCCCATCGCCGGGATCGTACTCAATAACATTTTACCTCCGAAAACGCGAGATCCTGCCCAAAGCGGCAATCGCGCGGAACTCGAAATGCGTTGTATCCCGCCTATCCTTACCCAATTGGCGCACAATGCCGCCGACTTCGATACGCCCGTCGATTGGCTGACGCTTGCCCGCCAATCGTCCGTCGCAGCCGGCCACTTCTTAAAGAATCCAGTGGGCACAGCGCGGAAAACTAAAGTAAGATGACGTTCGCTTGAACAATTCCTCGGGCCAACGCATGTCTCCACCGCCTCTCGTCCCAGTGCCTTGGGCTAATGCCAAAGGCCTGCCCCGCGCGCTTTTGCTCGGCTCCGGCGACCGCCCCAATCTGCGCGACGAAGCGGCCCGCATGCGGCCCCTCATCGACCAAAACGTCAACGTCGTACTGGAGGATCTTCAGTACATACGCGATTTGAGTGCAGCAAATGCTGATTTGGCCGTCGTTCTCGGCGGTGACGGCTCCATCCTGCGGGCCGCCCTGCAAATGCAGGAAAACCAAGTGCCGATTCTTGGCGTGAATCTGGGCAAGTTGGGGTTTTTAGCTAGCGTGTCGCCAGCCGACTTTCCTCGCGTTCTGCCCGAAGTTGCCCGCGGTGAGTGCCGAGTGGTGGAACACCTGATGTTCCGCTGCACGATCTTTAGCGATGGCGCACCAGTCGTCGAGACACTCGGCCTCAACGAAGTCGCGATTCTCACAGGTGCCCCATTCTCAATTCTCAACGCTGATCTTTACGTTGACGCAGAATTAGCCACAACTTATGCTTGCGATGGCCTAATCATTAGCACGCCTGTTGGTTCGACTGCGCATAGCCTCTCGGCTGGCGGACCGATCCTGCGGAAGACGCTTCCCGCGTTCGTGATTTGCCCCATAGCCCCGCACACGCTCACCGTCCGACCCGTCGTCGATACGGCTGATCGCGTGTATGAGGTGGTTGTGCCGCAGCCGAATGAAGGAACGATGGTCGTGGTTGATGGTCGTCCCGTCTGGCAACTCAAACCCAACGATCAGGTGCGAGTTGTCCGTGCCAAACCGACCTTCAAAATGATCGAAGCCCGCGGACACAGTTACTATCACACACTCCGCGAGAAACTCGGCTGGGCCGGAAATTTAATTAAGATGGAACGCGATTCGTAATACATGGTTGCCTGGGCAATCCCGCAATTGCCCGTGTTGACTCGCTCAAGGCGCAAGGATGCGAAGCATGAAGACCCGCTTGGATTTCGCCACGGTTTTGGCGCTCGGTATCGTGCTCAGTTTGTTCTCCGCCTGCGTGCTCGTTGCCCGTGGCTACGAAAACGACGACAAGCCTGCCTCCGAGGGTAAAGCAACCGAGGAAAAGGGCAAAAACGTCCTTGCCGAATTGGAAAAAGCCAAGGACCGCGTCGCACCGACCCATCGTATGGGCTATCGCTTTCAGCCGGGCGAAGTCGTGCGGACCAAAGTTGTTCACCTCGCCACTGTCGATACCAAGATCAAGGGCGTGGCGCAAAGCACGAAGTCACGCACCATTTCCACAAGAGCCTGGAATATTCGCGAAGTCGATGCAGCGGGCAACATCACGTTTGACAATACGGTCGAGCGCGTCGAAATGTGGAACAGCGTCGAGGGACGCGCGGAAGTTCATTTCGACAGCGCTACCGACAAATCCCCTCCTCCCGAATTTGTGCCTGTAGCCGCTTCGGTCGGCAAAGTGCTGGCTACGATCAAAATCGATCCGCAAGGCCGTATTCTTTCCCGCACCAACAACCAGCCTCAATACAACCCCGGCATCGGCGATCTGACCGTTCCGTTCCCCCCGGCCGACAAGCAACCGGTAAAAGCCGGTGCCACTTGGTCAATTCCTGACGAGCTGAAAATGCCCCTGGAGGATGGCACGGTGAAGAAGATTCAAACACAGCAGCAATACAAGTTGGAAAAAATCGAGTCGGGCGTCGCCACCATTGCCGTGGCCACAACCGTGTTGACGCCCATTAATGACCCCAAGCTCCAATCGCAACTCGTTCAACGGCTGCAAAAAGGCACAATCAAGTTCGATATCGACGCGGGCCGGCTCATCCACAAGCAGATGGACATCGATCAGGAAGTTTTTGGCTTCAGCGGAAACGACAGCCACATGCAGTATCTGGCCCGCTTCACCGAAGAACCCGTCAAAGAAGAAATCGCCAGCCGCCGCAAATAATCTGCGACATTAGAGTACTCTGTACTTGGTACTGAGTACTCAGTCCTATGACGTCGCTGCTCAATTCAGCTCTGCTCGCCTTGGGCGCTCTCGCCATCGCCCTGCCGATCGGCGTATCACTGGCATTGCTTCTCGCGAGGTTCAACCTACCCGGCCGCCGCCTAGGCATCGCCTGCCTCGGCCTCCTGCTCTTTCTCCCGCTCTACATCCAGCTTTCTGCCTGGGATGCCGCCTTCGGCAAGCTCGGCTGGTTCACATTTATCACCGGCTCGCTAGCCCAGCCATTCTTGAGCGGCATGCGCGGCGCGATTTTCATCCACGGCCTCGCGGCTATTCCGTGGGTGACGCTGCTGGTTGGCATTGGACTTTTACAGGTTGATCCAGCCCAGGAAGAAGCGGCGTTGTTGGTTATTCCACCTCGCCAAGTGATATGGCGAATCACTTTGCCGCAACTTCTACCCTTCATTTCCGCTGCAGCAATCTGGACCGCCGTCAGCACGATCTCCGACATAACTGTGACGAACATTTACCTGATCAACCCTGGCGAATGGACGTACACCGAGTGGTTCTACATGCGTCTGGCCTCCCAAGATACGAGCGTTGCTGTGTTCGCCGTATTGCCCGGCGTCTTGGGATTGGCTGGCATCACGGCTCTCACGCTCTGGATGGTTTCACGACTGCTTAGCCGGCGAGTTTTGACAGCCATGCCAAACTCGCTCGTCTTCAACGCCGGCCGGTGGCGACCGCTGGTTAGCGCATTCACATGGATGCTCGTACTGCTCCTGATTGGGCTACCGATTACCAGTCTGATTTCCAAAGCCGGCTTTGTAGTCCTGAATGACGGCAATGAACGCATTCGCTCGTGGTCGCTGGCTGCCTGCCTGGTTCAAGTTGCCAACGTACCCGTCCATTTTTCCCGTGAATTCCTCGGAACGATCGAAGTGGCTCTCGGCGCGGCCACACTGGCTTTGCTTGTCGCGCTGCCGCTCGCTTGGCGAGCACATCGAGGCGGTTGGGCAGCAACCGTCGCAATAGTCGTGATCGTCATGGCCCTCTCCATTCCCGGCCCGCTCGTCGGAACAGCGTTGATCCGCATCTTCAACCACGATTTGCCACCAGTAATTCAGCTTTCCGATGGCTCACACAAATCCTGGCTCTTGGTCCTCTACGACAACACGCCTTCGGCTCCGATCTTCGCCCAAGCCATCCGCGCTTTGCCGCTGACAATTTTGCTCCTCTGGCACAGTTTCGCCACGCTTAGCCACGACGTGCTCGCCGCTGCTGCGCTCGACGGCCTGTCGCCATTGCGTGTGTTCGCAAAAATCGCCCTACCTCAGCGCTGGCGAGCTGTCCTGGCCGCTTGGATCATCGCTTTTGCGGTCGCCGCCGGCGATCTGGCCTGGTGCCACCTTGTCACTCCGCCGGGGTTAGACCTTTTGCAACGCCGCGTGTTCGGCCTCGTTCATTCGGGTGTCGAAGAGCAAGTCGCGGCAATTTCGCTCGTCGTGATCCTGACGTATGCCCTAATCGCTGGCCTAGCGTTATGGTTGATCGCTCGGCAAGAGCGAGTTCGCCGGCATGCAGAAATTGGAAGTAATTCATGAATGATCAGGCACAAGCTGAACCAAAAATCGCCGACCGCATGCGCAAGTGGCTCGCCGCGCTCGTGGCCTCCGGTGGTTCTGATCTCCATCTCGTCGCCGGTCATCCGCCTGTCCAGCGACTGCACGGCGAGCTTGCGGCATTCGACGAGCCCCCGCTGAACGCCGACGAAACGGATCGTCTGCTCCGCTCATTCTGCCCTCCCGAATCGCTCGCCCAACTCAAAAACAACAAGGATGCTGATTTCGCGTTCGTCGCGTCGCTGGATGGCAAGCCGATTCGCTTTCGCGCCAATCTATTTTTCACCGGCCGTGCCCTCGCGGCCTGTCTGCGGCTGGTGCAAGACACAATTCCCGAACTCGGATGGGCCGGCTTCTCGCCAGACTTGGCTCACCGTCTGGCCTTTCAACGCGACGGCCTTGTCATTGCCACCGGCGCAACCGGCTCAGGAAAAACCACAACACTCGCGATGATCGTCAACCTCATCAACCAGGCCGGCGGCTATCGCATCATCACGGTGGAGGAGCCGGTCGAATACGTTTTCCCCAAAGCGGCCGATTCGCTCGTCACTCAGCGTGAAGTGGGGGGCGATGTGGCCAGCTTTTCCGACGGTCTCAAATACGGCCTGCGGCAAGATCCCGACGTGATCCTCGTCGGTGAAATTCGTGACCGCGAAACGGCCCAAATGGCACTGAGCGCCGCGGAAACCGGCCATTTAGTGTTCACCACGCTGCACACCCGTGACGCCAAAGGGGCGATTACTCGCTTTTCCGATCTTTTTCCGCAGGATGCCCAGCGGGAAGTGCGGATTCTGCTGGCACTCAGCCTGCGCTGCATCGTCAGCCAGCGGCTATTGCCCGACATTGAGCCCGGCAACAAACGCCATTTAGCCGTCGAAGTGCTGTGGAATACCAATCCCATTTCGATCGCAATTCGCAACAATAAGATCGAAAGCATCGACAATTACCTGCTGACTAACCGCGACGAAGGGATGGTCAGTTTTGACGAATCGGTGCGGCTGCTATTGAGAGCGGGGAAAATTACGCGGCAGGTGGCAGAACACAATGTTCGTGACGTGTCACTGCTAAATCGATAAATCGGCGCTGCTAGCATCGGCTGCGATTGAGCCAGCGGGACGATTTGCATAGGATTCGCCGCCCAACATGCTCGACTTTGAAATCCAACGCTGCTCGCGCCGCTGCGCCGCGACCGAACGTGAGTTCGTTCCGGGCGAGGAATGTTTTTCCGCGCTCGTGCCGGAAGGGTCGGCGGTGGTTCGCAAGGATTTTTCAGCGGCGGCCTGGCAAGGGCCACCGGAAAATGCCGTCGGGTGGTGGAAGACGACAATTGTCGATTCGCATGCGGGGCGGATGTTTTGGGCACCGAACGATGTGATGCTTAATTATTTCGAGCGGCTGCTGGAAGATCCGAGGGCGGAGGACGCCCGCTATGTGCTGGCTTTGCTGCTGGTACGGCGGCGAGTGTTGCGAGTTGAGGGACATGAAAAGGACGCCCAAGGAAGGGAAGTCATCGTGCTGCATTGCGGTCGCAATGAAGCACAATACCGTGTTGCCGAAGTGATGCCGACGCCCGAGCGGGCGGCGGCGATTCAGCAACAGTTGTCCGAGTTGTTGCAAACGCATGGAAGCTGACGCAACGAGTTTGAAAGTTCGCACAATCGAAGAACCGCAGTGCCAAACGCCATTTCGCGTTGGTTCGTGGGTACTTGGGTTGGTTGTGGTTTCGTTCTTGTTGCCATCCAGCGGCTGTCGATCGCATTCGTGGCTGCGGCGGAGTGGCGGCGATCCACCGCCGATTGCCTTCACCGCACTGCCGAGCCCGATGGAAGCCGTCGGCGCGGTGAACGCGAACACGCAGCGCGTGCAGACGCTGCAAACGCAAGGGGCGACGATTTCTATTCCTGGCGCGCCGTCGATTGGTGCGGAAATCACGCTGGAGCGGCCGAAAAAATTGCGGCTGCGGGCTAAAACGCAATTGACCGGGCCGGAATTGGATTTGGGCAGTAACAATGAACTGTTTTGGTTGTGGGCGGCGCGGATGCCTGAGCCGTCGGTTTTTTATGCGAGGCACGATCAGTTTGCGACGAGCCAAGCGCGGCAAATGCTGACGATCGAGCCGGGTTGGCTGATCGAGGCGTTGGGGTTGGTGGAAATCGATCCAGCGAGCGTGCTGGAAGGGCCTCATGCGGAAGGAAATGATCGCGTCAAGCTGCGGACGACGGTGGCGTCGGCCGGCGGGCAATACACGCGGCTCTTGATGCTGCATCCTCGGTATGCGTGGGTGTTGGAGCAGCATGTTTATGACGAGCGGGGTCAGCTCATAGGCTCGGCGTTTTGTAGCGGACACGAATATCACACAGTCGATGGCGTTTCGCTCCCCAAGCGGATCACGGTGCAAATGCCGCAGGGGCTGCCGCGTTTGCAACTCGATATCGACCGCTGGGCCATCAATCAGCCGTTGGTCGATGCGGCGACAGCGTTTGAGTTGCCACGGTCGCAGCTTGGAAATTATCCGTTTGTCGATATGGCCGATCCGCGATTTGTTCCGCCCGGCGGTGGCACTCCCGCTCAACCGGCTTCAATGCCGGCAACGCCACCCAAAGCCGAAGTATCGCGGAAGGTGCGGGGGTTTGGCCGCTGGTAATTCTCAGTTCTGGTTGTGCCGCAGCACGACGCCCGGCATCTCGCCGGTGTGATTGCCCTGCTTGAACACGAGCTTGCCGTTGACGACGACGTACTCGATGCCGTCGTTGTACTTAAATGGGTCGGTATAGGTGGCGTGGTCGAGGACTTTGGCCGGATCGAAAACGCAAATGTCCGCGGCGAGCCCTTCGCGGACGAGACCGCGATCTTTGATGCCCAGCTTGTTGGCATTCAGGCTCGTCATTTTGCGAATGGCATCTTCGAGCGGAATCACTTTGCGCTCGCGGACATACAAGCCGAGAACGCGGGGAAATGTGCCAAAATTGCGAGGGTGCGGATTGCCTCGCCGCAGTTCGCCTTCGATGGAATAAGCCGAGCCGTCGGAGCCAATCGAGCACCAAGGCTGAGCCAGTGCCAGGTTCATGTCCTCTTCGGTGTGATGCGCATAAACGGTGGAGACGGAGCCCTCTTCTTCGAGCAACAGATCGAAGAGCACGTCAAGGCTGTCGGGAGTCGGCGTTTTATCTCGCGTGCGGAGGGCGATGACGCGGTCCATCGTTTGCCCTTCGTATTGCGAACGGCCGCTGACGAGCATCCGCGACCAATCGCCGCCGACGGCGGTGAAATGG
>JANNTN010000032.1:0-25189 GCA_031394445.1 Anatilimnocola sp.
CCGTTCTACGAAGGCTCGGTTGCTTTTATCTCCGCTAGCGACGCTGCGACAGCAACGCTTAACGATTGCCCGCCAACGGACTGCGCTTAATTTGATGCCATTCTAGAATGTCCCCTTTTTTCTTTCCAAGAAGGTCGCCAACGAAGGCCGCACACACAGCCTGTTGGTCGTAATCATTTAGGTAGCAGACAGCGCCGTTTCGCTCGCGTTCAAAGGGATGGTTGCTAGCAATGTGGGCCACCCCCTTGCTGCGGAGTGCCTTGATCACCTGCTCGGCTTCGCCTTTGGTCGCTCCAAGCCTTTTTTCTCCAGCGTGGGCAAACGACGGGTCCGATCCGCTACGCTGTTCAGCCATGCCTTGTCGTCAGCGTGCAGTTGCTCCAACTTCACCTCGATCAATCGCCCATCGTCAATTCGCTTAAGCGTAGCGACCCCGTCCTTGAATTTCTCGAGCGTAGCTTCCATCTCGAATCGGCCGTCGCGCGATTTCCAGATACGGCTGTGTGCGGAAGATCGGCGCAGTAACTGATTGATGCCGGAGAGGCCATCATGAATCAGCGTCAACAATCCGTCGCCACCCGCAGCTTTGGGCAGTTCAGCTTCATGTCCGGGAGCAGGAGGCCGTTTGTCTTCCAGCGTGGGCAAACGACGGGTTCGATCCGCTTCGCTGTTCAGCCATGCCTTGTCGTCAGCGTGCAGTTGCTCCAACTTCACCTCGATCAATCGCCCATCGTCAATTCGCTTAAGCGTAGCGACCTCGTCCTTGAATTCCTCGAGCGTAGCTTCCACCTGGAACCGGCCGTTGCTCGATTTCCAGATACGGCGGAGTGTGGAAGATCGTCGCAGAAACTGATCGATGCGGGCGAGGCCATCACGATGCAATCCGCGCAGCTTCAACAAATCGTCGCCACCCGCAGCTTCGATCAGATCAGCTTCATGTCCGGGAGCATGAGGCCTTTTGTCTTCCAGCGTGCACGTCAGCGCTTTGTCCTCGGTTCCGAGAATGATGACGATCCCGTCGGCGCGAGCCTCGACCCGAACCGGCGAAACAACGCGCCGCATCTCTTCCAAGCTGCGTTTGGTGTTTTCGTCATCCACCACACGGCGGGCGCAATCTGCGGTCGCGGGGATCACGAATTCGATCCCCCCAGGAGTGCGACGGAACCACACATGATCGGACGCGATTGCCTCTTTAGCATGATTGATCCACGCTTCGTCCCCATGCGGCTGAAAGGCTAGAACAAACCTGGGAAACACGGAAAACGACCCTAGGCCAAACTGCTGCAACTGCTTTCTCAAATTCTCTTCCTGCGCCTCAAGCAACCGTTTTCCTTCGTCGGTGCGTTGTTCGTTTAGTTCTACCATGAGTTTTTCGGTCGGCTCCTTAGCAGACTGTTTGAGGAACTCCTGGAACAACCCATTTAGCGCTTCGATGATCTCATCTCGATGACCGATTGTTACCCGTTGTTCTGCGCACAACGGGCGCATGCGACTTGGATCGGTGTAGTACGTCAGATCCTCGATCTTCGTGTGCGCGAAAAACAATTCGGCCAGGCGGTCGCCAGAAACCGATCCGGTTTTCTGGACTTTGCCCTCCGTCACAAAATGAAACGGAAACGGGAGCACCTGGGGCTTAGGCACGCGATTTATCTCCTGATTTCGATGCTCCTCGCTGACGCTGATTCCCTCGTAGAGATACAGAACCCTGATTTCCTGGGTCGTGTCGGCCAAATCGACCACCAACGTCTTCTTCTCGATGATAACGCAGCCGCTACCGCAAACCCAAACGATCACCGGCAAGAGCAGCCAGAATGGAAAGCGGTTACGGAAAACTTCTGGTGATATTAATCTCGCCATGAGATTGACTTCCGTAGATCGGATGTTGGCAGCCGTTCACAGTTTACAGCCGGTTGATTGAGTTGACGAGCGTTGCGGCTTGTTAGGAGGTGCCGAAGGAGGAGGAAAAGAGACGCCAAAAAGGGGACATTCTACTTTTTCACGGTCCTCGGACGACCGCGGGGACGAAGTGAGGATTCAAGGCCGAGTTCGTGAGCGGCGCGCTTGCTCCAACGTGGGCCTCCAAAGGGAGTGCCGCGGTCGATGCTCGTGCGGAGGGCAACTAGTTCGGCCTCTGTTTGTGGCTGGTTAACGAGTGTTAACCAATCGGTGGGAAGGGATAGCGGTCCGTCGGCCAAGATGCTTTCGGCAAGTGGCAACCGTTGATACAGACTCGACCACCGCCAGTTTTCAGCGCTGCGGACGAGTTTTGCTCGGAGCGCATTCCGTTCGACGTAACGCAGGGCCGTCAGATAATGTTCGTCTGCTTGGATGGGAAAGGCTTTGAATCGGCCCTGCCAGACATGGCCGCTGCCGCCGTAATGACGGTGGTAGCGTCGCACGTGAGCCGTCAGGAGCCACTGCATCCAACGGCTGAGATCCCCGTCGTGGTGAGGCCAAAGAACCAGATGAAAATGATTCGGCATCAGGCAATAACCGAGCAGCCGCATCGGCAGCCGCTCTGACGCCTGCACGAGCAGCTTCACGAACGCGGCATAGTCGTCGTCTTTGTGAAAGACTTCGGCCCGGGCATTACCGCGGTTCAAGACGTGGTAGCACCACCCTCCCAACGACGCTCTGGCTGTGCGTGGCATGGGGCGAAGATAGCTCCGCCAGCGGCGATATGCAATCGAAAAAAGTAGAATGTCCCCTTTTTATTAAGACGCCAATACCTTGATTGCCACCGGCTCAATCGCATCTACCGGCAACACATCCACCGCCACTTGCAGGCTCGATTTGCCGCCGCCCAGCACGACACCTTTTACCGGGCTCAAGTCGTGAAAATCGCGGCCCCAGCCAATCGTGATGTGCCGGTCGCTTGTTCGGCAGCCGTTCGTCGGGTCGAAATCCATCCACCCGCTCGCCGGGCAAAACACGCTCACCCACGCATGCGAAGCATCCGCTCCCATCAGCCGCGGCCGTCCCGGCTGTGGATCGGTCCGCAAATAACCGCTCACATACCGGCACGCCAATCCCAACGACCGCAAACAGCCAATGAGCAAGTGTGCAAAATCCTGACAGACCCCGCGCCGCTTCGTCAGCACATCGTGCAGCGACGTGTCGATCGTTGTCGCCTTCGGGTCGTATTTAAACTCTTTGTAAATCGCTTGAGTGATTTCTAAAACCGCCTCGCCAATCGGTCGTCCGCGCGCGAAATAAGGTTCGGCAAATTCGCCCAGCAACTCACTGGCCCGAATGTAGGGGGAATCGAACCGATACTCGATCGCTGCCACGATATCTGCCGCTCGATCCGTCCGCAGCGCCTCGCGCACGATTTCCCACGGTACGGTCTTTCCCACCGGGATCATTTCGCGCGCCGCCAGCGTCACATAGCTCTCCGCCGTGATCGTCAACTGCTGATGCGGCGCATAAACGGCGAAGCTATGCACATGATTCCCGAAATAATCGAGATACTCATGCACCCGGTCAGGTGCCGGATCGATCCGTAGCAACGTCTGCCGGCACTGCTGCGTCGGCAAGTCTCGCGGCTGCAAATGCACCAGGTTGTGACACGCCTCGGCATTATCCGCGTACTGATACGTCGTCGTATGGACGATGCGATGCATCATTTGGGCGGCCCTCCCATCGGGCGAACCGTCTGCGCATGCGTCAAGTACGATCGGGTCAGCGTCCGGCTCAACTCCTCCATCGATTGCTTGATCCGCCGCAAGAGCACCGCCAGCCGCACGCGCCGGCTCTTTCGCTTCAGCACCGCCAACGCATCCACATCGATCAGCCGCATCTTGGAAAACACACCATGTACGATCTTCTGCTCTTTGCCTTTGTGCGATGCCTCTTGTTCGACGCGCAGCGATCGCATGTGCTGATACAGCGTGGAAAGCTGAAACGCCACCGATCGCGGATTGCTTTCGTCAGCCAGTAGCAAGTCCAGAACCGGCGCGGGATCGGGCCCAAACACATACCGCGAACGATACGTCATCGCGCTATTGGCAATCTCCAACAGCACGGGCAATTTGGCCGATTCATCCAAGCCCGGCTCCACCATCGCGTGAAAAATCAAATCACTCATATCGGCCGCCCGCTCCAGCCTCCGGCCAATATCCAAAAACCGCCAACCATTGTCGCGCGTCATGCCGTCCATCGTCTGCCCGCTAAACGACAACAGCAGGAGCAAAATTTCGTCGAGCACTGCCAATTGGTCCTCGCACCGCGCCGTCTCGAAGTTTGTCTGGCTGGATATTTTGTCGTCCAGTGCCCGCACGATCCGCCACGCATCGTGCGACAACCGATCGCGCACCGCCGTCGCAATCCGCTCTACCCGGTTAACATCCGACGCGATGCTTCGGGAATTTTCCGGATCGAACGCCGCCACCCGCACCGCATTTTCTAACTGCTCCGCCGGATCCACTTCCGCCGGTTCCACCGGCTCCTGCTCTTCATCTTCCTCCTTCCTGGGCACCCGCCCATGTTCCGTCATCGCCGTCAACAGGAAAGCCAACCCGCCCAGTTGTGCCTGCTGCGTCTCGTCGGTCAGCCGATGCAGCACGCACCGCGCCAGCCGGCAGCCAAACTCAATCCGCTCCATATAACGGCCAAGCCAAAACAGATTGTCCGCCAATCGCGACGGCAAGAGAAACCCCGCCCGGCTCAGCGCCGACGAGCGCATTCCCGTCGGCAGCAGCGTCGTCGTATCCGGCGGAGTTTCGCCCAGCACCCACGTATCTTTGCTGCCGCCGCCCGTCTCGGCGCTCATGATGATCGAGTCCGCCGAATTGCCCGCCCGCGCCAAAGCTCCCGGCATCACCGCGTATTGCCCGTTCCCCGTGCTCGCCGCGTACAGCCGCAACATCAAATGCCGCGGCTGCAATTGCTGATTTTGCCACGTCGGCGCGGTCGAAAGCTGCACATATTCTTGCCCCACGAAAAGATGCGGATTCGCCTCCAGCATTGCCCTCAGCTTCGCCGGATCGTGCTTTCCCGGCAAAAACGCATCTGTGTCCCGCGAGGGAAACGCGTGTTTGATGACCAGTCGATCCAATTTGCTCGTAACGGATTTCAGCGCCTCGTCCTGTCCGCACCACCACGTCGCCACCGGCGGCAACAGCAGTTCCTCTCCCAGCAATCTCCTGCACAGTCCGGGCAAAAACGGCAAAAGCGCCGGCGTCTCCGTCACTCCCGTTCCAATTGCGTTCGCCACCACCACTTTGCCCGCCCGTGCTGCTTGCAACAGCCCCGCCACACCGAGCAGCGAATCATCCCGCAGCTCCAGCGGATCGCAATAATCACTCCGCACGCACCGCAAGATCACATCCACCGGCATCAGGCCGTTCAGCGTCTTCAAAAACACGCCCCGGTCCCGCACCGTCAAATCTTCCCCCTCGACGAGGCTGAAACCGAGATACCTGGCCAAATAGACCTGCTCGAAATGCGTCGGGTGATACGGGCCCGGCGTGAAGATCACAACTCGCGGCTCATCGCCCCGCGTGCTTGCCAGCGCGAGCAACCGATCGCGCAATCCCGAAAAAAACTTCGCCAGCCGCGTTACGAACAATTCGCCAATCAAGTCGGGATACACACGACTGAGAACAATCCGATTCTCCAGCGCATACCCCATGCCCACCGGCGTATCCGTGCGATCGCCCACCACCCACCAGCGGCCATTCGGCGACCGCGCCACATCAACCGCATACAGCGTCAGATAATTATTCTGGGGCGGCACGACATGCGTTGCCGCCCGCAAGAACGCCGGATTCGCCAGCACCACTTCCGGCGGCAAATCGCCGCTCGCCAAGAGCCGCCGCGGACCATAAATATCCGCCAGAATGAGATTCAGCAGTTGCGCCCGCTGCGCCACGCCCCAACTGAGCGAGTTCCATTCGTCGGCTGAAATCAAGAGCGGCCACGAGTCGAGCTGCCACGGTCGCGGTTCCGACTCATTGCCCCCCGGCGCGTTGTACGTAACGCCGTATTCCTTCAAGAGTCGCCGACACAGATCGTGCCGGTCTTGCGCCACCTGTGGCGATGACAGTTGATCGGTGAACAGCGGCTGCCAATGCGCGCGAACCCCGCCGTCCGCCACAATGGCTTCGTCCCAATGCCCGGGTACCGGTTTGTATTGCCCAGAACGAGCCTCACGGCCCGCCGGGGCCGGCGCGCCGGGAGATTCGGTGACCGCCATGACTCCTCACAAAACCTTGTTCGCTATTCCATGCTAATCCGCGGCCCACCGCCGACGAGTGCCCGATTGCATCGCTTCCGATCAATAAACATTCGTTTTTTCCGCTTTCATGCAAGGGCAGTCGCTGCCGTCCGTACAAACCGCACTACCGGCGGCGCGAACGACTATTTGCGACGCAGGTCCAATGTGACGGGAAACTCAGGGTTATATTCGACGGCTGGCGGCTTTATCGGTCCCGGCGTGTGCCCTTGAGCCAGGAACCGCGCAACTCGGCGGGCTTCCGCCTCCATGGCGTTCACGGGAAATGTTTCGTAACTCAAACCGCCCTGATGAGCAACAAAATAGGTGCAACCGCCGATCGAGCGATTGTTCCAGGTGTCAAACAAGTCGAACACGAGCGGCGCATCGACCGGAATCGTGGGATGCAAACAGCTCGGCGGCTGCCATGCGCGATAACGCACGCCAGCGACAAACTCCCCCAGCGTGGCAGTTGGACTCAGCGGCACTCGACGGTTATTGCAAGTCAGCACATAGCGATGACCCGTCAGCCCCGCTATGCGAACTTGCAGCCGTTCGACTGAGGAGTCCACGTAGCGAGCGGTGCCGCCGGCTGTCGCTTCTTCGCCCAACACATTCCAAGGCTCAATCGCCTGACGCAGCTCCACCTCAATCCCGGAATAGCGCACTCGGCCGTGAACGGGAAAGCGAAACTCCAGAAACGGCAGATACCAATCGGCTTCGATTGGGTAGCCGGCCTGCTGGAGATCGACGATGACTTCGTTGAAATCTTGCCACACAAAATGCGGCAATAGGAACCGATCGTGCAACTGCGTTCCCCAGCGAATGGGCCGCCGCCGGTAAGGCGTCTTCCAAAACCACGTCACCATCGTCCGCAGCAGCATTTGCTGAGCCAGGCTCATGCGGGCGTGTGGCGGCATCTCAAACGCTCGGAACTCGACCAGCCCCAAGCGGCCGGTCGAAGTATCGGGCGAGTAGAGCTTGTCGATGCAAAACTCCGCTCGGTGCGTGTTGCCGGTCGTATCGGTCAGCAAATGGCGGAAGATGCGATCGACAAGCCACGGCGGCACCGCTCGCCCTTCGCGAATCTGGTGATCGACCTCGTCGAAGGCAATCTCCAATTCATAGACCGCGTCGTTGCGCGCCTCATCGACGCGCGGCGCTTGACTCGTGGGGCCGATAAACAGTCCGCTGAACAGATAGCTCAGCGACGGATGGTTCAGCCAATAGGCCAGGAGCGAACGGAGCAAATCGGGCCGTCGTAGAAACGGACTGTCTGGCGGCGTCGGTCCCCCTAGGACGATATGGTTGCCGCCGCCCGTACCGGCGTGGCGGCCATCGACCATGAATTTTTCGGTCCCCAGCCGGCTTTGCTTCGCCTCGTCGTACAAACCACCGACGATCTCTTTCAATTCCTGCCAGTCTTGGGCCGGCTGCACGTTGAC
Organism: Anatilimnocola sp.; assembly: GCA_031394445.1. GTDB lineage: Bacteria > Planctomycetota > Planctomycetia > Pirellulales > Pirellulaceae > CAYLLN01. Next base: position 7,660 of record JANNTN010000032.1, read on the forward strand.
TTCGATCACGCCAGGGTCGGGTGTTACCTTTAGCACTCCCAAACGCGGGTCGTAGGGTGGCGGCTCACCTTCGACGATTACGGGCATGTCGAGCGCGGCAGCCGTTTCTTCGATCGCGGCAACGAGTTCCAGATAGTCTTCGGTAACTGTCACCGGAGGTAGGAACACGTGCAGCCGGCCATCGCGCGGCTCGACGCACAGCGCCGTTCGCACAACCCAACTTGCGGACTGCCCCACCTCTGGCATGCGATCGCGCAGCGACGGGCGAGCACTATCCGGTTCATCGAAATCTTTCCCGACGGCAACCTCGCCCCGTTCTCTCACCAGCGGTGGAAGTCGTCGCGGCACTGGCAACTTGGGATACTGTGCCATCGGGTCTTGCGGGTGCAGGTACGGATATTCAGCCGCCGCCACCCACGGCAAACTCGACATCGGCAGCCGCAAACCGATCGGCGAATCGCCCGGAATCAGCACCAGATGCTTGCCGCGCAGGAGCCACAGACCGCTTTCCCACACCTTTTCGCCACTCTTACTGCCGCGCTGGAGCGGCAGCACATATCCCACGGGCTCGTTCAGTCCGCGCTCAAAAACGCGCCGCAACCGCAGCCGCTCTTCGTGATCCTTCAGCCGGTTATCGGCCGGATCGACATTGATCGGCAGTTGCCCTTCGCGCGCCAGGAAGTGAACCGGGTCTTCGAACGCGGGCACCGCATAGCCGGCATCGACTTCGAGTCGCTCGGCGAGCACCTCCACGAATCGCTCGGCATCGGCGAAAGTGAAATGATATTTTTTGTCGCACGCCGCGATCAACTTCTGATCGCGCCAGACGGGATGGCCATCCTTACGCCAGTAACAAGCCAGCGCCCACCGCGGAAGCTGCTCGCCCGGATACCATTTGCCCTGGCCAAAATGCAGTAGCCCGCCCGGTGCATATCGCTTGTGCAGCCGGCGAATGAGCGTCTCCGACAGTCGCCGTTTGTTAGGTCCAACTGCGGCAGTATTCCACTCATCGCCTTCCATGTCGTCGATCGAAATGAAAGTCGGCTCCCCTCCCATCGTCAGGCGCACGTCTCCTTGCTGGAGTTCCTTATCAACAGCCCGGCCAAGTGCGTCGATCCGCGTCCACTGCTGATCCGAATAGGGCTTCGTCACGCGCGGGTCTTCGTGGATGCGCGAGATCCGCATGATGTGCTCGAATTCGGCTTCGCACGCTTCCAACGATCCGCTAATCGGAGCGGCCGACGACGGTTCAGGCGTTGCGGCCAGCGGAATGTGCCCTTCGCCGGCGAACAAGCCGCTGGTGGGATCGAGCCCCACCCAACCCGCCCCCGGCAAAAAGACCTCGCACCACGCGTGCAAATCGGTGAAGTCGTGTGCCGCGCCCGCCGGCCCTTCCAACGGTTTTTCGTCCGGCTGCAGTTGAACCAAATAGCCCGAAACGAATCGCGCGGCCAATCCCAAGTGCCGCAAGATATGCACCATCAACCAGGCACTGTCGCGGCACGATCCTGAGCCTTTTTGCAGCGTCTCTTCCGGCGATTGGACGCCCGGCTCCATCCGAATGAGATATTTGATCTCGTTACTGAGCCGAGTATTGATGGCCACCAGAAAATCGACCGTGCGGATGGGCTTCCGATCGACCGATTTCAGCCAAGCTTGCAGCTTCGGCCCCGCCTCTTGCCGCTCGCGAAACGGCGTCAGATCGCGGAACAGTTCTTTCTCGTACTCAAACGGACACTTTTCGGCTTCCGGCTCCAGAAAGAAATCGAACGGGTTGATGACCGTCATCTCGGCCACGACATCGACCACAACGCTAAAGCGAGGCACCTTCTCCGTGAACACCACGCGAGCCAGATAGTTCGAATGCGGATCCTGCTGCCAGTTTAGGAAGTGGCCCGCCGGCTCAATTTTCAACGAATAGGCGGTAATTGGTGTGCGGGAATGCGGTGCAGGACGCAAGCGAATGGTCTGCGGACCGAGCACGATCGGGCGATCGTACTCGTAGCTCGTTTTATGGTAAATCGCCACACGAATCGTCATCTGCTTATACTCCGTCGCACATCATAAGCGATTGCTTTCGCGGCTGCTGCCAACGAATTGACCTTATATACCCACGCAGCGGATGAGCGTTGACGACCGTCACCACTTCCGCGCGCAACAGCAGCGCCGCAAATCGCCCATCGCCCACTACATAGCAAGGCCAGTGCCGTTTTGAGGCAACCCGTGCAAAAACAACGGTAAATATCAGCTTGGCGCGATAAATAATCGTCGGATTTACACTCCGTTCAGGCCTGACTACGCTGCCTTTGCACGAATTCGGGCAACTATTAGCTCACTTCATGCGCAAACGAAGCAAATCGTCGGATTCCCTCTCGATTCAAAACTTGACTAAACAACACCACATGGCTGCACTCGTTGGATTCTGCGTCATCGGTGCCGGTGCCATTGCCGAGCGGCACCTACAGGCTCACCAAAACTTGGGTGAAGTTCACCCGCTCTGGGTCATCTCGCGCCCGACCGAAGCCGCCACCGATTTCGCCCACCGCTGGAATTTCGCCCACGCCGGTGATTCCCTCGAACCCGCTCTGGCCGATCCCAGCGTGCAACTCGTTCTCATCGCCTCTCCCAGCCAGTTTCACAGCGAGCAGGCCATCCAAGCCCTGGAGGCCGGCAAAGACGTCATCGTCGAAATTCCAGTCTCATTAACTTGGGCCGACGCCCAAAAAGTCGCCGACACCGCCGCGCAACATGGCCGCCGCGTCTGGGTCTGCCACACCCTCCGCTCCACTCCCGCACTTCGTCTCGTCCGCGAACGCATCCAAACCGGCCAATTCCATCTCACGCAAATCTCCGGGATTATGGGCATCCCACGCCGCCGCAATCAGGGCATGGGCGGCCTCAGCATCCGCACCTGGATCGACAACCTCCTCTGGCATCACGGCTGCCATCAACTCGACGCCTCCCTCTGGGTTCTCGATATGCCTGAAATCCACCGCGTCCAGTCTCTATTTGGCCCGCCACATCCCACGTTCGGCATGACGCTCGACGTCGGCGTGCAAATGCAAACCTCCACCGGCGTCCTCATCACCCATTCGCTCAGTTACAACGTCGAGCAACCACTCTGGCAACTCCAATTCATCGGCCACGAAGACGTGTTCACCTTCAACGACGGCCGCTTAACCAACGAACACGGCGAAGTCCTTATTCCCGGTCCTTCCGTCGCAGATCTATCCGTACAGAACCGCGAAATTCTGCACTCCTTCCGCACCGGCGAACCCTGCGAGTTCGAACTCGCCCGCATCCTTCCCGCCATGGAAGTCCTCGGCCGCGCCCAAGCCAGCGCCGACGGGACTCCGAGCTAGATTTCACTCGCTTGCCTTGGTGCATCACATGCGCCAAGCTAGTGACGCTGACCATCTCTCCCTACAGCACCAACATCACGCCATGCGACTCTTCACAATCGTTGCTCTTTGCTTCGCGTGTCTTGCCGCAATCACTCCTTGCGCCGCCCAAAACACCCGCCCCAACATCATCTTCATCCTCGCCGACGACCTCGGCTGGGGCGACCTTGGCTGTTACGGACACGCCCAAACTCAAACGCCCAACCTCGACCGCATGGCCCACGAAGGCACCCTCTTCACCAACTTCTACGTCAACGGCTCCGTCTGCTCACCAAGTCGCTGCGCCTTCTTCACCGGCCAATACCCCGCTCGCCATCGCATTCACGGCCACTACGCTACCGTTGAGCTCAATGAATCGCGCGGCATGAGCCAATTCCTCGAACCAAAAACGCCCAATCTTGCCTCCTTGCTCAAACAAGTCGGCTACGCCACCGCCCATGTCGGCAAGTGGCACCTCGGCAGCAACTCCGGCGGACCAACGCCCGATCATTACGGCTTCGATTTCGTCGGCAGCACCGAGCGCGGCGGTGCCGACGGTCCCGCCGACGATCTCTACTATCGCGCCAAGTCGTCCGAATTGTTCGTCAACGAAACAATCAAGTTCATCGAACAAAATCGCGCCCAGCCCTTCTTCGTTCAACTTTGGACCCTCGTTCCCCACGCCACGTTGAACCCCACACCCGAGCAGCTTGCCGCTTATAAAAACCTGCATCCCGGCGGCCCCAATTTCCCCCACAATAGCGCCGCCGAAATTTTCTCCTCCTCCGTTACCGATCTCGACAAACACATCGGCCGGCTGCTCCAGCGCCTCACCGAGCTCGGCGTCGCCGACAACACGCTCATCCTCTTCTCCAGCGACAACGGTCCCGAAGACATTCACATCAAGAACGCCGGCCACAGCGGCGTCGGGTCCGCCGGCCCCTTTCGCGGCCGCAAACGCAGCCTGTATGAAGGCGGCGTGCGCGTGCCGTTCCTCGTCCGCTGGTCCGCCGCCGTCCCCGCCGGCCGCATCGACAATTCCTCCGTCGTCGCCGCTTGCGACTTCCTGCCCACCATCTGCAAGTTAGCCGGTGCCACGATTCCGCAGAATCATTCGCTCGACGGCGAAGACATCGGCGACATCCTCCGCGGCACGTCCCGTCCCCGCCACGCCCCCCTTATGTGGAACTGGCGCTTCCGCATCGCCGGCGAGGTCTATCACCACAGCCCCATGCTCGCCATCCGCGACGGCGACTATAAACTCCTCCTCAACCCCGACCGTTCCCGCATTGAACTCTACGACCTTCCCCGCGACCCCACCCAACTCTCCAACATCGCCGAAAAACACACCGAACTCGTCGAACGCCTCTCCAAACAAGTCGTCGCCTGGAGCCAAACCCTTCCCGCCGGCCCCACCGACCCCGGTGCCGGAACCGCCAACTACCCCTGGCCCGGCTCAAAACCCGGCACCTCCACCACTCCCCCCATCCGCGGCAAAGCCAAAGCCGGAAAAGCGAAAGCGACGCCCAATCCCTAGCAAATCCTCTGTTTTACCAGCAGCCGCAGGCGCAGGGATTTTCCGCTTTTCTGATAATTTCAAAAATTTCCTGTCAGAAACCCGCTCCCCCGAACCTTAATCTGGCAGCATGGACGAGCTGCCGACCAGTCCCGAGTCCGCCACCGAGGATTTTCTGCGCCTCTTGGGCCAGCACGAGCGGCATTTGGCAGCCTTCATTTACAGCTTGGTGCCCCGGGCAGCAGATGCAGACGACATTTTGCAGGATGTGAAGGTCACGATGTGGCGGGAGTTTGGCAAATTCCAGCCTGGCACTAACTTTCGCGCCTGGGCCCGGCAGATCGCCACCCACCAGGTTTTGAACTTTCGCCGCGCCGTACAGCGACGACCCAACCCCACCCTCGAAGACTCGTTCATTGAGGCCGTCGCCGCCGAAATCGACCGTCAGGCCGATGACCTGGAACACCGCAGCGATGCCCTGCAGCATTGCCTGCAAAAACTCTCCGAAGCCCATCGGAAAATCATCGTCTGGCGCTATTTCGACAATTGCGGCATCGACGAAATCGCCTCCCGCAGCCAACGATCATCCGAAGCCGTGTACCAATTACTTAGCCGCATCCGCGGCCTGCTCAACGACTGTGTCAGCCGCCAACTCGCGACCCAGAATTCATAAACAATACGCATGACCGACAAGAACTTGAACGACCGAATCGAACGTGCCTTGGAAGGCTTGCTGCCCGAAATGGATTGCCAAGCTTTGCAAGCAGAAATCGTGAGTAATCCCACCGCACGCGCCGCTTACACCGAGCGCGCCTGGCTGCACTCGCAACTTCGCGCAGGCCGCGACCGCTTGCCAAGCCTGTTAGCAGCGCCCGTAACCATTCGCCCAAAGCGCTGGCCCATCGCTGCTGCCGCGGCCACTCTGGCGGCTTGTCTGACGCTCATCGCCTGCTTGCTATTCCTTCCGCGCCATCAACCCGTTCCCATCGTCGCCACACTCACTCAGGCCGACAACTGCAAATGGGCTGGCTCCGACTTACCCACCAAAGTCGATTCTAAATTGACCACCGGAACACTCGCTCTCGTCGAAGGCATCGCCACACTCAAATTCGAGTGCGGTGCAACTGTCACTCTCGAAGCACCCACAACGCTCGAAGTGACCGACTCCATGCATTGCCGCCTCGTCGAAGGAACCGTCACCGCCGACGTCCCTGAGCAGGCTCATGGCTTTACGATCGTCACGCCCGACATCCGCGTCGTCGATCTGGGGACGCGATTCGGCGTGACCGCCGGTTCTACGGGCAACTCCCAGGTGCGCGTCTTCGAGGGCGAAGTCGAAATCGACGGACTCAAAGGTGGCAAAACCAAACGATTGACCGAAGGCAACGCACTCCACGTCGGCTCCAGCACCGTTCCCGCTGGCCAAGAACCAACCCGCGGGCAACAAGTTCAGGAAACCGGCGGCTGGACAGCAATTCCGACGTCGTTTGGTCGCGGCAAAGATACTTATGTTCGTCGCGGCGACAACGGCGCCCCCCTGGGAACGGCCCCGCTCCTGATCGTGAAGCACAGCGAGATTCCCGCCAGCCGCACCAACGAGCGCCGCGCCGCAATTGCCTTCGATGTATCACAAATCGACCTCAGAAAGCTCACCGAAGCTCAAATCGTCCTCGATCCAGAGCCCAGCGGCTTCGGCTTCTCCGCCCTCGTACCCGACGATTCCCGCTTCGCCGTTTATGGACTGACCGACGAATCGCTCGACGCTTGGAGCGAAACCGAAACGCGTTGGGCTTCCTTCCCCGGCTGCACCGACGACGGCCCCGAACTCAGCCAAGTCCATCGGCTCGCCGAGTTTTGGATTCCCCGCGGCGGCTCCGGCAGTTCCCTCGTCGTCCGCGGTGATGCCCTTGCCGATTTCATCCGCAGCGACACCAACGGACTCGTCAGCTTCCTCATCGTCCGCGAGACGGGCGAAACCGACCACAACGGCATCGCCCACGGCTTTGCCTCGAAAGAACACCCTTCCGCCCGTCCGCCAACGCTGCGATTCAAGTAATCGCCAGCCGAAACCCTCCCTCTCCCCACCAAAATTAAACGCGATTCGCACCCCTCCTCTCCCATGAAGTCCCTTTGGCCTCTCTTCGCTTGCCTCGTCGCTACGGTCGCATTCGCCGCCGCCGACGCCCGCCGCCAGCAACTCGCCTTCTTCGAAAAGGAAGTGCGGCCGCTCCTCTCGGCTCGCTGCTTTGAATGCCACGGCGAAAAGAAGCAAGAAAGCAGTTTGCGTGTCGATCACCTCGACTTTCTGAAAAAAGGCGGTGACAGCGGCCCCGCGATCGCACCGGGAGACTTGGAAAAGTCGCTGCTCATCCAAGCCGTTCGCTACACCGGCGACATCCAAATGCCCCCCAAGGGCAAGTTGTCGTCCACCGAAATCGCCGTGCTTGAAAAATGGATCCAGCTCGGCGCTCTCTGGCCGGAAGAAACCGCAAAGCTGGCGGCTAAGACCAGCGAATTCACCGACGAAGATCGCAACTTCTGGTGCTTTCAGCCGTTGACCAATCCTCAGCCACCACAAATCAAGAGTGCCTGGATTCGCAACGAAATCGACCGCTTCGTCGCGAGCAAACACGCCGAGTTAAAACTCCAACCAGCTTCTGAGGCCGACCGCCAGGAACTCGCGCGACGCATTTATTTCGATCTGCACGGCCTGCCGCCGACGCCCGCCCAAGCCGAGGCCTTTGTCAACGACAACGATCCCAGGGCTTACGAAAACCTGATCGACACACTCCTCGCCAGCCCGCGCTACGGCGAGCGCTGGGCTCAGCACTGGCTCGATCTGGCCCGCTATGCCGAAAGCGACGGCTACAACGCCGACGCCTATCGCCCCGCGGCCTGGCCCTATCGCGACTGGGTCATCAACAGCCTCAACGACGACATGCCGTACGACCGCTTCGTCCGCGAGCAACTCGCTGGCGACGAAATCGCCCCCAACGATCCGAACGTGATCATCGCCACGTCGTTTTTGCGGCAGCCAGTCTATGAATGGAACCAGCGCGACGTCCGCGGACAGTGGGAAATCATCGTCTCCGACATGACCGACACGACCGGCGAATTATTTCTCGGCCTCAGCTTCGGCTGTGCCCGCTGCCACAACCACAAATTCGACCCAATCCTGCAAAAAGACTATTACCGCCTGCGAGCCTTCTTTACGCCCGTCCTGTGGCGCGACGACTTATTCCTTAGCACGCCGCAAGATCTCGCCAAGCACGCCGAGAAGCAGTCCAAGTGGGAAGCCGCCACCGCCGAAGTGCGGGCCGAGATCAACGAGCTTGTCTCGCCCCTGCTGGAACCGCGCGTCGATCGCGCTCTGACCCGTTTCGGTGATGACCTGCAAGCGATGGTCCGCAAATCCTCCACCGAGCGCGGCGCACTTGAACAACAACTGGCCGGCCTCTGCCAACGCCAAATGGTACACGAGCGGACCACGTTCGACGCAGCCAAAACAATCAAAAAAGAAGCCGACAAAACCCGCTACCAAGAACTGCAAGCCAAACTTAAAGAGTTCGACAAACTCAAGCCCGCGTCTCTGACAGAAGCCTTCGTCGCGACCGATGCCGGCCCTGTCGCCCCTCCCACGCTGATGAAAACGCGCCAGGGCGAGCAAGACATCGCCCCGGGCTTTTTATCGTTGCTCTGCCCGGAAGACGCCGCAATCACGCCGCTGACGAACTCCTCCGGCCGTCGCACCGCCCTGGCCAACTGGATCACCCGCCCGGACAACCAACTCACTACGCGCGTCATCGTGAATCGCGTCTGGCAATATCACTTCGGTCGCGGCATCGTCGCCACCGCCAGCGATTTTGGCCGCCTCGGCGAGCAGCCCACCCATCCCGAACTGCTCGATTGGCTGGCGCAACGCTTCGTTGCCCAAGGTTGGAGCCTGAAGAAACTCCACAAGGACATTCTGCTCTCCGCGACTTATCTCCAGTCTGCTCGCCGGCAACCCTCAACGGAAATCGCCACCATCGATCCCACCAATAAATACTTGTGGCGGTTCAGCCCGCGGCGGCTCGATGCCGAGCAAGCCCGCGACGCCATGCTCCTGGCCAGCGGCGAGCTCGATTTCAAAGTCGGCGGCCCTCCCGACGACGCCAACTCCAATCGCCGCTCGATCTACACCCGCAAAAAACGCAACAGCCAAAACGAACTCCTCCGCAGCCTCGACGCTCCCGCCGGCTTCTCCAGCACCGCTGAACGCCAAAGCACGATCACTCCCACGCAGGCGTTGCTCTTGATCAACGGCGATTGGTCGCTCGCCCGCGCCAAAAAGTTCGCCGCGCGAGCGGGCAACCTTGACGGAGCTTGGAAGCTCGCCCTCGGTCGCTTGCCAACTTCGCTCGAGCGCGAGCAAGCCGAAGCCTTTTTGCGAAAGCGATCGACCGCTGAGTCACCGCCGGAGCCGACAAAAAGTCCGCTCGCCGATAGCCCCGATCACTTCAAAGAAAACACTCCGCAGGAACGCCTGATCGTCCAGTCGTCCGACCAAGAAGGCGACGAATTCACCGTCCAAGCCATCTTTCAAGTCGATTCCATCGACGCCGGCTCCTCACCGCAATCCATCGTCTCGCGCTGGAACGGCAACAAAGACAGCATCGAAGCGTTCGGCTGGAATCTGGCCGTCACCGGCAAAAAATCGAACTTCACATCGCAAAGCGTGGTCGTACAACTCGTCGGCGAGGACGACAACTCGAACATCGCCTACGAAGTAGCCGCTTCCCATCTGAAAATCGAACTCGGTCGTCGCTACCACGTCACAGCCACGATTTCCTGCATCAACCACACTGTCACCTTCCGCCTGCAAGATCTGTCCGAGCCCAACACCCCGCCGCGAACAGCCGTGGCCAAACACGCCGTCCGTTCCAAGCTCGGCGCGGGCACGTCCTCGCTCGTCATCGGCGGTCTCAGCAAGCGATCCCCCGCGCACCAATGGGATGGCCACATTGAAGCGGTGCAAATCGCCGCGGGCATTTCCCAAAACGAATCCCCGACTGCCAATCCGAAAAACTGGCCAACCGGCCTCGTGAACTGGAATGCCAAGGCCGCCAACAACTCGCCATGTTCTTGGGCCGGATCCGATGCAGAGCCTGCGACCACCCACGATGCGTCCCGCCAGGCCCTCGTCGATCTCTGCCAAATCCTCCTGAACACCAACGAATTCTTCTATCTCCACTAGTTCCCATGCCGTGCAACCATTTTGACCATCCGCACTCGCGCCGCGAGTTCCTGCACCGTGCCGGCTGCGGCCTCGGCTCCGTCGCCCTCGCTGCTTTGACAGGCGAGCGCGTGCTCGGCGCGCCGAGCACGCTCAATCCCATCGCAGCCAGACTCCCCCACCGCGCCGGCCGCGCCAAAAGCGTCATCTTCCTCTTCATGGAGGGCGGCCCTAGCCATCTCGACACATTCGACTACAAGCCGCTGCTCAATCAACTTGCCGGCCAGCAACTTCCCGAAAGCTTCAAGCCGCCCATCACTGCGATGGGCGAAACAAAATCGCCGCTACTCGAATGCAAACGAGCCTGGAAACAGCATGGTCAAAGTGGCCTGTGGATTTCCGACTGGTTCGAGAAAGTTGCTGAGCACGCCGACGATCTGGCCGTCATTCGCTCCTGCGTCTCCGACGGCATCAACCACGCCGGCGGCGTCTGCATGATGAACACCGGCTCCGTCTTCGGCGGCCGCCCCTCCGTCGGTGCCTGGGTTTCGTATGGCTTGGGAACCGAAAATCAAAATCTCCCCGGTTTCGTTGTCATCAAAGACAGCGAAGGCACCGTCGTCAACGGTGTCCGCAATTGGGGCACCGGGTTCATGCCCGCCGTCCATCAAGGCGTCGAGTTCGCCCCCGAAGGCGTGCCGATCAAATACCTCGACAATCCCAAAGGCGTTTCGTCGGATCAGCAGCGCGACAAGCTCGACCTGCTCAGCTCGCTCAACCGCCAATATGGCGAGTCGCGCACCGACAACACCGAACTTGAAGCCCGCATTCGCGGCTACGAACTGGCCTTCCGTATGCAAGCCGAGGCTCCCGAAGCCGTCGATCTGGCCCAAGAAACCGCCGCGACGAAGCAGCTCTACGGCATGGATCAAAAGGAAACCGCGACCTTCGGCCGCAATTGCCTGCTCGCGCGGCGGCTGGTCGAAAGCGGCGTTCGGTTCGTGCAGCTCTACAGCGGCGCGGGGAGCAAGTGGGACAGCCACAAAGAAATTGAAACCAATCACACGCGCCTCTGCCGCGCCGTCGATCAGCCCATTGCCGGCCTGCTCACCGATTTGAAGTCGCGCGGCCTTCTCGATGAGACGCTCGTCGTCTGGGGCGGTGAATTCGGCCGCACTCCGATGAGCGAACAAGGGGACGGCCGCGATCACAACCCGACAGGCTTCACGATGTGGATGGCCGGCGGCGGCGTGAAGGGCGGTCAAACCATTGGCGCGACCGACGAACTCGGACTGTATGCCGTCGAAGACCGCATGCACGTTCACGATCTGCACGCCACGATTTTGCACCTGCTCGGCATCGATCACACCAAGCTTATTTACCCGCACAAAGGCCGACCCGAACGGATCGACCTGAACGAAGGGCACGCCCACACGGGACTCACCATCGGCTAAGCCCTCCGCATCAAATTTCCCGAATTTTCATTCCCCTTTTGAGGTTGTCATGTCCTCTCCCACCTCTCGCCGGGCGGCGTTCACGCTCGTCGAATTGCTTGTCGTCATCGCCATCATCGGCGTGCTGGTGGCTCTGCTGCTGCCCGCCGTGCAAGCCGCCCGCGAAGCTTCCCGCCGGACCCAATGCCAAAACCACATGCGGCAACTCGGCCTCGGCGTGCATAACTTCTCCGACCTGAACAACGTTTTGATCCCCGCTCGTATCAACTACCAATATCTGGGCTGGACCGTGATGATCCTGCCTTACATCGAGCAAAATAACCTCTTCACGCAATTCGACATGACCAAAACCGTCATGGTTCAATCGCAATCCGCGATGAGTCAGGCCGTTCCCATCTACATCTGCCCCTCGCGTCACAAGCCCGGCCAACAATCGAAATCGTTCAATGTCGCCGGCACCAACATGAACGGCGCGATGGGTGATTACGCCACCTGCGACGGCACCAACGCAGATGACCCGCCCTACCGCCGCGTCTCCGCCAAGGGCATGCTCATCAACGCCTCCGGCAACATCAGCAATTGGAAAAGCCTGACTCGTTATGCCACCATCACCGACGGCCTGAGCAATACGCTGATGATGGGTGAGAAGCATGTACGTTTGGCAGACCTGGGCATGGAAGATCCCGGTGGCGACGGCCCCATGCTCGGCAGCTATGCCTACACGAACATGCGTGTCGCCGGCGGCCGCAACAACGGCGCGACACCTAATTGGCCCCTTGCCAAAGGCCCGCTCGACACGGTCGGCGGACAATCGCAAGCCGTGTTTGGAAGCTGGCACAGTGGCGGCTCTACGAATTTTGCCTGGGGCGATGGCAGCGTGCGGCCCGTCAATCCTTCGGCGGACTGCCTCACCCTCGCCCGTCTCGCCGATCGCGACGACGGCTTGCTCACCACGGGCGATTTCTAATCGCCTCTTTGGCTTTCGGTTGTTATTCATCTTTGAGGAAACCTGCGAATGCCTCGCGTTTGTCGGCTGAACTTTCTTGCTTGCGGCTTAGTTGCTGTGATTGCATTCGCCGGTTGCGGCAATAGCGGCCCGCGCACCTACCGCATTCCCGGCAAGCTCGTCTATGACGACGGCACTCCCGTCACGGGCGCTTCGGTCGTTTTGCAAACGACGGTGAAGGACCAGGCCTTCGTCGCCCGCGGCATGGTGACTCCCGACGGCAAATTCGGGCTCACAACCTTGAAGGAAGGGGACGGCGTCGTCGCCGGAGAACACCAGGTTTCAATATCACCGGTTCCCATCCCCGAAGGCACCAAGCCCCTCGGCCCGCCCATTCCCTCCCAATACTGGGACTTCTCTACTTCCCAACTCACCACCTCCATCACGCCCCAAACGTCCGAAATCGTCATCACCCTCGCCCGCGGCGGAAAAAAATAGCCCAGCCAGAAGCGATTTCCCCAAACGCTCACTTTGGGTGAGCGCGACGAAGGCGGGATTTCGCAAGTCGTGTTTACGATTGAGTTTAGGGAATTTGCGAAATTGCCAAAGCGCTCACAGTGAGCAGTTAGTGAGCATTTAGAAGCGTGAGTTGAGCGGTTAGTGAGGTTCATCGTTTCAAGTTCCAAGTAGGGATAGAGTTTTGGGACGTCCCTCGCTTACGCTTCGGGTTGGTGTCGGCGGAGGCGGTTGCCCCAATAGCTACATCGCGATCTGCGCGAAAAACCGGGCCAGATTCTTGGAAATTTTTTCTGCGCCTCATGGTTGAAGAGGGAAGCGGCCCCGAAGAACAGCCGCTCCTGCCTGCCCTTCCTATCTTCCCCCCAATTTGCGACAGTCATACCCAAGCCCCGACCCTACTCCCTATTCGCTACTCGCCACTCCCTATTTTCACATGCCCAAAGTCGTCCGCCTCCCGAAGCGTTCCGAAGTCAAAGCCGCCGACACCTGGGATCTCGCGCCTCTGTGCGAGAACGACGCCCAGTGGAACGAGTTGTTCAAAAAGCTCGACAAGCAGATCGCCGGCTACGAAAAGTACCGCGGCAAGCTGGGGGATGGTCCGAAGGTGCTAGCCGCGCTCATGAAGTTCGATCACGACTTCGATCGGCTGGCCGAACGCATCGGTGGTTACGCTCACCTGAAGGTGACGGAAGACCAGGCTGACAGCACGTATCAGGCGATGGTCGCCAAGTTTCAGAATTTGGCCACGCGGGCTTCGCAAGCCGCCAGCTACATCCGTCCGGAGCTGCTCGCGCTGCCGAAGAAAACGCTCGATCAATATTTGACGGCCAAGGAGCTGGCACCGTACAAGCTGGTTCTGGAACGGATCATTCGCTTTAAGCCGTACACGCTCAACGCCCGCGAGGAAGAGATTCTCGCCATGCAGGGGGAGATGGCCGGTGCCGCGAGCAAGGCGTTTCGCCAACTGCTCGATGCCGACATGAAATTCGGCCTCATTAAGGACGAAAAAGGGCAGCAAGTCGAGCTGTCCAACTCCACGTTCTCCAAATTCCTCGTATCGCCCGACCGCAACGTCCGTAAGGCGGCATTCCACCAATACTACGAGCAATTCACCGGACACGAAAACACGCTGGCCGCGACACTGACCGGTTCGATTCACAAAGACGCCTATTACGCCAAGGTTCGCGGCTACAAAAGCTCGCTCGACGCGGCCCTGTTTCCCGACAACGTGCCGGCCAAGCTCTATGACAATCTGATCGCCGCCGTGCGCAAGCACTTGCCCGCCGTGCATCGCTATTACGATGTGCGCCGGCGGAAAATGAAGCTCCGCGAGATCCATCAATACGACACGTATGTGCCGATCCTTAGCGATCTGGAAATCAAACGCACCTGGCAGCAGGCGGTCGATCTGGTGATCGATTCGCTGGCCCCGCTCGGCGAAGAATACTGCACCACGCTCCGCAAAGGCCTGACGACCGAGCGCTGGTGCGATCGTTATCCCAACAAAGGCAAAAGCAGCGGCGCATTTTCCAGCGGCTCGTTCGACAGCCCTCCCTACATCCTGATGAACTACAACCAGGACGTGTTCAACGAGGTGTTCACGCTCGCCCACGAGGCCGGCCACTCGATGCACACCTGGCACTCGGCCCGCCATCAGCCGTATCAATACTACGGCTACGTGATCTTTGTCGCCGAAGTCGCCAGCACCTTCAATGAAGAGCTACTCAGCCATCACCTGCTGAAGAACGCCCACGACGACCGCCAGCGGGCCTACCTCATCAACCGCGAGCTCGACGACATCCGCGCCACGATCGTGCGGCAGACAATGTTTGCCGAATTCGAAAAAATCACGCACGAGATCGCCGAGTCCGGCGAAGGGCTGACCGTCAAAGCCTTCAAAGATGTCTATCGCAAGCTGCTCGAAGACTATTTCGGCCCCGACTTCAAGCTCGACGACGAACTCTCGCTCGAATGCCTGCGAATCCCGCACTTCTACCGTGCGTTCTACGTCTATAAATATGCCACTGGCCTCAGCGCCGCCATCGCCCTTAGCCAGCGCGTGCTGACAGGCGGCAAAAAGGAACTCGACCAATACCTCAGCTTCCTCAAAGGCGGCTGCTCCCAAGACCCCCTCGATCTCCTCCGCGACGCGGGCGTCGATATGGAGAAGCCGGAACCAGTGGAAACCGCACTAAGCTATTTTGGGCAACTCGTGGAAGAACTGGATGAGCTGCTTTAACCCCAAAACTGCCACCACGGCCGCTGCTCTTTTTTCTTGAAGCCCGTGGGAGCGAATTTTCGTCCCCCTCCCATAATCGCCCCTTCGAGCCGCGCGCCGCCTAAATCCGCTCCCGTCAACTTCGCATCGCTCAAGTTCGTTCCGAGCAGCGTCGCGCCTTCGAGCACTGCTCCCGAGAGATTCGAGCCTCGCAAATCGGCCCGCGACAAATCGGCCCGGCTAAAGTCGCAACCCAAGTCGGCCATGCTCAAATCGGCCCCAATCAGCTTGGCTTCGGAAAAATCTGCTTCCGACAACTTGGCGTACCGCAGCGTCGCCCCGGTCAAATTCGCGCCATGAAAGCCAGCGCCATTGGCAAACGAGTCGGTCAGATCGCATTTTTCCAGATTCGCCCCGTCCAGCACTGCCCCGCGCAAGATCGCCCCCGCCATCAGCGCGCCGGATAAATTCGCTCCCGATAAATCGGCATCCCGCAAATCGGCTCGCTGCAAGTCGGTCTTCGACAAGTCGCGATTGGAAAGATTCGCGCCGGCCAGCTTGGCACCTTCGAAGAACTGTCCAGACAGCGACTCAGCCTGCACCTTGCGCAGGACATCGCCCGATTGCTTGTGGCAGATTTCAATCATTATCCACACCACCACTCCAGAGGCGGACCACTCGCCGCGGCTGCATCGTGCCGCCACAGCGCCGTGCTTCTCTGTCCCCTCTGCGCGCCCCGGGCGCACATCAAACTCGTTGGCAAGCTCTTAAACGCTCGCCGTCCCCCAACGTTTCGCCGGCACACCGAAACGAACCTTACACAGCCCGGCGGTTGATTCCGTTGATTTGCGGCCTGCCTGATCTCTGCCCCACTGCGAGCCGCTTTCGCCCTGAATATACACACCCCGCTTTCCAGTCGCAAACTCTTTCCTGGCCACACTTTTGATCATTCCTAGCCGCCTGCCGCCGTGGCAAAGTTTTTGCCGCCAGATTTGCCGTCGTCCAATCTGGCCCAACCGAATACGATGAAGTACAGCCTAAATTGCCCGTAATAGTCAATAATCTACATGGATTTTCGCATCCAGCTCGACTTTTTTCGCGGCCCCCTCGATTTGCTCCTCTATCTGGTCCGCAAGCACGAACTCGACGTGCGCGACCTCCCCATCGCCCTGGTCACCGAGCAATTCCTGGCTTATCTCGAAGTTCTGGAGAAGCTCGACGTTAACGAAGTGGGAGATTTTTTAGAACTCGCCAGCACACTGATCGAGATCAAATCGCAGTTTGTCCTGCCGCGCGGCGGCGAGGAGGTCGAACCGGGCGACGACCCGCGCGATCAGCTTGTGGAGCGCTTATTGGCCTACAAAAAGTTCAAAGACGCGGCCAGTATGCTCGACGAACGCAGCCGCGATTGGCAGCAGCAGTATCCGCGCATGGCGAACGATGTCGTCCCACGCGATATCGACGCAAGCAATCAGCCGATCCGCGAAGTCGAGCTGTGGGATCTCGTGAGCGCGATGGGGCGCATCCTGCGCGACTCCCAAGCCGCCACCCCGGCCACGATTGTCTATGACGACACGCCGATTCAGGTTTATATGCAGCGGATTCACGGTCGCCTGGCAGCCGATCAGCGCGTCGCCTTTTCCGACATGTTTCAGCCCGGCATGCACAAGTCGGCCATCGTCGGCGTCTTCCTCGCCGTCCTCGAACTCGCCCGCCATCACGGCATTCAGACCGAGCAAAACGAAACGCACGGCGAAATCTGGATCGTCCCCGGCGACGGCTTCGACCCCACGGGGCAAATCACCGCCGCGGATGATTATTCAAATCAACAGTCGAACGCGAACTAAACCTTCGCTCACGCCTCCCACTCGCCAAATGCGCTAGACCTTCGCCACGGCCACCGGCTTCGCCGTGTGTTCACCCTTGGGTTCTTTTTTGGCGGGCTTAGGCGCGGTAATCAAAATCGTAATGGCTCCAACCCCGACCAGAATCAAGCCTGCGGCAAAGAACGGGCTAATCTTGCCAAGAAGATTGTTCAAATACATCGAAGTAAAAGTGCTGACGAGCGGTGCCACGCCAAAAACCAGCGGCATCACGTAGATCGTACTTGGTGCCCCGCCCGCCCCGAGCGCCATGATGAGCGTGAAGGCCCCCAGCGCACCCACCGCTCCCGCCAGCGTGCTCCAAATAATCCCGCGTACGGTCCAGCCGTGAAACAGACCCTCGCCGCGATCAATGCCCATGGTGTACATCACCACGATCGGACCGACGATCGCCACGAG
>JANNTN010000082.1:0-7124 GCA_031394445.1 Anatilimnocola sp.
GCATTTACTTCTTTGGCCACCAATCTTGTCCCGGATGACACCAACAACGGGTACGACGTTTTCGTCTTTGACCGCCAAACGCGCACGCTCGAACGGGTAAGCGTGTCAAATACAGGATTGCAAGGAAACAGCAGTAGCACGGGCGGCTCGATCACTGCGGACGGCCGATTTGTGGTGTATGAGTCTCAGGCATCGAACCTAGTACCGGGTGACACCAATGGCATCTCAGACATTTTTGTCTTGGACCGCCAAACGCGCGCGGTCGAGCGGGTGAGCGTTTCGACTTCAGGATCGCAAGCAATCCAGAGCAGCAGTCTTCCTTCGATCAGTGCGGATGGTCGGTTCGTCGCTTTTAACTCTAGTGCTCCGAATCTGGTGCCGGGCGATACCAACGCAAACGTCGACATTTTTGTGTTTGATCGCCAAGCGCGCGCCATCGAACGGTTGAGCACGTCAACGACTGGATTGCAAGGAAATGATCGCAGCGAATGGACTGCCATCAGTGCCGACGGACGATTCGTGGCATATGATTCGATGGCATCAAATCTGGTGGCCGAGGATTTTGGTCAACAGTTCGATGTTTTTATCACTAAGAATCGCCGCGCCCCGGGGGCCGATTCCATCAGCGTTGGATTGCACGCGGGTCAGGATTTTTCCAATCTGGAAATCGGAATGCTCCCCGATCCTGGCATCATTTCGGGAACGTGCTTCGACGACGTCATCGCCAATGAGGCCTCAGACAGCGGAGAGCCCGGACGGCTGGGATGCCGTGTCTATTTGGATCTTAACGCCAATGGACGATTTGATGTGTCCGACCCTTCTACCCAGACTGCGGCTGACGGAAGTTATGCGTTCACCAATCTCGATGCCGAAATGGAGTATCGCGTTGGTTTCGCCGAAATTCCTAACGGGCAAACCCTCGTCCTCCCCTCTGCCAACGACAACGGCATCTACCAGGTCTATCTCCCCGCGGGCGGCACGATTACCGAGCGCGATTTTGGCCTGCGGCCGGCGAGCACGACGGGCCAGTCCCAGGATGCGACGATTCAAGGCCGGCTGTCCGTTGATCAATCCGGCGGCACGAAGCCCGGTCTGGCTGGAATCGAAGTCTTTGTCGATCTGGACGACGATGGAGTGCGGGATTTCAATGAGCCGCGGATGACGACGCTGGCCGACAATCCGAGCACGCCGAACCTTGACGAGTCGGGCCAATATACGTTTGCCGGATTGGGCAGCCGGCCCTATACCGTCCGCGTGCTGAACACACCTGCCAATGTGCTCCAGACCACGCCGATCGGCAATAGCTTCGCGAAGAAAGACTACTCGCTAGCCGTGCCTTATGCCGCCGATGGCAGTCCCAAGGATGTGGCCGTTGGTGATTTCAACAACGACGGTTGGCCCGATTTGGCCATGCCCATCTTCGACCGCAATGTCGTCTCGATCCTGTTGAACGACCAGCAGGGTAATTTTGAAACTCCCATCGAAATTTCCCTGGCACCCGCCGGCCGGCCAATCGGTCAGCCGCAAGGCCGGGGCCCGATCGCCCTCGTCGCCGGCAATTTCAACGGAACGGGCGGCGATGACTTGGCCGTGGCAAACAGCTATTCCTCCAACGTCGCCATCCTGCTCGATTTCAACGGCACTTCGTTTGCCAGCGAAACCTACGTCACCGTCGCTTCAACTCCGACCAGTCTGGCGAGCGGCGATTTTCTGGATGCCGACGGTGATCTGGACCTCATCGTGACCCACAGCCTGGCGAATAGCACCGGCACCGTGAAAAACGTCTCGCTCCTGCGGAATACCGCCGTCAACCAAGGCTCGTTTAGCAAAGCCAGCGAGTTGTCTGCCGGCAACCAGCCCTCCAGCGTGGCCATCGGCAAGTTTAATGGCGACGCGCGACTCGATTTCGCGGTCACCAACTATGGCACCCATCCCACCGGTTCTGATCGGGGGGATGTGCGTGTCTTTCTGGCCAACGCCGACGGCACCTATCAGTCGAGTGCGGCCTGCCAGGTAGGCTTTGGCCCGGCTGCCGTCGTGGCCCAAGATCTCAACGGCGATCAGAAGGTGGACTTGGCCATCGCCAACTTCCTCACCGACAATATCACCCTGTGTCTGGGCCAAGGGAACGGCGCGTTTCAGGCGCTCCAATCACCACTGCCCGGCGGGTCGGGCCCTTTGGACATCGCCACTAGCGACATCGACGGCGATGGCGATTTCGACCTGCTGTTTACCAACAGCAAGTCCCAAAAGATCAGCATCCTCCGCAATCGACTGAGCCAGGGTAATTTTGGGTTTGACCCGGCCGAAAGTTTTGGCGCTGCCGTCATTCCCGGGTTCACGTCGCTGTCGCTGGCGATAGGTGACTTCAATCGCGACCAAATGCAGGACCTAGCGGCGGCTAACAGCCTGCAGAATGTGGTGGCTATCCACCAGAACAACCTGATCGGCGGGGCCCATCGCCTGGCCCTCACGGGAATCGAGACGGTTGCGGGCGTCGATTTTTCCTTCCAACAAGTCAACCTGCTACCTACCCTGGCGTCCATCGCCAATCCTGCCGCCGTCAACGAAGATGCCTTGCCGCTCACGATCAATCTATCCGGCATCGGGGCCGGAGCAGGCGAGATTCAGCCCCTCCAGGTGACGGTAACGACGAATAACCCGGTTCTCATCGCCTCGGCCACTCCACAGTATCAATCGCCTTCCACCACGGGCAGCGTGGCTCTCACCCTGGGTGCCAATCAATCCGGCCAGGCGACCATTACGGTCACCGTCACCGATGGCGGCCTGGACAACGATTTAAGCACTACCGCCGACAATGCCTCGGTGCAGCAAACGTTTACGCTGACCGTCAATCCGCTAAATGACTTGCCGACGCTCGATCCGCTGCCGGCGATTCTACTGATCGACAAGAATGCTGCGACGCAGACGATCAACCTGACCGGCATTACCGCTGGCGGCGGCGAATCGCAGCCGCTGAGCGTGACGGCGACGACGAACAATCCAGCTTGGATTCAGAATCTGGCCGTGCAATACACGTCGCCCGCATCGACAGCCACGGTCACCTATACCACCGGCAGTGCCAACAGCAGCGGCCAGATTACGGTCACCGTGACCGACGGCGGCCTGGACAATAACCTGAACACCACAGGCGACAATTTGTCTGTCTCTCAGACAATTGCCATCGTCAGCACAAACAACCCGCCGGCGGTGTCATTCGCCAACGTGGTGCCAACGCTCGCCGAAAATGCGAGCACGATAGCGCACGCGAAACTGGCCGACATCATTGTGAGCGACGACGGCGTGGGCGGACAGGTATTGACGCTCGCTGGCGCCGACGCCCGCTTCTTCGAGATCGTTGGCACCGAGTTGTTCCTGGCTGCTGGTGTCCTACTCGACTATGAAACCAAGGCCCAATACGCCGTGACCATCGCGGTTGACGATCCTACCGTCGGCAACACGCCGGATGGCACGGCAACGCTGACTTTAAATATCGGCAACGTCAACGAGCCGCCAGGCGTCACTCTATCAAGCAACACAGCCAGCCTGGCCGAGAATTCCGTCAGCAATTCGCGACGCAAACTGGCTGATATCTTGATCAGCGACGATTCGGTGGTAGGCACTTATGTGCTGCGTCTCGCGGGCCCTGATCTGAGTCGTTTCGAGATCTTTAACCAGTCCCTCTACCTGATCGCCGGCACCGCGCTCGATTACGAGACGCAAAATCGCTTACAAGTCCAGGTCATTGTGGACGACCCAGCGGTGGGTGGCGCGATCGATGGGTTTGTGGACTTCGTGCTGTCGGTAGTCGACTTGAACGAACTGCCGACGCTCGATCCATTGCCGGCGATTCTGCTGATCGACAAGAACGCGGCGACACAGACAATCAACTTGACCGGAATTACCGCGGGCGGCGGCGAGACACAACCGCTGCGGGTGACGGCGACGACCAACAATTCCGCCTGGATTCAGAATCTAGCCGTGCAGTATGTGTCACCGGGCGCGACAGCCATGGTGACCTATACCACCGGCAGTGCCAACAGCAGCGGCCAGATCACGGTCACTGTGACCGACGGCGGGCTGGACAATGACCTGAACACCACAAGCGACAATCCGTCATTTGAGCGCACTGTTGTAATTGTCAGCGCAAACACTCCGCCTGCCGTGTTATTGAATAACTTAGTAAATGCGCTGGCCGAGAATTCCAGCACCGCATCCCATCGCAAGCTGGCCGACATCCTGGCCACCGACGACGGTGTCGGCGGGCACACTCTCGCACTGTTGGGCGCCGACGCCCGCTTCTTCGAAATCATTGGCACCGAACTGTTCTTAGCAGCTGGTGTCCTGCTCGACTATGAAACCAAAAAGCAATACACGGCAATTGTCGCCGTGGATGATCCGACCGTCGGCAGCACGCCGGATGCGACAGCAACACTAACGCTGAACCTATCCGACGTGAACGAGCCTCCGAGCGTGCTCCTCGCGAATCCCGTCGCGACACTCTCCGAGAACACAGTCACCACGACCCGTCAGAAATTGGCCGACATCGTCGTTACTGACGATAGCCCAAGCGATCTTCAGCTCACAGGTTCCGATGCCAGCCGCTTTGAAATCTTCAACCAAGCACTGTATCTGGTGGCGGGTGCCTCGCTCGACTACGAAGCCCAAAGCCGGCTGCTCGTAACCGTGGAGGTGGACGATCCAGCCCTCGGCGGCGCGGTTGACGCATCCGTTGACTATCTGCTGGCCATTACTGATGTGAACGAACAGCCCACCGAGCTATTTCTGTCCAACAGCCGCATTAGCACGCTCGCCGATTCCAGCGCCGGCCATATCTTCGTCGGCAAATTTCTGGTCGTTGACGATGATCGCTCGCTCGCTGGATATGCTTTCGACTTCGTCGCGGGCACGGGCGATTCCGACAACAGCTTATTCGTGCTCAGCGGCAGCGGCTTGAGCCTAAGGCAAGGCACGCCGCTGCTGCCCGCCGGCTCCAGTTATTTGATTCGTGCTCGCTTGACCGACGGAACCTTCACGCTGGAGCAATCGTTCGAAATCCTGGTGACGAGCGCCTTGGCGATCAATCATGCCCCCAGTTTTCTCAAGGGAGCCGATCCGCAAGGCGTCACCGACGAAAGCGGCGCGTTCGGCCTTCCCGGCTGGGCCACGGAAGTCTCTGCTGGACTCAGCGATTCGCCCCTCCAGCAACTCGACTTCCTGGTCACCGCGGATAACCCGACCCTCTTCGCCGTTCAGCCGGCCATCGATTCCACCGGCAAGCTCACCTTTACGCCCAAGCCAAATGCTGTAGGCGTAGCACAAATGGGGGTGGTTATCAAAGACAACGGTGGCACCGCCAGTGGTGGAATCGACCAGAGCGAGGCCCAGACCTTTGCCATTGCAATCACGAAGAAACGCGTGTGGCACAATGCCGACATTCCCCAGGATGTTACCGGCGATCGGGCCGTCGTCGCCGGAGATGTGTTGGAAGTCATCAACTACATCAACGCGGACAAACCCGACAAGGTTCCCACCGACGGCCGCGGCGGCGGGCCTTACAACGATGTCACCGGTGACGGCACCATCGCTGCCGACGACGTTATCGCCGTCATCAACCAGATCAACGCTGGAGCCCCACTCCAACCCGAAGCCGAACCTACCAGCCTCCATGCCTTGCCCGCAGCCGCCACTCACTATCACTCAATCCTGCCAGAACTACTCGATCTGCTCGCCACCGACCTCGCCAGCCAAATCAAGCGACGGCTCAGAGCTTGATGTCAGTCAGGAGAGCTTCCGTGTTTTGACTGCTAACCGGCCCAATCGCCCGCCTCGGGTGAGACATCTGACGATTCCGACGCTGGATATTCATTTGTTTGTGTCCTTCCGGCAAGACTGCCTGAATCAACTGAGAACGTTATTTGAAACACATGATGAGGACGGTTCAAAATGGCGGCGCTGGGCGGCCGAATTTGATGGCGCTAGGTCGTCAAGTTCTCCAAGGTGTCGCGGTATAAATCCAAGTGGCCAGACGGAGTGGGTCAGTCAGACCGGCGTCGGCGGCGCTTGGCGTCTCGGACACGGTAGCTCTCGCCCTTGGTCTCCAGGATGTGGCAGCGATGAGTAAGACGATCCAAGGCCGCCCCGGTTATCCTGTGGCCACATAAACCGACAACACTCAGACAAAACCAACGCGCAGGTTAAGGTCGGGGACACCAGGTGGGATGAAACGCAGCATCTGGGACCGGCGCGTTCGTCGCCTGCAGTTTCAGCGGGTTAGACGCCCGCGCGCGTCTCCTTCACCGTCTCCTTTCCCACGTCTCCTTCATTTCCTAGTTTCACTGTTTTCTTCGCTCCGTCTTCTTCAAAAGCAGACATTTATCAGCTTTGTATCCTTCTCGGTTTTCTTCGTTCCCGGTTGAAGTCGGGCTGGTTTTGGACGGTCGTACGCCGCACGCTGGACAATACGCGGACCGCCCGGTATTCTGCGCGACCGCTACTGGGAATCGATGCCTGGGAATCGATGCCTCACAGTGTGCTGGGGTCTTTGAAACGGGAGTTGCGCGTCAGCCGGATGTCGTACTCCACCACGTTTGAAATGAGGTCCGAGACAGGCTCTTCGTGACCTTCCCAACGTAGAGTGGTCCATCAATCGGTCCGCCAACTCAACCACCAGAGATTGCACTGGGAGGCATCTCTGTATCAAGGAGGCAAATAGCGAAGTTCATAATTCGACAGCCTAGCTGTACCTCGCCCGTCGCGTATCCGAAGCGTTCATCAGGTTTTCGGCACCGACGGATCACTGAAAGTACGGATGGGGGCCAGCTCGCCATTCGCGTCCAACCGCGAAGCTGTCAGCGATGTGTGGTCGTGCCTCACCCCTCGCCCTCGCTCTGCCAATCGTTCTATGGGTTAGCGCCCCAACCGAGGGCGCTCTCATCCCCGCTTGGGAATACGGGTCGCGCGAGTACCGCAGGCACTCCTATCACCGTCTGCGGCGACTCCGTCCGTGCCTTCGTGATCCGGCGCGTCCAACTCTCCGGTGTTCGCTCCCTCACGCGACAACAATTCGTCCGTTCCCGAACTCCGCAGAAACCACATCCTGTGCCGAGAACGCTTGCCCCTTG
>JANNTN010000095.1:0-9523 GCA_031394445.1 Anatilimnocola sp.
ACCGTTGGCGGTTTGTATCGAAACGGACAAATAGAGCTATCGGAAACGCCGCCGATCGTGGACGATGAGACTCTTGTTTTGGTGACGTTCTTGGGCAAGAAACAAGTCGATCTGGCCGCAGAAGGAATTACCCCTCAACAAGCTAGTGAATTACGCGCGCGACTGGCAACATTCGCGGACGATTGGGACAGTCCTGAAATGGCGGACTATGACGACTATGAAACCAACCGTCGAAAGCTTGACTCGCGGTGATGTGATCCCGGTCTTGTTTCCAAACTCCGATTTGCGCACTGCCAAAAACCGCCCGGCGGTTGTAGTGCAAGCAAACGAATTGAAAACTGGGATAAAGCAGGTCGTGGTTGCGATGGTCACGAGTCGCGTCAACCGTGCCGACCACCTTGCCGGGTGCTATTGCGATTAACAGACACGATGGGTAGCCAATCCGGTTTGTTGACCGATTCCGTTGTGGTAACGGATAACCTAGCAACCATATTTGAGCCAGCCTTATTACGCCGGATAGGGTCAATTCCCATGCCAGCCGTCGATCAAGCATTACGTTACACCTTAGGTCTTTGAGACCCCGTGTCCCAACTTGGCTTTGAACCGATCTTCGATAGCTACGTTGCCGTCGGGCTGATCGCGCTGGTGCTGTTTGCCAGCTTGGCTATCAGGCCGCAATACGGTTCGTTGACGCGCGGCCGCCAGCGAATTCTCAATCTTCTCCGCTTACTGGCGATGCTGTTGGCTGTGCTGGCGCTGTTACGGCCAACGTGGATCACGACGATCAAAACGCCGCGACTCAGCACGTTTTTGGTGTTGCTGGACACCAGCCGCAGCATGAACCTGCCGAGTGGACGCAGCGAGCAAAAGCGCTGGCAGGCGCAGCAGCAGGCACTAACTCGCGCCCAGGACGAGTTGGCCCGTCTGGCAAGCAAGGCGAACGTGCGTGTTTTGGGATATGACCAAAAACTGCATCCTCTGGAATTTTCCAGCGGGAAGATCAAGTTTCCCGAGGCTGCTGGTGGCGAGCAAACCGACATTGGCACGACACTGAGCGAAGCGCTTGCGACGGAGCAGGGAAAGCCGCTGCTGGGCGTCCTGCTACTGGGCGACGGCACGCAAACGGCGTTTGATCCGCAGGTGGAAACGCAGCAAGCGGCCCGCCGCATGCGCGATGATTTTGCCGCGCCGCTCTATACCGTGACGTTTGGCCTGGCGGGAGATGCGGCGCAGGCGCGCGACCTGGCTATCGATCGTTTGGATGAGCAATTCACAGTGTTCGTCAAAAATGAGGTGCTTATTCGCGGCCTCGTTCGCGTGCGGGGCTATGCCAAGCAAGACCTGCCGGTCGAGTTGATACTGACAGACGATAAAAACCAAAGCCAAAGCATTGGCCGCCGAACGATTCGCGCCGGCGAAGACAATCGGCAGGTGGAAGTGGAGTTTCCCTACACGCCGCAGGCTCCCGGTCACTATCGCCTGACCATGAAGGCCCTGCCGCAGCCCGATGAGCAGGTGACGAAGAACAATCAACTCGATGCGTTTTTAACGGTGCTCGAAGGCGGCCTCCGCGTGCTGTATCTGTATGGCAATTTGCCCTTCGAGCAGCGGGCGATTCGCCGCGCGATCAATGCTTCGCCGGATATTGAGTTGGACGATTATTACGTCGATACCCGCGACCGCCGCAAATTGCCGATCAACTTGCCCGCCGATATCGCGACGAAGTACGACGCTTTTATCATCGGCGATCTCGATTTTGCAGCACTGGGGCCGGCGAACGATGCGCTCATTGCGTCAGCCGTTGATAAAGGCAAGGGTCTGCTGATGCTGGGGGGGAACAATAGCTTTGGTCGCGGACATTATCGGGGCAAAAAAATTGGCGAGGCGTTGCCGATCACGTTCGACAAGATCGAAGATGCTGATTTTAATGAGCAAGGACAGGATCTGTTTTTTCTGAAGGGGCCGCTGGGCATGGTTCCCACCGGACCGTCGGCGATTACGCGGCTGACCGGTGATTCTGATAACGGGGCGGTGTGGGAACGGCTGCCGAAGCTGGCTTGGGCCAATAAGTTCTATGGCATAAAGCAGGCACCGGGAGTGCGGGTGCTGCTGGAGACGCCGCAGGGCGCGCCGCTGTTGGTTAGCGGTGAGTCTGGGGCCGGACGCACGCTGGCGTTCGCTGGGGAATCGACGTATCGCTGGCCGCTGGCCGGGTTTGGTCGCGAGCACAACAGGTTTTGGCGACAGATCATCTTGTGGCTCGTGCAGCGCGACGATTTGAGCCGTAACGAAGTGTGGATCAAGCTCGATCAGCGAAGGCTGAATCCGGGTACGAAGCTGGCCATTCAGGCGGGGGCGAGGACGGCGGCGGGCGATCCGATTGCGGATGCGAGGCTCGAAACCACGCTGATTCGTCCGGGGGGCCGACGTGAGGCTTTGACGCTGAACCGCGACAAGGACGACTTTCGCGGCACGGTGCAGCCGAGCGAGGCTGGCGATTATGCGATTGAGACGATGGCTTATGAAGGTGACCGGCTGGTGGGCAGTGCGCGAGCTGAGTTTTTGGTGTTCGATCGGGATGTGGAGCTGAGTACGCCTGCGGCCGATCCCGATCTGATGCAATCGCTGGCGGCTTGGACGCGGCAGGATGGGGGGCGTGCTGTCGCCCCCGATGACCTGCCAAAACTGATTGAGGAGCTGGCCGAGCGGCCGCCGGAGTATGAAGTGCGCCAGACTCGGTGGAGGCTCGCGGGAACTTCGGGTGATGCGTGGTTGTTTTTACTCCTGATGACGAGCGTGTTGACGAGCGAGTGGTTTTTGAGGAAACGGTGGGGGTTGGTTTGAGCTGTTCGTTTGGGATCACACGCTGCGGCCGGCGAGAACGCCGGTGCTGAAGGCGGCTTGGAAGTTGTAGCCGCCGATGGGGCCGTCGAGGTCGAGGATTTCACCGGCAAAATAGAGGCCGGAGACGAGTTTGCTTTCCAGCGTGCGGCTATCGACCTCGCCGAGCGTTACGCCGCCGGCGGTGACTTCGGCCTTGGCAAAGCCGCGCGTGCCAGTGATGGGAATGGTTGTGGACTTTGCGTTTCGCACGAGTGCCGCGCGGCCGGTTTTGGAGAATTCACCCAGGCGCGTTGTGGCTGGGACTTGGGAATTTGTTAGCAGGCATTCGATCAAGCGGTTTGGTAGATGGTCGGCAAGGATGCCGGCGACGGAGCGTTTGCCGTCCGCGGCAGCGGCTTGGCGGATTTGGTCTTCGAGTTTTTCGGTGGAGATGCCGGGCAGAAAATCGCAGAGGAGCTTGGCGGGAGTGGATGGATCGAGGGCGGTGTAGGCACGGCTGATGTCTAAAACGACGGGGCCAGATAGGCCGAAGTGAGTCAAAAGCAGTGAGCCGCGGCGGGAATCGAGCGGTTTGGCAGCTTCGCCGGAGAGGAGTTTCAATTCGACGTCGGGGATGGTGATGCCGCTGAGTTCGCGAACCCAAGGTTCGTTGGTGGTGAGGGGCACCAGAGCTGGGCGAGGCGGAACGATGGTGTGGCCGAGGGCAGCAGCCCAGGTGTAGCCGTCGCCGCTGGTGCCGCTGCCGGGGTAGGACTGGCCGCCGACGGTGATGATTATTTTGGCGGCGATGATTTCGCGTTTGTTCGTTCGTAGGCGGAAATCGGTCGAATCGGAGAGACGTTCGATGGATGTGACGGGTTCTTCGAGTGCCAGCTCTGCGCCGCTGCGAGCGAAGCGGTTAAGCAGGGCGGCGAGGATGTCGGTGGCGCGGTTGCTGACGGGGAAAACTTTGCCGGTGTCTTCTACTTTGGTCGGTACGCCTTCGTCTTCGATCAGTTGGACGAGATCAGCCGGGGAGAGGGCGGCGAGTGCGGAATGGAGGAAGTTGCCTTGGGAACCGTAGGCTTTGACGATGCCCCATTTGTCGGTGGCGTGCGTGAGGTTGCAGCGGGTGCCGCCGGACATCAGGATTTTGACGCCGGGGCGGCGGTTTTTTTCGAGGAGGAGCGTATGTTTGCCGCGCGAGGCGGCTTCGTAAGCCGCGACGAGGCCGGCGGCACCAGCGCCGATGACGACGACGTCAATGTCGAATGTGGAGCTATCTAGACCCACAGGGAGACCAGCCAGAGGACGACGAAGATGCCGCCCATGAATACGGCCATCCAGAGGGCGGTGTGCCAAGCGTGGTAGAGGATGGGCCGGGCCAGCTCATGCCGGGTTGCGCCGTACACGAGGCTGACTGAGAGAATCAGTGGGACGATGTACCAGAACTGGGCGGCGAGGAGCATGGGGAAGTGGTCAGAAGTCAGAGGTCAGAAGATGGAGTCCGGAGGTCACTTCTTTTTGTCATCGTCGTCGGGGGGGCCGCGTTCGGGTTTGTTGCCGGATTCGCTGAGGACGGGGCCGCCGTAGGCGTCCCAAATGGCGAGAATGTTGAGGAGGCCGGCGACCATCGTGTAGAGGGTGCCGATGTCGAAGCGCTGACCGAGCGTGTAGTGCCAGTCGGCTAGCTCTTCTGTACTCTTCGGGGGCGTCATGATGCCGCCGAGAATGGGGGGATTGCCGCGGCGAACGACCATGTTTTGCACGATCGCGGGAATCGCGGGGAGTCCTACGCCGGCCTGCAATGGGAATTGCCAGCGGCGATCGACCTGGTTCCATGAGGCATAAACAACTTTGCCTTCGCCGAGGGCTAAGCCGAAGAAATAGATGCTGAGGATGCAGATCATGAACAGCAGGCCCTTGCCGGTCCGCCGCTGGTACAAATGCCCCGCGCCGGGGATGAGCCAGGCGAACAGCGCCGCCAAGGTGGGATCGCGGAGGTCGATCTCCAGCATTGGCTCAGTCGAAGGAGGCGGGCTGGTGTTCATTTCGTGGTGAGCGGCAAAAGGGAGGCGAGGCTGGCAATGTGAGCGGTCATTCTAGGCAGGCCGCAGGAATCAGCCTACTGGGATTGCTGGTTGAGAGCGGCGTTAAAGTTTGGAATTTTTTTTGTCCGTGGGGGTTGAGCGAGAGTTGTAAATGGTTGGCGGATTGGGACTTTTGGCTTTCGGTGAAATTGCCAGTGCGCTCAACTCGAGCGTTTGTTTAGCGAGGCGCGATTGGCAAAGCATAGCGGGAGCGTGAAGCACTTTCCCCCATAGATACATTGCAATTTGGAAGAAAAAGTGGACGAAATTCTGGGGCTTTTGGCAAGAATTCGGGAAATTTATTTGGGCCACCCAATCGGGAGGAAAGAGGAAAATTCCGAGGAGCGTAGGAAGGAGACTATTCGCCCGTTGGGAAGCGATCTTGGGAAGATCGCGGGAGAGTAGAGAACGGCGCTCCGTTGGCCGAGATCCCGCGCGGCAGGCGGGACCTACTTGAGGAACTTGGCGAGGCGGGAGTGGGTGGTGTCGGTGTGGAGCTCTTTTTTGCCGAAGCCGTATTCGGCACCGGCGGCGACGGCGACTTGCTGCTGGTCGGGGTAGTTGGTGATGAGCATGCAGGGAAGCTTGGCCAGGGCGGCGTCGGCTTTGATCTGCTGGATGATTTCCAGGCCGTCGCTGTAGTCCATGTCGAGCTTGCGATTGACGAGGACGAGATCGAAGGGTTCTTTTCGCAAGATGGCCAGTGCGTCGGCAGAGCCGTCGGCCTGTGCGACTTCGGCGTGGAAGGTGGTTTCGAGCAGGCGGCGGATGGCGGCATGGTCGGGAACGCAGTTGCCGACGTCGAGGACTCGTTTCGGCATTTCAGGTTTCTTGTATTAACGCGGAGGCACAGAGAGGACAAAAAGAAGGAAGTTACTGGCCGCCGGCGGTGGGGGTGATGGCGAAGATGTGGTCTTTGTTGGCGATGTAGAGGATGTTGTTGGCGACGACGGGGGTGCTATAGACGGAGTTGCCCATGTTGATCTCGGCGATGGGGTCGTGCTTTTCTTTGGTGAGATTGAACACGGCGATGTCGCCGTCTTCGTCGCCGACATAGACCTTGTCTTCCACGATCATGGCGGAGCCCCAGGCGGCGGCGAGCATGTCGTAGGACCAATATTCTTCGCCGGTCTTGGCATCAACACAGTGGAAGAGGCCGCTGAAATCGGGCACGAAGAGCAGGTCTTTTTTAATCACCACGGTGCTGATCGAGCGGTGGAACTGCTCTTCGAAGTCAATTTTTTTGTTGCCGTTGAGATCCTTGGCCGAGTATTTCCAGATGACGCCGGAATTCGGATTGGCGATGGCTAAATCGCCATCGGCCTCGACGACGGCTTGGATTCGCTTGACTAGCAGCGGCTTTTTGGGGTCGGCACGATTGACGGCGAGCTTCTCGCTGACATCGCCCCGCTTGGTGGCATCAATGCACCAGAGGATGCCGACGCCTTCGCCGTGCTCGGGGTCTTGGCCGGTGCAGAAATAGACTTTGTTGTCATACACAACCGGCGTGCTGATGATGTCGTTGCGGGTGCCACGGCCACCGAGCTCCAAAATCGAATCCTTGGGATTGATGTCGAACTTCCAGAGCAGCTCCTTGGTCTTGTCGGCCTTGAAGCTATAGACCCAGCCGTCGCCGCCGCCAAAAATCACCTGCACGACGCCGCCGATCTCGGCGA
Source organism: Anatilimnocola sp. (assembly GCA_031394445.1). Taxonomy (GTDB): domain Bacteria; phylum Planctomycetota; class Planctomycetia; order Pirellulales; family Pirellulaceae; genus CAYLLN01. The sequence continues at coordinate 6,590 of JANNTN010000095.1, forward strand.
CGGTGGGACTCGACCACTGTCCGTGCAAGATGTTCTTGCCGGGAGCGTTGTCTGTCCAAAGAATCTCGCCGGTGTTCTTGTCCATCGCCAGGAAGCTGGGGGCTTCCGGTGCGGGGATGGTGATGTGAGCCTCATCGACACCGTTGCTGGTGTTTACGTACAAGATGTCGCCCCAACTGGTCACGGAGCAACTGCACATATTGTGTTGCGACGTGCCCAGGACGTTCATCATGTCCTTGACCCAGATCACGTCGGACTCTTCCTTGTCAGCCGAGGTGATGATTTTGAAGCCGGAGAGCGAGGGACCGATCAGGCGAATGTCCAGATCGCGATCGGCACCGTTGACCTTGGCTTGAAATGTCCACTTCTTGTTCGGGGCCTTCACCTTTTCGTCCACAGCGAGCTTGATTTCTCCCTCGGGCAGGGCCATGCCGACGGAGGCGAATTTGGCCCGGACATCGGCGGGGATTTTGCCAGCGTCGAGCTCGGTGATGTAGCCGCCAACCTTGTCTTGCGCGGGATCGTCGGCCCGGCGAATATCGAACAGGCGGGCTGGCTCTTCCTTTTCGGGACGGCCGTCGTCTTTGCCGTCGTAGAACCCTTCAACATCGAGGCAGCGAACCTCGCCGCGGCTGGTGACGAACCAGAGACGCTTCCCCTCGACGAGCGGCGAGCAGCAAATACCTTGGAGCGGCCAATCGTGAACGCGGCCGGTGGGAAGCTTCTCACTGGAGTGCTGCCAGAGAAACTTTCCATCGGCCTCGTTAAAGCAGACGAGCGCGCCGAGGTCGATGTCGCCGGGATAACGCTTGATGTAGCCATTGCTGTTATTCGTGCCGAGCAAGACCTTGCCCGCGGCGACCACGGTGTTTCCGTAGGTTTGGCTGCCGAGCGTCGCGACCCACTTGATGTTTTTCGCGCTGGAAGGCTTCCACTCGCCCGTTTTGCGGTCGAATTCGCCCGGTTCCCACTCGGTCAAAATGTCTTTGCCGATGGGGGTGTTGTTGCGAAGCGACGTGCCGCCCCACTGGTTCCAATCGCCCGGCTTGATGACCGGGTTGTGGGCCGTGGCGTTAGCGCCAGCCGGCTTGGCCGTGGCGGATTTTTCATTCGCGGCCTTCTCAGTTTCGAGATTGCCGGTCTCGAGATTGCCCGTGTCCAGCTTCTCTTCTGGCTTATCGGCGGCGGGCTTATCGGCGGCTGCTTTTTCGTCAGAGGGCTTATCGTCGGCCGATTTCGCGTCGGTAGCTTTTTCTTCGGCAGGCTTTTCGTCTTTGATTTCTTTCTTGGGCGCTACCGTGTCGGTCGAGGCGTCGGTGGTGGTGCTGGTGGTGCCAACGGGCTTGCCCTTTGGTTTCGCTGGTTGGCAACCGGCGAGCAGCGTGGCCGCGACGGTGCCTAAAAATAGCGCGGTCACGATGGCCGCTAAGGTCTTCAAACTTCGCATTTCAAAGAATCTCCGAATTGTTAATGTTGGTGGGCCTGCGCTCGCTGGTCCCACCCTACAGTTCGTTGGTTAATTTGCTGTCACGAGGACGTTGTCTATGAAAATCTCGCCGGTTGGCGGAACTGCGTTGCCGAAGAGGCCGGGGGCACCGGTGGTGTTCGGCTGGGGATCGTTGATTTCAATGCTCCAATCGCCGGGTTCTTTGTCGTCACGCTTCCAAACTTTGCCTTGGAGGAGGGCCTTGCCGCCTGCATTGGCGGCCTTCAGCTTTAAGGTGTACCAGACATTGGGCTCGAGCTTGAACGGGAGTTCTTTTTGCGTGCGCTTGTCGTGCGCGATCCAGCTCATGAGCTTGAGCCATTTGTTTTCGCCCGAAACTTCGAGGGTGTAGCCTTGGGCAATCACGCCAATGTCGGGCAACTTCACGCCGGAGGCCGCTTTGAAATCGGTCTGGACGGTGTAGTCGTGCAGGTTCGACTGGCCCATCGAGAGGCGGCTGCGCGTGCCGAGAGGAATGGTCGTGATCTTGACCATCGTGGCCGAGCCATCGACGGGCCGCATGACGTGGCGATAGCGAGCGCCGACCCAGGTGATGGGGGCGTCTTTCAGCCCTTCGAAATCGAATTTCCAGGGGAGCTTTGGAACAACGCGAACGCGGGCCTTGCCCGATAGCTCGCCAACCTTGGCGGTGACAATCGTGGCGACATGGCCCGCATCCTTGGGGGCGGAATAGACGCCTGCTTTGTCGATGGCACCGGGGCCTTCGAGTGAAAACTCAGCCGGTGACTCCTTGAGAAATTGACCGCGTGCGTTGTAGGTGCGAACGCTATAGGTCGCCGTATCGCCGGGGCCGAGCAGCAATTCGCAAGGAGAGACTTGGACCATTGCTGGCTTCTGGTCGTCGGCAGCCGGCGATTCCTTGGCAAGCGCCGGTCGAGCGGTTGCTTCGTGCTTTTTGGCAGTGTCTTCAAAGCAATACAGGGCGCTCGTCGTTAGCGCGTAAAGCTTGCCGTGCGAAATGACCGGGGAGGCCCAACATTCCTCTTGGGGTGAACCGGGGAACATGCCGGACGCTTTGCCCCGCTCGATGCGCTCGACACCGGTTTTCGGGTCGGGCTTCATGATGTACCAGCGGCCGTTCTTTTCGAGATGATAAATTTTGCCGTCGGCATAGACCGGAGAAGCGAAATTGATCGTACCCAGCGAGATTTTGCGGCCGACGAGCGAACCATCTTTCGCATTCAGGACGAACATCTTGCCGGAGTCGTCCGGGCAATAAAGCATGTCGTTGACCTTGAGAATCGAACTTTTGCCGTCGGCGACCTCGACCTCTTTCCAAATCTCGCCGGACTGCGTGATGTTGCCCATTCCCGTGCCGTTGAGCGCGACGACGGCACCGACCTTCGTGCCGGAAATGTTCTCTTCGCTGTGGCCGGTATAAACAATGTCGCCATCCACGGTGGGGGAGACGTTCAAGCCGCGGCGCG
>JANNTN010000106.1:0-2856 GCA_031394445.1 Anatilimnocola sp.
GGTTTTTTGGTGAGGGATGTGTCGGCCCTCCGGGCCTGGCGTGGTTTTGTGTGTGGGTAACCCCGACCTGACGGTCGGGGCTATTTCCTGGCGGCCCACCGGGCCTGTTGATAAGACAAATCACAGAATGGTGCAATGCGCGGCGATTGTGCATCCTACGAATTAGACGAAATGGTGGGCCGGCGCGAGCAAGCTCGCTGGTCCCACCCTACGTGTTGGAAGTGGGAAATTTTTAGGTAAACGGTAAACAAGGTCCCGCCCGGCGGCGGAACCTACTAAGGGGAACTCTCCATGAGTACGAATGGGTCTTTGAATCGGAAGTTGCGGATGGGGTTGGTGGGGGGAGGGCAGGGGGCGTTTATTGGCCGCGTGCATGCGACGGCGGCGGTGATGGATAATCGGGCGGAGCTGGTGGCGGGGTGTTTGTCGAGCAGCGCGGAGAAGGCGAAGGCGTCGGCACCGGACTATGACATTAAGCCGGAGCGGGCTTATACGTCGATCGGCGAGCTGGTGGCGAAGGAGAAGGCATTGCCGGCGGAGGAGCGGATCGATTTTGTGAGCGTGGCGACGCCGAATCACACGCATTTTGAGATTGCGAAGGCGGCGGCGGAGGCTGGCTTTAACGTGATGTGCGATAAGCCGATGACGTTTGACTTTGCCCAGGCGGAGGCGCTGGCGGAGGCGGTGGATAAGTCGGGGGTGGTGTTTGCCGTGACGCACAACTACACGGGGTATCCCTTGGTGCGGCAGGCGCGGGAGATGATCGCGGCTGGCGAACTCGGTGAGATCAACGCGATTCGGTCGAACTACATTCAGGGGTGGCTGCGGACGCGGCTGGAGAAAGATTCACAGAAGCAGGCGGCGTGGCGGACCGATCCGACGAAAAGCGGTGCGGCTGGATGCTTTGGCGACATCGCGACGCACGCGTATAACCTGGCGCGGTATATGACGGGGCTGTTACCCGCCGAGATTAGCTGCCATTTGAAGTCGTTCGTGGAGGGACGGCCGCTCGATGATTACGGGACGGCGGTGATTAAGTTTCAGAATGGGGCGTTGGGGACGGTGACGGCGTCGCAGATCAGTCACGGTCGCGAGAACGACGTTTATATCGACGTCGATGGAACGAAGGGCTCGCTGTCGTGGCGGCAGGAGAATCCGAACGAGATGATCGTGCGGGCGAACGGACAGCCGCACAAGATTTATACGCGGGGTGGCGGGCCGTATCTCGGTGCGGCAGCCGGGGCGGCGACGCGGATTCCCAGTGGGCACCCGGAGGGATATTTAGAAGGTTTTGCGAACCTGTATCGTTCGGCTTACGACGCGATGATCTTGCGGGCGGAGGGGAAGCCGTTTGAGAAGGTGGATACGATTTATCCGAACGTGAATGACGGGCTGGAGGGGATGCTGTTTATTACGCAGTGCGTGGCGAGCAGCAAGGAGAATGGGAAGTGGGTGCCGTTAACGCATAAGAGGGTGAGGAAATAGAGAGAAGCGAATAGGGAGTAGGGGAGGGGGGAGGATTTGAAATTTGAGAACGGGTGGGGGATCGAGAGTGGGATTGGTAGTTTAGGCCCAGCCCGAATGTCGGAGAGGACACTGGCCGGGGCCAGTGGCACACGAAAAAGAGGGGCGGGTTAGGTGGGGTCGCCCATGTGTTCGAGGCCGTCGCCTTTGGCGATGACGACGATGCCGTTGTCGGTGATGGTGAGGCCGCGTTGGCGGTCGAGTTCGAGGTCATGGCCGATTTTCATGCCGGGGGGCACTTTGACCCCTTTGTCGATGATGGCGCGGCGAATTTGGGCGTGGCGGCCGACATCGACCCCTTCGAAGAGGATGGAATCTTCGACGTGGGAGTAGCTGTTGATGCGGACGAGGGGGCCGAGGATGCAACGCTCGACGAGGCCGCCGGAGACGATGGTTCCCGAGCAGATGAGGCTATCGAGAGCGCGACCGGCGCGGTTGTGTTCGCCACGGCTGCCGAAGACGAATTTGGGCGGGGGCAGGTTGGGTTGGAAGGTGCGGATGGGCCAGACTTCGTCGTAGAGATTGAGCAGCGGATCGACGCCGATCAGGTCCATGTTGGCTTCGTAGTAGGCATCGGTGGTGCCGACATCGCGCCAATAGGCGTCGGTCTTGCGGTTTTCGTCGCGGAAGGGGAAGGCATGGACTTTGTGGGTTTCGACGAGGGAGGGAATGATGTCGCGGCCGAAATCGTGACGGCTGCCGGGCTTGGTGGCGTCGCGGCAGAGTTGCTCGAAGAGGAAGCGGGCGGCGAAGACGTAGATGCCCATTGAGCCCAGGCAGTGTTCCGGGTCGCCGGGGATGGTTTTGGGGTTGGCCACCTTTTCTTCGAAGCCGACGATGCGCTGATTGGCGTCGATTTCCATGACGCCGAACTGGCGAGCGGCGACCGGATCGACCCGGAGGGCACCGACGGTGACATCGGCCCCGACGTCGAGGTGATATTGCACCATCGACTTGTAATTCATCTTGTAGATGTGGTCGCCGGCGAGAATGACGACGTAATCGGGGCGCTCCTTTTCGAGGACGTAGATGTTTTGATAGACGGCGTCGGCCGTGCCTTGGTACCACTGCTCGTCAATGCGTTGCTGGGGCGGGACGACGTCGATGAATTCGCCGAGCTCGCGGTTGAAGTAGTGCCGCCAGCCTTGGTTGATGTGGCGGTCGAGGCTCATCGCTTTGTACTGCGTGAGCATCAGCACGCGGCGGATGTCGCTGTTCAGGCAGTTCGAGAGGGCAAAGTCGATGATCCGGTAGAGGCCGCCAAACGGCACCGCCGGCTTGGCCCGGTCCCGAGTCAGCGGCTCGAGGCGCGTTCCCTTGCCGCCAGCCAGG
>JANNTN010000109.1:0-1702 GCA_031394445.1 Anatilimnocola sp.
CAAGCCGATCTGATGATCGTCGCCGGCACGGTCACCTACAAAATGGCCAGCCGGGTTCGTCGCCTTTACAACATGATGCCCGACCCAAAATTCGTCATCGCGATGGGTGCCTGCACCGTCGGCGGCGGACCGTACTTCAAATGGGGCTACCACGTCGTGAAGGGTGTCGATCTAGTTGTGCCCGTCGATGTGTATGTGCCGGGCTGCCCACCCCGGCCGGAAGCTCTGCTCGAAGGTCTGATGCGCATTCAAGACAAGATTCGCGGCCATCGCATGGCGAAGGCCAAGACTGGCGAAGGCACCGGCCACTGGCTTTCCACCGCAGGCACACTCGGCCTCAAGGTTGAAGACGAACTGCCCATTCCGCATCACAGCGGCTACGTCGAACCGGCCGTCGAAGGTCCAACACCTTTATACGATCACCAGAAGATTACAGGTTAGGAATGATGTCTGACGCATTGGCCCGTTCAAGTGACCAATGACGAATGACGAATGACCCATGACTGACACACTGATTATCACTGACCTCCACGCCGGCGTCGAAGGCAAGCCGATCCTTCGCGGCGTGAACCTCACCATCAAACGCGGCGAAACGCACGCGCTGATGGGACCGAATGGCTCCGGCAAGAGTACGCTCGGCCTCGTCATCATGGGCCACCCGAAGTATGAGGTCACCGCTGGCTCGATGACGCTCAACGGCGAAGACCTGCTGGAAAAAGCGGCCGACGAACGGGCTCGCCTGGGCCTGTTTTATGCCTTCCAGCGCCCTATTGCGATTCCCGGCGTGAAGATGGCCGATTTTCTCCGCCACGCGGCGACGAATGTTCGCCATCCCGAGCGTAAAGAGGGCGAAGAGCTGATGCCGATGCGCGAGTTCCGCAAGGAGCTCAAAGGCAAGATGGAACAACTGCGGATGGACCCCGAATTCGCTCGCCGCTATGTCAACGATGGCTTCTCCGGCGGCGAGATGAAGCGGGCCGAGATTTTGCAGCTCGCCATGCTGCAGCCCAAGATTGCCATCCTCGACGAAACCGATAGCGGCCTCGACGCCGATGCGGTTCGCCTTGCCAGCCAATCGATTGCTGAAATTGGCCGCGAGAAGATGGGCCTCCTCATCATCACGCATCACGACAAGCTGCTCGAACACAATCCGCCCGACTTCACGCACGTGATGCTCGGCGGTCGCATTGTCGAATCCAGCCGTGGCAGCGAATTGGCGAATGAATTACATACTAGCGGCTACGACCGCATCCGCAACGATTATCCGGACGCGGAAGAAGCCAACCGAAAAATGCTCGAAAAAGAAGAAGCAGCCGCAGCCGCAGCGATCGCCTAATGCACGAGAGCTAGTGCAGAAGAAATGACGAACTATGAGTACTGACGTACTATCACCGACACTCTCCGCCGATCCGATCGGCGAGATCAACAAATACGACTTCCATACCGATTCGAAACCGGTCTTCCGCGCCCGTAAGGGGCTCGATGCCGACATCGTCACCCAGATCTCGGAGATGAAGAACGAGCCGGCGTGGATGCGCGAGTTTCGGCTGAAGGCGCTCGAGATTTTCTTCGCCAAGAAGATGCCCAAGTGGGGCGGCGACATCAGCCTCGATTTTCAAGACATCTACTACTACCTCAAGCCAGCCGATCATCAGGGCAAAACCTGGGACGACGTGCCGGAAGAGATCAAGAAGACCTTCGA
>JANNTN010000139.1:0-4337 GCA_031394445.1 Anatilimnocola sp.
CCGAGAATAACGCGGCGGGAGTATTGAACTACAACTTGTTCAAGAACTGGAACGTGACCCGCGGGACGGTAGATTTGCTGGGCAACGGCTTGCACGACGGGCTGCCCGGCAACGGCCTGTATGTCGATTTGGACGGCAGTACGTCCAGCGCGGGAAAGCTGGAATCGGCGCAGACGTTCAACCTTGTACCAGGCACGTATCAACTTCGATTTCAACTGTGCAATACGAATGCCGATGGGAACACGATCCGCGTCACGCTGGGAAGCGCGTACGATGAGTCGTTCACGCGGCCTCCGTCCTCCCTTCCCCTGGCGTTTGAGACGATCACGCGCACGATCACCGTCACTTCACCGACGACCGCGAAGCTCATTTTCGATCACTCCGGCGGCGACAATTTTGGCATGTTGATCGATAACGTCTCGCTTTTGGGTGCTGTCGATAACCAGATTCAGATTTCTGGCGGATCGCTGAGCGGGCCGGGGACCGTCAATGGAAACTTGTCCAACTCTGGGCAGGTGACGGCTGGCAACCCGACGGGCAGTTTGGCCATCTATGGCAGTTACGTGCAAACGGCGAGCGGAGTGCTCAACACGCAGATTGGTGGTCTGACGGCGGGCGCTCAGTTCGATCAGCTCAGTATTAGCGGTCCCGCGACTCTGGCCGGCACGTTGAATGTGAGTTTGGTGAATGGGTTTGCGCCGACGTCGGGCGATACATTTCAGGTTGCGAAATTCCCTTCGCGAACGGGCGAATTCACGACGACCAGCGGTTTGGGAAGCCTGCTACGGGCGAACTACAGCGACACCGACCTGACGCTGATTGCCGAGCGGCCTGGGATCAAGGTCAATCCGACGTTTGGCCTGGTCACGACTGAGGCGGGAGTTACGGCGACGTTCACTGTGGTGCTGGATGCCGCGCCAACGGCCAACGTGACGATTGGTTTGTCCTCGACGAATGAGTTGGAGGGGACGGTCTCGTCGTCGGCGCTGGTGGTCACGCCTGAGAACTGGAATGTGCCGCAGGTGGTGACGGTGACCGGCGTGAACGACGACGTGGACGACGGCGACGTGGTCTATACGATTACGACGGGCGTGGCTGTCTCGACCGACACGAGCTACAGCGGGTTCGATCCGAGCGACGTGACGGTAACGAATACGGACAACGACACGGCGGGGATTATTGTCACCCCGACATCCGGGCTGGTGACGACCGAAGCAGGCGGCACGGCGACCTTCACGGCTGTTTTGGCGACAAAGCCGCAAGCCAACGTGACGATTGGTCAGACTTCCAGCAACATCAACGAAGGGCAGGTGACACCGTCGTCGTTAGTGTTTACGACACAGAACTGGAATGTGCCGCAGACGGTGACCGTGACGGGCATTGCCGACCAATTCGCGGATGCGGATGTGGCGTATTCGATTTTGACCGCGGCGGCCATCAGCAGCGATCCGCGGTATCAAGGTTTGGATGCCACCAACGTCGCGGTGGTGAATCAAAACATCGACTTGCTGGATTTGAAAGTCGCAAATTTGGCGATGACTCCGCTCACGGGGCTGAAGTCGGGCGGAAGTGTCTCGCTGACATGGAATGTGACGAACACCGGAACGCTGGCAACGCCGCGCAGCTTTACCGACAGCGTTGTGGTGAAGAACCTGCGGACGAACCAGGTGCTGCACAGCACGCACGTGCTTTACGACCCGAACGCTGGTGGCAACGGGGCGATTCCGGCGGGTTCCTCACGGGCGAGGCAGTATTCGTTCAGCCTGCCGCACGGGATGGATGCGGTAGGTGAAATCCAAATCACCGTGACGACCGACTCCGGGGCCCAAATTTTTGAGACGAACTCTGCGGGGAACGCAGAAACGAATAATAGCGCGACGATTTCGCAAGAAGCGACGCTGGATTTAGCGCCCGACCTCACGGTCACCAATTTGAGCGTGACGCCGAGTGTGGATGTGCGGTCGGGAAACACGCTGTTCGTTTCTTGGCGGGATTTGAATCAAGGCGCGGGGGTAGTTGGCAATTCGTTCAGCGATTTGGTGACGATTACGAACTTAACCACCAATCAAGTGCTCGTTTCGACGCAGTTCGCCTATGACATCAATGCCAGTGGCAACGGCCTGATTGCGCCTGCCGATTTTCGCGCCCGGCAGTTCTCGTATCGCTTGCCGGATGGCCCGGCGGGCGTGGGAGAGATTCGAGTTTCCGTGACGGCTGATGGTGGAAACACGATTTTCGAAGGTGCGAGCGGCTCGCCCGAGGAAACGAATAATTCGGCAACCACGATGGTCGTTTCGACGATTGCCGCGTATCCCGATTTGCAAGTGACAAATTTGCGGACGGAGCCGGCGAGCGGAATCGTTTCGGGCAGCATCGTGACTGTGCGGTGGGACGATACGAATGCGGGTGATGGTGCTACCAGCGGCAATTGGTCGGACCTGATTGTTGTCAAAAACACGGCGACGAATGCAGTCGTTGCCACGGCCGGCGTGCTTTACAACGCCAGCCTGGCCGGCAACGGCAGTGTGGCAGCCGGGGGCAGTCGAGGGCGACAATATTCGTTCCGGCTACCGGAAGGGAATCTCGGGACGGGGCCGTTCCAGATTACGGTGACTGCCGACAACGGTGGGAACCTATTTGAGTACAACGCCGGGGGCACGGCGGAAACGAACAATGTCACGACCGCGGCGTTTACGTCTGCGTTGGCCAACTATGCCGATCTGCAAGTGCAGAACCTGACCGTCACGCCGTCGGCCAGCGTGCAATCGGGCACGACGCTGCAAATCACGTGGAACGCCGCCAACACGGGGACATTGGCGGCGATTAGTTCGTGGAACGATCGCCTCGTCATCACCAACACGACGACGGGAGAAATTCTGTCGAATGCGGTGTTGGTCTATAACGCGCCGCCCGAAGTGGATGGCCCGCTTGGCCCGGGACAAAGCAAGGCGCGGCAGTATTCCTACAAGTTGCCCGACGGTGGGCGCGGCGTTGGGCAGATTCAGGTTTCGGTATCCGCCGATACGTTTGGCAACATTGTTGAGGTCAACGCTGTTGGCACGGGGGAAACGAACAATAGCGCCAGTTCGTCGCTCACCTCGACACTAGCCGCGTATCCCGATTTGCAGGTGTTGAATCTGGCCTTGGACGTGACCGCGCCGGTGCAATCGGGCAGTCTGGTGACGGTCCGCTGGGACGATGCGAACACAGGCACGGCTGCCACCTCCACCAACTGGAACGATGTATTAACGGTCAAGAATCTTACGACGGGGCAAACGCTGGCGACGATTACGATTCCCTACGATGCGGCGGTCAGCGACTCGATTGGGTCGGGCGCGTCGCGATCGCGGCAATACGCCTTCACTATTCCGGAGGGGAACGCGGGGGTCGGGCAAATTCAGTTCACGCTTGCCACCGAGACAGGCAACGCGTTTTATGAATACAACGCGACGGACACGGGCGAAACCAACAACAGTGCAGCGGCGAATACGACCGTCAGCCTGGCACCTTATCCCGATTTGGCTGTTTCGAATGTGACGGCCCCGACGCTGGTGATTGGCGATCCGGCGACCGTGACGGTGGGTTGGCGCGTGACCAATGTAGGAACCAAAACCACGGGGAACGTGTCGTGGGTCGATCGCGTGGTGGCATCCAAAGATGCCATCGCCGGCAATGGCGACGATATTGTGCTGGGCAGCTTCACAAGAACCGGGGGCCTGGCAGCAAACGGAGCGTATGACCGTAGCGAGACGTTTTTGCTGCCTCCCGCGCTGCAAGGCCGTTTTCATTTGTTCGTGCGGACGAACGTCGATGGTGTGGTTTTTGAGAACGGCCTGACAGCGAACAACTTTGCCGAGCCGGCGAATCTGTTCGACGTTTCGCCGATTCAATATTCAGACTTGGTCGTGAACACTCTGAGCGGGCCAACCACGGGCGCGAGCGGGCAAGCGGTGACCATCAACTGGACCGTCACGAACCAAGGGATCGGCACGACGAATGCCGGGTCATGGACCGATACGGTTCGCTTAGTGCGAAACGCCGATGGCACGAACGTCGTTACGACTTTGGGCTCATTCACGCATGGTGGCTTTCTCGCTCCCGGCGGAACGTATGACCGCACGGCGGAAGTGATTTTGCCCAACGGAATTTCCGGCACGTTTTATGTCGTCGTTGAGACGTCTGGGCCGTACGAGCATGTGTATGGCAACAACAATACGCGTGTGTCGGGGCCGATGAACGTCACCTTCACTTCGCCACCCGATCTGTTGCCCACGAGCATCAGCATTGCGGCCGATACGGCCACCTCCGGAGACACAATCACGGTCAGTTGGAGCGTA
>JANNTN010000165.1:0-15252 GCA_031394445.1 Anatilimnocola sp.
CCAAGTGCTTGCAATTCCAGGTTAGCAGATAGTCAACCGCATGTATCGCCGCCACGGCTACATGTGCCGCGTCGCGAACGACCTGCGGCGGAAGGATGCCAGCAGCCATGATCGCCTGTGTCAACGCATTGGCGTCAGCGGTGATCGCCAGAATCGGCAGGCCGCCGATGATTGCGAGCCGCTTCTGAACTTCCGTAGGATCGCCGACCGAGGCCTCGTCGATGACGACTTGGGAGACCGAGCATTCGAACCGGCAACGTCGATTCTCCCACCAGTCCTGCGTGGTCTGTTGGTGCCCCGCGACAATCACGTCACGACTTGGACGAGCAACCAAGTAACTGATGAAAGTCGTTTCGAGATAAACAGATTCCATGATTCACAGCATACCTGTGGCTCGTTGCTGGACGGGACACTCAGTGAGCCTAGTGGCCATGCTAATTCCCCTTCAACATCCTCAAAAACTCCCGCATCAAAAACGCGTTATCCATCCAATACCGCGACGTGACGATATTCCCATCCAGCACGACTTCCTTATCCACATACGTCGCGCCGCCTTGCTCCGCGTCGAGCTTGCACTTCGGCACGGTCGTCACCGTCTTTCCGCCGATGATGCCAGCAGCGGTCAGAATCTCGATGCCGTGGCAGACGCAGGCGATCGGTTTGCCGGCTTGGTGAATCTCCCGCATCACGCGGAGCAAATTCTGGTCGTAACGAATGTATTCCGGTGCCCGGCCGCCGGAGATGAACGCGCCGGCGAAATCGGCCCCCTTGGCGTCCTTGAATGCCAGCGTCGCCCGGATGAAGTAGCCGGGCCGCTCTTGCGTGATGTCCCACGGCACGCTGCTATCAGGCGGAATCTCATGCAGCACCGTGTGGTACAGCCGAGCCTCCGGCCCCGCCACGACCACCTCAATATTCTCTTCCTGCAGGCGGTAATACGGATAAAACGTATCCAACGCCTCCGTCGCATCCCCCAGCGGCATAAAAATCTTCATAAGCTCCTCTGATTCTAATTTTCTGACCTCTGATCTCTGACTTCCGACCTCTGACCTCTTATCCGCGCTTCACTCCAGCTTCTGCGAACGCTCGCGAGAGGTGATTGTAACAATTCCGCGCGGCCGCTAGCGGTTCATAACCGGCCGCGTTCGACACTTGGCTGCTCACCTCCACCACCACATCCCCGCGATAGCCCGCGTCGCGAATCAGCTTCAGCAGCCGCACATAATCCGTCGTCCCCTCACCGGGCAGCACGAAGCTCCATTTCTCCTGCACCTGCACCGAATCCTTCACGTGAATGAACGCCGCCTGCGGCACGAGCTGTCCCACCGTCTCCTGCATATCCAGCCCCTGCCGCTCAAAATGGCTGTAGTCGTAAGCCGCTACCAGCCAAGGACTTGCGACCTGATCCAGAAGCCACGCCACCTGTCCCGGCTGCTGCGTCGCATTACTAATATGCGCCTTCACCGCCAGCTTCACCTTCGCCTCCGCCATCACCTTGGCCCACTCCCCCAGCCGCTCCACCAGCTTCCCCTTCACCGCCTCAAACTCCCCCGCCTTCCCTCCCAAAATCGTCTCCACCACCGGCACCTGACTTCCTCTCTCTGACTCCTGGCCCCTGACTCCTGACTCCTGCCTCGGTGCCAGCTCCCGCGCCATCGCGGCCGCGCTCTTCAGCCGCTCCAAGTTCGCCTGCTGCGCCGCCTCGCTCCCCAGCGCCGGCAAGTTCTCCATCAGTGCGCTCAAACGCAAGCGGCGCGCTGCCAGCATCTCGCGCCATCGCGCGGCCTTATCCCGATTAGACGCGCCGCGCGTGAACATCGCGCTGTCCGCCGGCCACTCCTTCATCACCGGCAACTCGACGCAGTCGTACCCAATTTCGGACAGCGCTTGGAGCGAGTCTTCGACGCTCAAAGTCTTCATTCCATACAAGCTGAAGCCGAGTCCGATCGCGCGCGGCGTCTCGGGTTCAATAGCGCGCGGCGCATCGAGTCCATTGGCGCGCTGCGCTGCTTGCGCGCGACAAAATTCTCGCGCAGCGACTGTCGCACCAAAAAAAACTGCTGTTCGCGAAAAAAAATTTCTCCGCGTGATTGTTGCTGTGTGTGGCATCATCGCTGGCTCCTGTGCATCGCGCTTGAAGATCGTTTCACCAATCAAAATACTACCTCATGCGCGCGCGAACGTGCAGCGCGGCGCGCGCGATCATCGCGCTTTGAAATTTTTTCATCGCTCCGCGCACTGAATAATTTCTTCTCAAGTTCATCAGTTCGCCTTGACGAAACTACGCCCAAGTTGGTTGAATTGATTTCAGTGAAAGCAATTGATGTGCTTTCAAGAGTCAGCGAGTGACTCAGATTTGCGTTGAGTGGTTGTGGGTCGCTAGTGGTTTTGACGAGTGGTTTTTGAGAAGCCCAGCGAATCACGACCGATGCACCAGGGATGGTTGCGACTCAAAAGCAAATCGCAACCGGCCGTTCCCAACCCGGGAATGATCGCGAGCCACTCGCTTGAATCGAGCTTGGTGCGAGCCTCACAGCTTCGCCGGCTTAAGTAAGGATGCAACCAACCGCCCGCTCCGAATTCGGCGTCCCGGAGCGAGCATAAGACGGATATCAGGACGCTTAAAAAGTTAGGAGCCATCTACATGGCCGCAGCTAAGAAGACCAAGACAGCTAAGAAGTCACCGAAGAAGAAGGCCGCCACCAAGGGCAAGGCCAAGAAGTAGGCCTTCTGCGCCAGGTTCCTGGCTCGGCCGCCGGCCTTGAAGCTTCCTGCTTCAGTGGTTGGTCTTCGTGACAGTCTTGGTGCGAACCTTCTTTGCAACAACGAGACAGGCCGGCTGCGATCTACCCAACAGGGTCTTTCGCAGCCGGCCTAAAGCTTGCGCCCCCGGCTGTATTCCGCTTAGCCCCCGCACCCCATACCAACCCGATGCGTCAGCGAGGGGTCCATCCTCCTCCACTCAGAGCGCATCTACGCGGAATTTACCTGCCGCCACCCTCGCCTCTCTCTCCCCGCATCTCATCCGCGGTCGTCTCTCTCCTTATTCGTGTGATTCGTCTGATTCGTAGTTTCTCTTCCTCATCCGCCTTCGCGCACTTCGCGGTGAACTTTCTCCCCGTCACCCGCGCACAACCCCCGCCTCGCACCTCACTCCGGACGCCACGGCAATTCCTGCTGAAACTCCTCACCCACCAGTTCCTTCCACTTCCCCCGCTGCTCTTCGGTCAAAATCGCGACGATTCGCTCCACCGTCCGCTTCATCGCCGGGCCAAATTCACCCGGCGGCTGCGGTCTTTCGCCCCGCGGTCCTTTACCATTTGGAGGTGGTGGCCGTCCTTCAAACTCATGCGGTGGCGGCCCTTCTCCAAAACCAGCACCGCCAAAACCTCCACCTTCGAATCCACGCCCACCACCCGGCGGCCCACCCCGCCGCTCGCCACGCCCCTTGCCACCCGGCGGACCACCAAAGCCTCCCGGCGGCCCACCACGACCAAATCCCTCTTCGCCAAACTTTCCTCGCGGTGGCGGCGGCCCGCCCGGCCCGTGATCTTCATCGCCATCGGGCCCGCCTCGGTGCGGACCATGCGGCGGAAAGTCATCAAAGCCGCCGCGCGGCGGTCCACCTTTTCCTTTGCCGCGCGGGCCTCCCTTCTTGCCGTCGAATCCCCGCTCCTCGTCGTCCCACTGCGGCGGCGGTGGCCCGGGACCAAACCCGCGCGGACCAGGACCGCCTCGTCCTTCTCCTGGACCATGCTCTCCCGGCCCAAACCCGCCACCGTGCAGCTCCCGCGCCGGCACTTCCTCTTCAATGATTAAATTGATTTGCTTGCGCTGCTCACTTGTTAAGCCCAGCGCCTTAACCACATCGGGGCTCTTAAAAGCGAATGGTCCACGACGCTGCAACGAAATCTGCCCCAGCCGCTTCATTTGCTGCGCCGTCAATACCTCCACGACCTTCATGTCCATCAAAGCGACCTGCTCCGTCACCGAAATCCCTTCCTCATTCGCCAGCTTGGCCAAACCACCCGCGCCCGGGCCTTCCGACAGCGGCAAGGTACCTTCCAATGCTTTCCGCTGCATCTCCGTCAGGCCGATATCGCTCCGCACCAGCGGGTTCGACAACAATAGAAACGAGGCATAGCGTTCCAGCGCACTGAGTTCGTTTTCAATCCGCGTCGCCCACTGCGCTGAACGAGCCAACTCCTCCCGCACCAGCGGGTCGTTCTTTCGCTTCTCCAAAAAATCGCTGTAATACGCCAGCGCAGTTGCCAAAAACCGCCGCCGCGTCTCGTGCAGTGCCGGTTTCCCCGACAGCTCCTCCTCGCTCAATTGCAAAAACGAATCGACCGCCTTTCGCGCTTGGTGAAAACTCTCGTCAGCCGCCTTACGCTGCCGCTCCGTCATCTCGGTTTGCGTTTTCTCTCGCTGATAAGCGGCTTGAGTGTCCGTGTGGGCTATCGAAAGCAAGAATGTTGCCAGAGCGAAACCCAGCGTGGCCACCGCCAGCACCCCCGCCGCCGCCGTCGCCACCGCCCAGTGTCGCCGCCCCCACCGCGACGCTAATTCCACCAATGTCGGCCGCCGCGCCTTGATCGGTTCATCTTCCAGCCATCGCTCCAAGTCCTCCGCCAGCGCCGCCGCCGTCGCATACCGCTCCCGCGGTGCTTTGGCCATCGATTTCAGAACGATCGTCTCCAGCTCCGCCGGAATATGCCTGTCATATGCCCGCGGCGGTCGCGGCTCCTGCTCCAAAATCCGCCGCAGCACCGTATGCGGCTCATCCCCCGTCACCGCCGGCTCCAGCGTCAGCAGCTCATACAGCGTCACCCCCAGCGAATAAATATCCGACCGATGATCGAGCACCATCCGGTCGCCGCTCGCCTGCTCAGGGCTCATGTACCGCAGCGTACCCAGCATGTCACCCGTTTGCGTAAGTTGCAGGTTCGCCCGGAACTGCGCGAGCCCAAAATCCGTCACCCACAAATTGCCCAGTTCATCCAGCAGCAAATTCGCCGGCTTAATATCGCGATGCACCACACCGGATTGATGCGCATGCTCCAGCGCCAGCGCCGCCTGCCGGATCAACCCCGCGATCGTCCGAAAATAAGTGCTGGTGTTCCGCTCGCCGGCCGTGCGGATCGTCGAGCTCCTGGCCCGAGTCACGGCTGCCGCGATCGGCGGTGCCGGCACAAACATTTCCGGCAATTCCATCGGCCCTGGCGGCGGAGTGGGAATCGGCGGATTGCCGAAAATCGCTTTCTCCGTCGGTTGATCGGCAGCCGCGAGCAGCGCCTCGCCAATCGTTCTTCCGGTCATTTGCCGCCGCTGATCGATCAAGTCGGCCAGCGAATATCCCTCGATGAGCTGCATTGAGTAATAGTGAACGCCCCGCTCCGAACCGACGGCATACACCGGCACGATATTCGTGTGATGCAGTTGCGCCGCCGCTTGCGCCTCATTCTTGAACCGCTGCAAATGTTTGGGATCGAGCGCCGCCGCCAAGGGCAACACCTTCAGGGCCACCCGCCGGCCCAAAGAAAGCTGCACCGCTTCATAGACCACCCCCATGCCGCCGCGGCCAATCTCGCGCATCACGCGAAAATCACCCAGCGGCAGCTTCAGCTCTTCCTCCGACAGCGGGCTATGCACCGCTTCGTCGCGCCGCATCTCCCGGGCCGCTTCATGGACCCACGCCAGCCCATCCAAGCATTCCGCCAATTCCTTCGCGAAGGCCGCATGTTGAGCCAAAAACACCTCGCGCGACGGCTTCTTATCCGCTTCCAGCGCGTCGAGATACTCCTGCATCGCCGCGGCCACCCGCGGATCATCGAAAGCAGTGGCGCTGCCATCTAAAACAGCGGAAGAACGATCGACGGAGAAGCTTAGCGGTCTCATAACACTTCTCCCACCGTTTGCTTCAAGCGATGCAGCGCCCGCACCCACAAATTCTGCACGCTCGGCACCGTCTTTCCCATCCGCGTCGCCACCTCGGCAAACGGCAGCCCTTCCAAATGTCTCAGCATGATCACCTGTCGATAATCCTCGGGCAGATGTTCAAGTGCATCAGCCAGCACTAGCAGCGCCTCCCGCTTCGATGCCTGCCGGCTCGGCGTGCTCGTCGCCGCCACTAAGCCCTGCTGCAAAAACCCCGACGTATCGTCTAGCTCCACGGCCAGTGCTTGCTCCAGCCGCGCGTCTCGTTGCTGCGTTCCCAAATAGCGCCGCACATGGTTCGACAGCACCGCGGCCAGAATCGTCCTCAGCCACGTCAGCAGCTCTGCTTCGCTGTTCCCCCGAAAACTGGCAATGTGCTGATGCACCTGCAAAAAAGTCTCCTGCACCAGATCTGCCGCATCCGCCTTCCCTTGTAGCCGCCGCCCAATCTGCGTCCGCGCCAGCAGCGTCAAATAATTGCGATACTGCTCCAGCAGCGACCCCAGAGCCTCCCGGTCCTTCCCCCGGGCCCGCCGCAGCATTTCTTCCAGATCGAGCTCCATCACATCAACCACTTTCGTTCCGCCTATTCTGACCTAAACGTCAGTCCCTTGCTGCCAATTGCACCCATTTCGCGAATCCACAGCCCCCACCCTTATAGTCACCAAAAAACTTTCAAAATACCGGCCCGGTTTTTCGCCCAAATTGCAATTCATATAGAGAGAGGACGATCTCCCTAGCCAAAGAAATGAGGCTTTTGGAAATGCCAGCCCCTACATGCCTAAACATGAGCGCCGACACCATTTCCACAACCCATTGGCACTTCAACACTTACGCCAAAAACCTAAACAAAAAAAGCTCGCCCACCACCCACCTAAACCCTACACTCCACTCTCAACTTCCCCACGAACTATGCATTCAGCCGTTTCAGCCGAATTTACGAAGTTGCCCTGAGCCCGTTAGAGAGTCCCCGGCTTTCGGGGTATTGGGCAGATGCGCAACAGATTGGCCACCAACCCAGTGGCTACGCCTTCTTCGTTGCCTCAATGAAGGCAAACCGGAGCTGGTGCAAAACACCCTCCAGCATCGCTGCTTCTTCTGGCGTCAGATTACCCTTCGTCTTCTGCTCCAAAATATCGAGCATGTCGATCGCATGCCGCCCCAGTTCCAGCCGCACTTCCGTCTTCCCATCGATCGGATTCGGCACCTGCCCAAACGCCACCATCGCCTGCGACGCAAACGTCATCACCATCAACGAAAAACTCGGCGGCGGCAATTGAGCGAGTGTCGAAGTGTCGGCCATTGTTAGATTCAGATCGAGATAGTGGCTATGACAGCCAATATTTTATCGCCCCCAACCCGAAAAGCAGAGCGGGGGAGCCAATTGCTGGCTCCCCCGTTCAAGTTCAAATTTCGTTGCCCGAGCAGCCCAGATTTTTTAGAAGTCCCAGTTCATACCCCAGTTGATACCTTGCAGCCAGTAATCGCTGTCGCGGAAGGTGAACTGCGGGCGAGCCGGGCCGACCAGGTTGCCGCCCAGGAACTGCGTCGGATTGACCTGATTGTCGATCTGCTGAGCCGAGGTTGCCAGATCCGAGATAAACAGGATGTTGTAGCCAACATGGAAGCTCAGGTTCGGCGTCACATGGTAGTGCAGGTTCGTGGTCAACTGCGGTAGGAACGCAAACTTATTTCGCGTAAAGGTGCCACTGTTCGTCGGTTGAGCAAGGATGCCACCATCGGTCGTACTGGGCACACCACCGGAAGTGACAACGGTTTCACCATCAATCGCGACTTGTTGATTCATGTTACCGATGCCCAACACACCAAGCATGTTCAGCGACCACATCCCGCGGGCCATCCGGCCACGCAGGCCGATCTGACCGCCGTGGAATTGGTTACGCGCCCGGAACTGATCGCGAACATCGACTTGCGTCCCGAACAGCGGGTCGTTGGGGTTGATTAATGTGCTTGAGCTGCTGACATTCAACACGTCGTCCAATCGGAAGAATTGGTAACCAGCCACCAAGTCGATGCGTCGCAAGCAATCCCGCGACACCATGATTTCCGTGAAGGCATCAAACCCAATGATGTTGTTGGTCGTGACATTTGCCGACAGGCTGCCACTGGTCTCGCCGGGGAAGGAAACGAGAAAGGCATCTTCTTGGCCCAGCAGGGCATTGAAGAAAGGCCGGGCGATGATCGGATCGGTCGCGCCGCCGTTCGAAGCGATGGAATACCGAGTGGTATCACCACCCAGGCCAAAAAACCGGCCACCCAGTGCGACGTTATGATCCGGGTCGAGCCAAATACCAGCCGTGATGCGGCCACCACCTTGCAGCTTCTGCGCGGCGAGTTCATCGCCGAACAGAATGGACGTCGAATCCAAGCCGAGAATGCCCGCGTCGGCTCGCGGCGTGCCGGGCAGGCTCGTCGTCACCAGCGGCGGCAGCGAAGTGCCACGGCCCCACCACATTAAAAATTCCGCGCTGCCAAACGTGTCGTAGCACTTGCTGCATTGGCTGCAGCAGCCACAAGCGCCGTCGGCGCAGCAGGTGTCCTCGGCATAGTTCATGGGAGCAGCCGAGATGGGACTCGGCCCCGCGCCCACGGCGGGATCGCCGGTGAACCACGACACCATGCGCGTGAGCGCGGCGTCGCCAAGGTCTTGTGCTCGAACGGCCGACGTTGCGCCGGCCGCTGTCATTACGACAAGTGCGATAAGGAGCGTCTTGATTCTCATGGGTCCGCGCCTTGTGCGGTGTGATGAACGAGCGGTGTGATCAACGTGCGGTAGAAGCCGTGCGGCAAGCGGGCTTGCCTGATCGTTACATTGGGATCGACCAGTGTTCTCCGAAAATCGAGTACGGCCGTTACCGGTGGCAGAGCTTGCCTGCCTTGCCGGCGTCAGGGTGCCGGCCGCATCGATTGTGCGAGTGGGGCGGGCTGGCCGCTCGCCCCTGCTATCAATTTGTTTCGGCGGATCGGCCTATACTGATTGAGCCAAAAGATTGGCCAGTAACGACTAAGCCGTTGCTAGCGATCGTCCGGCCTGCGGGGGTGGGAGCCACACCGGCTGAAGCGATTGGAACTAATTTCCGAGAAATCACGTCGAAACGAATGCGCAGCCGCTGGCATGCGATCAGCCGGCACTCTTGCTATCAATTGGCAAGACTTCTCGCGGGATTTTGCCTATCATGAAATGGTAGGCTTACAGCCGCGCTTCCCCGCGCGACCTGTTAACTGACTTATAGCGACAACTTCCGCATCCCAGAATTAAAGTCCCCGATTGCATGGCAGCTCTCAAGGTCAATGGCATTCCCACCGGGTGGCAAGCACAACTGCTGGCACTGCTCGGTGGACCCGTGCGCCGCCGACTAGCCAGGTGGGGTAGCGTTCTCGAACAAATTGCGGCCTGGGAGCCAGAGTTGCAAAAGGATTCCGACCGCGATCTTAAAAAACGCAGCCTATCGCTGCGCTACCGGGCCAAGGCGGGCGAGGCCTTAACGCGTCTCTTGCCAGAAGCCTATGCCCTCGCTCGCGAGGCATCGGTCCGCACGATCAAGCAGCGCCACTACGACGTGCAAATGGTCGGCGGCATTGCCCTCTTCAACGGCTGCATCGCGGAAATGCAAACCGGCGAAGGCAAAACGCTGACAGCCACGCTGCCGATGTATATCCATGCGCTCGTCGGCAAGGGCGCGCACATGGCCACGGTGAACGACTACTTGGCCGAACGCGACGCCGCCTTGACGAGTCCCGTGTACGAAATGCTCGGTCTAACCGTCGGCGTCGTCCTCACGAAAGACAAAAGTGCCGAGCGGCGAAAAGCCTACGGCTGCGACATCACTTATGGCACTGCCAAGGAGTTTGGCTTCGATTTTCTTCGCGACCGGCTGCTGCTCCGGCGAATGGGAGTGACCCAAGCCGGCCTATTCGGCGAAATCACTGCCGCGAGCCTCGACCCCGGCGGCGAGCAACCCGTCCAACGCGGTGCCCATTTCGTACTCGTGGACGAAGCCGATAGTATTCTCATCGACGAGGCCCGCACGCCGCTAATCATTGGCTCCATCGGTGACAAAGCGATTGAAAAAATCGTGGCCACCTATCGCTGGGCGGCCGAGGTCGCTCCGCAATTCATCGATGAAGAACACTACGAGTTTGACCACGACGACAAGAAAGTGGAGCTAACCGCAACCGGTCGACAGTTTGTGCGAATCATGCCGAAGCAACCCGCACTGGCCAATATGGGACTCGTCGATCTGTATCAGTACATCGAGCGGGCGATCAAAGTGCATCGCGATTATCATCTCGATCGCCAGTATGTGGTGAAGCCCGGGGAAAGCGGCACGGACGAAATCGTCATCGTCGATGAAAACACCGGACGTTTGGCCGAAGGCCGCAAATGGCGCGACGGCATTCACCAAGCGGTTGAGGCCAAAGAAAAGATCGACGTTACCGTGCCAACCGGACAGGCCGCGCGGATCACCGTGCAAGATTTGTTCTTGCGCTATAAATACCTGGCTGGCATGACCGGCACCGCCTCTTCGGCAGCCCGCGAATTTCGCAAGGTGTATCACAAAGTGGTCATTCCTGTTCCCACGAACCGGCCGGCGCAACGCAAACGTTTGCCCGAACTTGTCTATGGAACTGGCGACGAGAAGTGGCACGCCATCACGCAAGAAATTCGCGACATGTACCTGCAAGGCCGGCCCGTGCTGGTTGGCACGCGGTCGATCGACAAATCCATCATCTTGTCGCGACTCTTGACGCTGGCGGGAATTGAGCACAAGGTGCTTAACGCCCACGAAATCGAAAAAGAAGCCGAAATCGTAGCGGACGCTGGTCAACCGGCGCGAATAACCGTTGCCACGAATATGGCCGGCCGCGGCACGGACATCAAGCTCGGTCCCGGCGTGGCGGAGGCTGGTGGCCTGCACGTCATTTGCACCGAACTGCACGACTCGGCGCGTATCGATCGCCAGTTGATGGGCCGTTGTGGCCGCCAGGGCGATCCCGGAACCGTGCGGCAATACATGTCGCTCGACGACGATGTTATCCGCACGGGCTACGGCCCTGAAATGGCCGAGAAGCTGGAAGCCCTTGGCAAGTCATCTCCCAAAGCCGCGCAAGGCTACCTCAACTTGCTCAAACGCTCGCAGCAAAAGGTGGAACGGCGCCACCTCCGCGATCGCTTCGTGCTGCTGCATCATGAAAAGGAACGCAAGAAGATGCAGCGCGAGATGGGACAAGATCCTTATCTCGATACGCCAGACTAAATTGCTTGCCCGGCCCGCAGCGTGGCCGAAAAAACGGTTTGGGCAAGATTTTTCAATTGTTCCGTGCTGCCAGCCTCTGCTGGCAGAAAGTTATTTTTCCACTTAAGGGCGAACATTCCGCCGTGAGGTTCCCCACGCGGGAACCCAGCGTCCGCACAACGACTTGAGCCGCATTTGACTGCAATTGGCCATCAAGTTCGGGGTGGCCCCCTCGCGATAAATGACTATGATTCGTGACCCGAAAGGGAGTTTGAACTGCCACAAAAGCGTGCAAAGAGCGCCGAAATGGCAGCGATCGGTGTCAACAAGAAATTCTGCTTCCAGCCAATTATAGATTTTGTGAACCCTCGGTTTGATGCGGTGTCTAGAGTTACGACGCCGCCCACCAGGGAGCGACTAGCGAGGCACGCTGATTGCGTGTTAGTCAATTTGGCAGATGGATGATGCCAACCCTCGCTGGCCCAATTGTGGGCCAATTCGCTCCCGCCGCAGGAAAACATGACCACCACGGAGGAAACACAGATGAACGAACAAATTCGCAAAGCCATTCGCCAACGCGCTCGCCGGGCCGTCTCGAACGATGACTTGGTCCGCGCGGTCTTCGATAGCTTCCGCGCTCAACAGATCGATTTGCGCCAGGTTTCGCTCGACGACATGAAATCGGCTCTCGTCGAAGCCGCCCGCTCCGCCCGCGAGCACAGCTCGTTGCCGGCGTAACTGTTACTTATCAGCAGGCGTGCTATTCAACGACCGAGATAAAATCATCCGCGAGGCGTGCTAAAACCTCGCGGGTCAAATGGGCTGAAACGATCTGCCGCAGTTGACCGGACTTTTTGCTATACCGACTCAGAGTGATGTCACCGCCGCGACGCACCATCAATTCGTAATAGCTCGTTTCATCTTCGCCCTTCTTGGGCGGGTTACTACGCATCTGCACGCTGCAGCGATCCGCGTCGGCCTCGACAATGCCAATCGGCTCCAGCAGGTAGGTCAAGCGGCCTGTGAGCGTCTCGCTGGTCTCTTTGAGCTTGGCCAACGAAGCATCCACCAGCCTCGTTGTCGATAAGCCGATCGTCTGAAACGAGCAACCAATAACATCGACCGCCACCAGGTCGGCCTCAATCCGCCCGACATCACAATCGACCTGCAACAGCCCTTGGCCGCTGACGGCCTGAATACGCTGCAGTTCGCGCTCGATATCGGGTTGAATGGTGCTCATGGTTGCCTCGTACCTCGAATGACCAATGACTCAATGGTCATTTGCTCTTCGTTGGTTTTGCATCTCCTGTGCGACTGTGTTCTTGCCCGTCGTACGAAAGGATGACTTTGGATTCTTCCAGTGCCGTCTCGATGTGAACCGGCCGCTTCCACAACTTGTACAGGTTCGACAGCGTGTCTTGAGCGTAGTTCGTTTGCAGCTCGACGCCGCTAAAGCGATGCTCCAAAAACAGTTCACCGCGATTCTTGTAATTGGCGTCCTTCACATAGATGATCGGCCGGCCCACATTCGTGAGGTTAAACAATAGACGCTGTTTCACCTTCTCGAATTCCCGACTTTCAATCTCGTAATAGCCCGAATCCTGATTGAAGCCGAACGAAAACAACTTGTGCTGCCGGCAGAAGTCGAGCGTGAGAAACTCGTCGATAAACGTCAGATCGTTGTGGATGCGGCGGACCTCGAAGATTTTTTGTCGGCCAAGGCCCGTTTGCTTGTTCCAGTCGCGCTTGGCCTGATAGTCGTCGCACGCTTCGTATTCTTCGCCGTAAGCGCCGCGGTTCCAGCGATCTTCAATATCGCGATACAGTTCCACGCCCAGTTTGTAGGGGTTCAGGCGAGTCCGCGAGCTCGCCAATGTTCCCGCACAGTGGTCGGCGTAACAAATCAGATCTGAATCGGCCATTCCATGCTTGGTCATGATCGTGCTGTGCCAGTACGTGGCCCAGCCTTCGTTCATGATCTTCGTTTGGGCCTGCGGAGCGAAGTAATAGGCCTCATCGCGGATAATCGTCAGCACATCGGCTTGCCACGGCTTCAGGTTCGCGTTCTCCAGCATAAAAAGCATGACATCGCGCATCGGCTCCGACGGAAAATTCTCCTTCTTTTCCAGTTCCTTACGTTTGCCTTCCAATTCCGCGTCCATCGCCTTCTTCGGGTTCACGAACGCATCCATATACGACTTGGCCTGAAAGCGGGTCGCCGTGGGACCGTCGTGCTCGGCCTCGGTAGCATCCTGAAACTCATACCGCGCTTTGTCATCTCGACGTTTGATGTGCGGCGCGTAGATGTCGATCAAATCCTCAATGCTCAAGCAAGCATCGATGAACGTCTCAACCTCCTCGACGCCGAACCGGTCCATGTAATCGCGAATGCGATTGCCGTGGTTCGCCATCTCGTCGATCATCTTGCGATTGGTGTGGCTGAACCACGCGTTGTTCTTGAAGAAATCGCAATGTCCATACACGTGGGCCATGACCAGCTTGTGGTCGGTAATGCCGTTGCTGCCGAGCAGGTAGGCATAGCAGGGGTCGTTATTGATCACCAACTCGTAAATCTTCTGCAGGCCGTAGGAGTAGCCCTTGCTAAGCTGCTCGTACTCCATGCCGAACCGCCAATGCGGATACCGCGTGGGAAAGCCGCCATAGGCAGCGATGGCGCTCAATTGATCGTGATCGACAACCTCGAAGATCGTATTGAAGAAATCCAGCCCATAGCTCCGCGCATGCGATTCCATCTGGCTTTGAATTTCAGCCATTTCTGGAGTAAGCGAACGGAAGCGGTGCAGGGCGGTCACTATTTGCCCTTTCCTAAAAATGTCTTGATCGACTCGTAAATACCTTCTTTGTTTTCAATCTCCGATAGCACCAGCGATTCGTGCTCGCTGCCAAAAGCTTCCTCAAGAACGCGATAAAATTCGCCGCTGCCGTAGGGGCTTTCGACTTGGCCGTAGCAAAACAGATTGCTCTGAGGGAGCAGTGTCTCTTTCAGCATGCTCAGGGCCGCGCGATTGTCTTCACCCCAGTTGTCGCCATCGGAAAATTGAAAGCAATAAATGTTCCATTCCGCCGAATCGAAGTTGGCTTTCAACAGATCCTGGCAGACTTTGTACGCCGAGCTGATCCGCGTGCCGCCGCTTTCGCGCGTGTGATAAAACGTGTTCTCATCAACCTCTTTGGCCGAGGCGTCGTGAATGATGTAACGTCGCTCCAGCCCTTGGTATTGGCTGCGCAGCCAGGTGTCGATCCAAAACGACTCGGTGCGCACAATCTCTTTCTGCTCGTCGGTCATGGAGCCGCTGACATCCATCATGTAAATGATGACGGCATTCGCGACGGGCTCGGGCACATGTTGCCACGAGCGGTAGCGGCGGTCCCCCTTGATCGGCACGACGCACGGGTCGGCGGGACGATACGTTCCCTCTGATAGCTGTCTTTTCAGCGCCTCGACGTAGGTCCGCCGCTTATGCCGCAGCGATTCCGGGCCGATCCGCTTGACGCCCGTATAGCGCAGTTTGTCTTGCTGAATATTTGCTTTTCCCTTGGGCTCGATACGCGGAAGCTGCAGTTCTTCGCCCAGGATCGCGGCCAACTCCTCCAGCGTGATATCGACTTCTAGAACATGCGGTGCGGCTTCGCTGCCGGCTTGGCCCTGGCCGCCCTCGCCATCGGGGTCGCCCGCCGCAACCGGCTGCCCTTCCTCGCCGGCACCTTGTCCCACGCCCCCGCGGCCGTTCTGTCCGTACCGAAAATGGGGCACGTCGAGCTGCGGCAGCGGAATGCTGACGAGATCGTTCCCCTTCCGGCCGATCATCTCGCCGTGGGTCACGTATTTTCGCAGGTTCTCGCGTATCTTCCCGCGAACAATTTGTTTAAACCGCGACGCGTCGCGGTCGATTTTCATTACCACGTTATTTCTTCTTCACATCTCCGCGAGCAAAAATGCTCGCCACGTAGTTCAACACGTCTGTTGCGCTTTCATCGTCGTAGCCAAAGTCGCGAATTAGGCGGCTCTTGACCACGTCGATCTTGGCTTGCGTAT
>JANNTN010000117.1:0-5718 GCA_031394445.1 Anatilimnocola sp.
AACCATTGATGGGACATGGGGCTTCCTTCTGTTTGGAGCTGTTCACGTAACTCCAATCAGAATCCTCATGTCCCTCTTTTATCAATCCCGCGCACGCTTCAGCCGGAAGAGCCGATTAAACGACGTCGACAACTTAGAGACGCCGAGTAGAACCCGCCGAACAGCAGATTCTACCTCCTGCACTTCGGCTTCGCTCCATTTTGGATTGGTCCGCAATCTGCCTAACCAGCTAGTCATTTTCTCCAGAGGATGGGCCGCACGATAGCAATTGTCGAGACAACTACGCACTTCGGCGTTTAATTGAGCTATCTGAACCATCTTAGCGCACCCCGAAAAAGTTGACCGCGGCCGTGAGGCTCATAATGCCGCGAGAGATGTACGATTCCAAACAACATTTACTAAAGCAAACGATGCGCCATCATCTTCGTATTGCAGATGGCCGGGCGGTTTGGGCTCAAAGGGCGGAACGTGGGGTCCCGTCGGATTCCAACCGAACGCGGTGGCAAATCTCGATCGGCAGATTGGGAAGCTAAACGACAGAAGTAGTCCAGCCGTGGGCTGGCTACACAAAAACAGCCGGCAATCGCTGTTACTTCCGCCTTTCCCGCCCTTCATCCTTCCGTTTCGTCTTCGGCTCGGCTGTGGCCCAGTCGACGGCAGGTAATGCAGGTGCCTTCACTTTGTCCTTCCCCTTGGGCTTGTCGGCGGGGCGGAGTTCAAGGCCGAGGTAGGCGCAGAGTTTGTCGGCGGTAGATTCGAGCCGGATGTCGCGGTGCTGATCGGGATCGTCGGAGAGGAAGCGAGAGAGAATCATTGGCGCGACGCCCGCTTCCTTGGCAATCAAGTTGGGCGTCTTACCTGACTCACGAATCGCCTCCTTGAGCTGGTCGCTAGTTGTCATCGGGATTCTCCTAAAGGACCACTCTCGGATTCAGACGATCGATGCCCACGTCACTTCGGCCGGTTCTTATCCTGCTTCCCTTTCACCGCTTGCTCCTGTTTCGTCGCCTTCTGTTTGTTGCTCTTGTCCTTATCTTTCTTGCCGCCTTTGTCTCCCATTGCATGATCCTTTCTTATTGTGTCCTTGTTCGAGTAATTCCGATTTTAGTTTGTCTAGGGAGTCA
Source organism: Anatilimnocola sp. (assembly GCA_031394445.1). Taxonomy (GTDB): domain Bacteria; phylum Planctomycetota; class Planctomycetia; order Pirellulales; family Pirellulaceae; genus CAYLLN01. The sequence goes on from JANNTN010000117.1 coordinate 1,125, forward strand.
GGTCAGCCCGCCACGTGCCAGCACCCAAAGCTATCCGCCAGCACCACCGCGTTCAAGCAACTGGCATCGCGCCTTTTTGTCGTCCGAAGCCAGCTGATCGAACAGCCAACGCCAATCGTTCACCGCCAACAACGACCGAAAGGCACCCAGCCCGCCAGTCACGATAAAAACGCCGCCGCAGAACCGCCTTCGGTGTCCACGGCGGCTAGCAACGCGCGGCGGCTGCCTGGAGAGGGAGCCGGGCGCGTCGTGTCCATTCAACAAAAACAAAAACTGGCCGCGACCGCTGCCGACTCTCGTCAGCTAGTGCAACCACGACCAGTTTGGTTCCGTTGCGAGCAGGCTACCGAGTCGTCATTACCAAATCGGCAGCCAAACCAGTCGGGAAATCACATTGGATTTGAGGCAGAATCCCATACCGGCTTGCTTGTCACATGAGTGGTGCATTAACCATGTCGCTTATGGGAGCCGTTCGCCGTGCTTGTCGATCGTATCACAGATTTCGAGGACCGCTGCCTCAACAGCAGCTCACCGCGACATCGCAATTACCGCCCTGGCCGCGTATTCCGCACGTACTTGTGGCAGCTCACACATTTCAGCGTCGCATCAACATAAGCCAGGGTCGCCGCTTGAAGGTTCTTCTTCCGGGCGGCATTGGTAATTGCGTCCACGCTCCGCCGAAACTCATTGCTCCTTTCCTGATACTCAGGGGTCTTCAGAACTGCCCACATCTCATCTTCGCAGAGCAGACTTATCGCTTGAGAATGCTTGGCAATCAGGTCATAGTCCTCTTTAGCCAATCCCTCTAGCGTCTTTTGTGCGTCCAGCATCTTGGCCTTCATGAAGGTCGATAACGTGTCTTCACCAGCCGCAGGCGATGTGGCCGCAGCGGCGAGCAATTACTCACCACTCACCATGCATCCTAGCGAAAGCACGTTGACCTGCGATGTGCTGTGTCTTAGAGTGCGACTAGGAACGGGCGAGATAACTTACTTGGTTGTCCTCAGCAGGAGGTTAGCGCATGCGCTTTCCCGTGTCGTTCCTCGTTGGCTTTTTGTTTGTTCTGGGCATTCTGCCCGGCTGTGGTGGCGACAATCCCCGCGGCCGCAAGGCTCTTAGTGGTGTCGTCACGCTCGACGGTGCTCCGCTCGATAAAGGGGCCATCGAGTTTCATCCGCTGGAAGAAAGCGGTATGCAAAGCGGCGGCCTGATTCAGACGGGAAAATACGCGATTCCTGCTCCACAGGGCACCACTTTTGGCAAATATCGGGTTGTGATCTACGACACCTACGACACGCCACCCTTGCCGCCGGGACATATGCCCGGAGATCCCTTGCCTCCCTCTCCCAAGCCGAAAATTGGGGCGGATTGGAACAGCAAAAGCAAGCACGAAGTTGAAGTTAAAAAAGAGGGCCCTTTCAAGTTTGATTTTGACGTGGCGACGAAGAAGGGCTGAGAATGCCCGAGGGAAGACGTTGTTGGTGTAATGAGTTCAGAGTTTATCGGCCTGGGAGGAGAGTCGTATGAATCGTCGATTAAGCGGTTTTACGTTGGTGGAACTGCTCGTGGTTATTGCGATCATCGGCGTGCTCGTTGCGCTGCTGTTGCCGGCCGTGCAATCGGCCCGCGAATCAGCTCGGCGGGCCCAATGCACCAACAATCTGAAGCAGATCGGCATCGGTGTACACAACTACGAAGATACGTGGAAGACGATGCCGCCGGGTTGTTATCACGCAGTGTTTGGCACCTGGGTGTTACACCTGCTGCCATACATCGAGCAGACCAGCCTGCATTCTCAATACTTCAACTCCGGCGGAATGCAGACTTTTCGTACCGGCGGCATTTGCTATGGCGGTACGCAGAATTTGCCCGTCACCACGACGCAAATCAAGGCATACCTGTGCCCGAGCGATACGAAAAGCGCGCAAGCCGGGATTATCAGCGGCGTGACATTTCACAACTATGTGGCCAATTATGGCAACACGACGCGGGGACGAGTCAGCCCCGTGGGGACGACCGGTACGGGGCAACCCAATCAATTTGGTGGCGCACCGTTCATCGAAGTAATTTACCAACAGACAGCCGATCCGACATTTTACAGTTACATCATGCTCGCCAACGAGGAGCCGTACAAAGACAAAACGCGCATGGCGGAAATCACCGACGGAACGAGCAACACGCTGGCCGTTTCAGAAACGGTGCAAGGCAAAGGGGGCGACTTGCGTGGATTCGGCTGGTGGGGCGGCGGAGCGCATTTCGAAACGCTGATGACGCCCAATTCGCCGTTGCCCGACAAAACGGAACAATCCTGCACGACGGCCATCAGGCTGAATCCGCCCTGCGTGAATCGCTCGGCTGGAAATGCGAATCAGGAAGAGTCGATTGCCGCCCGCAGCCGGCATCCTAGCGGCGTGTCGGCCGTGCAATGCGACGGCTCCGTCCGATTCTTCTCCAATAACGTCAATCTGGATGTGTGGCGGGCGTGGGGCAGCGCAGCGGCGGGCGATGCGACGGGCGGGGACTAAGCGGCTTGATTAAGCTAACTGAGTGGATTGTCTGCCGGCGATTGGAATGCTGATACCTACGAAGCCCGCTAGGCAGCACAGCCATAACAGTCGCATGGCCGCTTCACCGGGCAACAAAGCCTCCGTGCTGGCGGTGGGGAATAGGATGGAAATGCCGACAGCGTAGATTGCCGCCGCGACTGCACCACCAGCGAGTCCTGTACCGGCTGACATTATGGCTCCGGCGAGCGAACGCGTTGCAATGCCGTAGCCCAGGCCGATGCCGAAGCCCAGTGGCAGGGCGACGGCCAACTGGGCTTCGATCAGGTGTTTTAGTTCTGCCTGGCCGAAATTGTCGCGTGCGATTTGCATAACCAGGCAACCCAGCCAACCGCCGATAGCGCCGCCTGCAGCGCCCAGCGGCAACGCGACGATTGGTGCGAGCCAGGTGCGCCGCGCGATCGACTCACGAAGGCTTAGCGCGCCGGCCGTCAGTAGTCCCAAGCATCCTAGGTATAGCGCCGCATGTTTTTGATCATTGCGGTCGTTTTGCTGGATGACGGCGAGGAACTCCGCGGTTGGCCTGCCCATGGCTACGTTGACGTCGCCGGAGACGCGAAAGATTGGATGAGTCGCCTGAACGATTGCGAACACAATCGCGCTGGCCAGCAGGGCTAACAGCAAGCCCTCCCAAGGACGAAGGGCGAATCCAGAGGGCAGAGAACTGGGCAGAGTGGGCGAAGAATCGTTCATGGTCACCTATTGGTTGCGATCTCTCAAGGATCGTTGGCTTGGGAGTGGAACCAAGCCTACGGAGGGTTCGTTGCCATCCAATACCGAATTCCTGAGCGGCTTCGCTCCAGACGGCAGTGCGTCTGTCGAAACCAACTCAATCCCAAGCTGCTGAAGATGCGGAATTAGCTCGTCCCAAGCTGGATTGGGGCGTAATAGAATTTTCGTCGGTCGATGGCGCTCGCCGTCAGTAAGCGGGCGAGTCATGGCATGAGCCAACACGGTAGCAAGATCGTTGACCGTTGGAGGTTGATCGAGTGAGAGGCTGGCAAGCACGCCCCCGCCCTCTTGTTCGAGGGCCATGCCCAACCAGAACTCGGTCTGGCCTCGACGTTTGCCAGGGATCGGTTGAAAGTCCGCCTCCCAAGTGTCCTCAAGCTGGGGAACATGGCGTAACTTGGTCTTGACGAAGGCGGTGCCTTTGCCGAGTTGCAGTGCTGAACGGCTGGCTGCCATTGGTGCTCTTCCTTGCCTTGTCCACTGCCATCCGGCATCGATGCCGATTCGTCCCGCAATTCGCATTCAGGTTCTAGCCCACTACTGTCCGGCTAATGGATTTGGAAATAGCTCGAAGTCATTGTGACGAAAGGTGTTTGGTCGAGGAATGAGCGCGCACGATTTGAACTTGGGTTGTCAGAATCGACCCCTGGGAAGCACTTCCAGGTGGTGGAGGACGACGCATGCACTCGGGTCAATTGGTGTTCGCCCAACTCATGGACTTCCTGCCCAGGCACGAATTCAACACCTGTGTCAGGCGGTATCACGGCCAGCGTCGTCAGCGCGGTTTCTCGTGTCGCGATCAATTTCTCTGCTTGGCTTTCGCGCAGCTTACGTTTCGCGAAAGCTTGCGGGACATCCAAACGTGTCTCCACGCCTTGGGGCCGAAACTGTACCACGCCGGCTTTCGCGGCCAAGTTTCGCGGAGCACGCTGGCCGACGCCAACCGCGTTCACGACTGGCGGATCTATGCCGATTTTGCGCAGGTATTGATTGGCCGAGCCCGCAAGTTGTACGCTGGCGAACCGCTCTCCGTGGACCTGAAGCAGACCGTCTATGCCCTCGACTCGACCACCATCGACCTCTGCTTGAGCTTGTTTCCGTGGGCCAAGTTTCGACGCCGGAAGGGAGCCGTGAAGCTGCACACGCTCTTGGACTTGCGCGGCAGTATTCCCTGCTTTATGCACATTTCGCACGGGAAAATGCACGCTGTGAACGTGCTCGACCTGTTGCCAATCGAACCGGGAGCCTTCTACGCAATGGACCGGGGCTACGTCGATTTCGAGCGGTTGTATCGGTTC
>JANNTN010000234.1:0-8303 GCA_031394445.1 Anatilimnocola sp.
TGCTGCTTCGATTGATTGAAATGGCAAAAACCGAGTCGTCCGGTCTCGTCCGCCTGTTCCTCGCCTCAACCCTTCAACGAATTCCGCCTTCTGACCGCCCAGCCCTCGCCGCAGCGCTCTTATCCCACGCCGACGACGCCAACGACCACAACCTACCCAAGCTCATCTGGTACGGCCTCTCACCACTCGCCGACTCAAACCCCGAATCCCTCGTCCCCCTGGCCGCTAACGGCAAATTCCCGCTCACCCGCGAATGGATCGCCCGCGCCATCGCCGAAGACCCGGTGAAAAACCACGCCGTCCTCGGCGACTTGCTCGCCACCACGCTCGACAAAGAAGAATCAGTCCGCACCGACATTGTCCGCGGCCTTACTGCGGGCCTTGCTGGTCGTCACAAAGTCGCAGCGCTGCCCAACTGGGAAAAATTCCAAGCCAGCTTCGTTGCCGCCACTCCCGAAACGCAAGGCCAACTCCGCAACCTCGCCGTCCTGTTCGGCGACGGCCGCGCCCTCGATGAAGTCCGCCGCGTCGCCCTCGACGGCAAAGCCAAAGTCCCTCAGCGGCAATTGGCTCTCGAAACGCTGATTGAAGCGAAGCTCGACGACCTGAAAGACATCTGCCAACAGCTTCTCCGCGTCCGCTTCCTCAACACCACCGCCATGAAGGGCCTCTCCCTCTTCGACGACCCCGCCCTCGGCGACCAACTCGCCAAAAGCTACTCCTCGTTCCATCCCGTCGAACGCCCCGCCGTCATCGAAACCCTCGTCACCCGCCCCACCTTCGCCACGGCCCTTCTCGACCAAATCGAAGCCGGCAAAATCCCCGCCGCCGATCTCACCGCCCTCCAAGCCCGCCAAATCCGCAGCTTCGACAACGAAAAACTCTCCGCCCGCCTCGCCCAAGTCTGGGGCGAACTCCGCGACTCCCCCGAGGACAAGCAAAAACAGATCGAAGACTACAAAAAACTTCTCACTGCGGGTACTCCCGCCGAAAACTCGCCCCCACCTCCTACTCCCGACTCCCTTTCTTCTGGCCGCGCGGTGTTTCAGGCCACCTGCGCCAACTGCCACCGCCTCTTCGGCTCCGGTGGCACCATCGCCCCGGACCTCACCGGCTCTGGCCGCCACAACCTCGACTATCTCCTCTCCAACATCATCGATCCCAGCTCCGTCGTGAACAAAGATTTTCGCATGTCCATCCTCCGCATGACCGACGGCCGCATCCTCAACGGCCTCGTCACCAGCCAAGACGACGACCGCCTCGTCCTCCAAACCGCCAAGGAGAAACTCGCCCTCCTCAAAGCCGACATCGACGACATCAAACTCACCACCCTCTCCCCCATGCCCGACAGCATCCTCCAACCCCTCACCCCCGACCAAATCCGCAACCTCCTCGCCTATCTCATGTCTCCCACCCAAGTGGAGTTGCCAGCTCAGTAGGCTCCTACTGCCGGAAGGAGCCTTGGGCAACGAGCTGTTTGTTTCGCGTTTGTTGGTTACACGCCAATCGTTTGTCTCGCCAAGTCCCGCCCGGCAGGCAGGACCTACCTCACCAGCGGCGTCACCCAACTCACCGCCGCAATAATCACCACCACCCCCACCACATCCAGCATCACCCCATAACCCATCATCGTCCGCAGCGGGATCCGCCCCGAGCTATACACAATCGCGTTGCACGGCGTCGAAACCGGCAGCATGAACCCCAGCCCCGATCCCAGCGTCGCCGCCAATGCCGGCTGAAGCGGATCGATCCCCACCGCCTGGGCCACGCCGATCACCACCGGTATCACCATCGTCGCCGAAGCCGTGTTCGACGTAACTTCGGAAACGAGAGCCGCCGTCACGGTGGCCAAGGCGACCAGCGCCAGCGTCGTATGCGTCGGAATCGCCGCTGCCAAGCCCTGCCCCACCGCCTGCGCCAATCCCGTCTTCGCCCCCAACATTCCCAAGCTCAACCCACCCCCAAAAATCAAAATGATCCCCCAATCGATCTTCGCCGCCTCCGGCCAATCGATGGCGCGACCACGGCCGCCCCCTGGCAACTTATCTCCAGGCAACTTATCGCCAGGAAGAAAGAACAACAGCGCCGCTCCCACCAGCGCCCCCACCGGCTCGGGAAACGATTTTTCAAAATTCGCATACAGCCAATGCCCTTCACCGAAAATAATGGCCAGGGCCGCCGGTGCCAGCCACAGCGCCACCGTCACGCCGCAAGCGATCAGCGTCGATCGCTCTCCCCACCGCCATGGACCCACCTTGGCCCGTTCCGCCGCAAACATCTCCCGCCCCCCAGCAATCTCATCCGTCCCCGCCCGGCATAAAAAGCCCAGATAGCACGCCACATACACAAACAACACGACCGCCGCCGGCGCACCCACCGCGCAAAATGCCAGAAACGAAAACTCGACGCCGATGTTGTCGCGAATCAGCCCCAGCCCAATCAAATTCGGCGCAGCCCCCACCGGCGTCGCCAATCCTCCCACCGATGCCGCGAACGTCGTCATAAGCAACAACCCCGTCGCGTATGCCTTGCTGGCCAGCGGCCGGCCATGCCGCGGATCGAACAAATAATTGATGATCGACATCGCAATCGCAAACATCATCGCCGTCGTCGCCGCATTCGCGATCCACGCCGAAATGAAAGCCGTCACCGCCCCAAACGCGAACAAAATCCGCACCGGTCGCCCGCCAATCCACGGCAACGACAAAATCCAAAACGCCAGCCGCCGATCGAGCCGATGCAAAAAAATGGCCCGCGCCAGAATGAACGCCCCTATGAACAGAAAAATCAGTGGATCGGCAAACGGCTGAAACACCTCCCCTGCCGGTGCGACCTGCAAGAGCACGCACGCCGCCGCCCCCAAGAGCGCCGTCAGCGGCAGCGGAATCGCCTCCGTGATCCACAGCACGATCACGCTCGCCAAAATTGCCGCCAACCGATGCCCCGCCGGCTTAATCCCCTCCACCGGCCACAGCAGCACCACGCCAAACATCACCGGTGCCATCACCAACCCAACAATCGTCCGCAGCTTCAGCAGTCGGCTATTTGCTTCGTCGATCGTTTCCATACCCAGTCCCAAGCCCCTAGCCCCGCCTCTGCAGCCACAACCTCACCAAATGCCGCCGCTGTTCCAATTCCGGATAATCTACAAACGCCGTCCGATTATGCAAAATCCAGCGGTTGTTGATGAAATACATCTGCCCCGGCTCCAGCGAAAAATTCACCTGCAACTCCGGCCGCTTCAGCACTTCATCCAGCGTGTCGAGTGCTCGCCGCTGCTCGGCTGTCAGCGGCTGACCAACCTTCTCATGCCCCACTTCGATCCAATACCGCAGATACCGCAGGATCAATTTGTTGTCATCCCACGCCACAATTGGCCGCAGCACCGTCGGCGAGTCTCCTTCCTTGATTCCGCCCCGCCGATCCACATGCCACGGCAGCGACAGCGCCGCCAACACCCCGGGATGCTCGCACCGCAGCACCTCCACCGCCGCCAACCCGCTCACATTCTGGCTCACGCCGCCCGACTTCGCCGCCTTCAAGCACAACAGCCCCACATAATCCAAAATCACATCGCCGAACGAATTATCCGTGTGAAAGCTGCTCTCGTAACTCGTCACCGAGAACCGCGCCCCACTCGCCACATCCTGCCCCGTGTCCCGCACGTCATACAGCACCGTCCCCTGCACATTCTGCGCGAACGGCTTACCGAGCAATTGCCCATACAACCAATACAGCGCCGTCGCCTCCCGCTGAGAAAGCTCCTCGAGCGGCAGCCGGTCGATAATCACAAATCCCCGCCCCTCCTCCAAATCGCTGAGCACCGCCGCCACCGCCTCGGCCCACTCCGCCCGCTGCTGATCCGACAATCTCAAATCGACAATCGGCACATCCGCCGGCGCAGCGGCCACCACCGCTCGCAACTCCGCCAGCAAGCTATTCGGCAAGGGGTGATACCAATGCTCCGAGCGGTCAACGGTCGCCACGCTCCAGGCGCGAAGATCAGACAGGGTTTGCGTCGCCATGCATGTGTTCCGGCTGAATGAAAAGGTGCTTGGAAGATACCGGGGAATACCGCGCGCGGCAATGTTCGAGGCTGAAGTGATATGTGACCTGCGTCGGACGCCGCTGGTTACTGCACGGTGACGTGCAACGGACTTTCCGCTTCGCACTCGACGCCCATAAACACGTCAAGTTTATTGAATTACGCAGGCCAGACCGCTAGCTTGCGGTCATTGGGGACCGCACGATCGAACCTCATGCTAGTTTTGGGGGGCTGCAATGACAAATGTTCTCGCAACATCGGTAGTAACACTCGTAATACTGGTCAGCGCCTTAGAGGCAGCAGACGCACCAAAAGGCAGCGGAGAAACCGCCAAGTCGATCGAAGGGGTGTATTCTTTGTACCGGTGGGAAGATCAGGGGGGCATGCCGATACGCAAGATGGCGATCACGGCTCGAACGGAGAAGGAATTCTCGATACGTGGATTGGATGAAGCCTGGTCGGGCGAAGGCAGCATCGACGGGAACAATGGATATTATCACTGGGTATTCGTCACCGGCGAAAGGGGCAAAAGTACGTTCAAGATAAACTCCGACGGGACACTGAAGGGAGAAGTCCGTGGCGAAATTGAGCCTTAGACGTATCTCGCCCGGCGATCGAAGGCAGCTGAGGGAAAACAATAGCCCTGCAATTCCGCCGGTGGAAGTGGCGAACTGCGAAGCGCTCAACTTAAGCAGTTAGTGAGCGGTTAGGCGGGGGAGTCGATTATTGAGGTGGCGGATAAAGGCTATCGGATGTAGAGCGGTCGCGAAGCGTAGAACAAGACGCTTCGGACCTTCTGAAAAGCCCAGTGGCCGGTGAAGCGATGTTGGTGGGCCGGCGCTCGCAAGCTCGCTGGTCCCACCCTACAAAAGAATGCTCAGGCACCCGGCGAGGTCAAGCGGACGAGGCAGGAGCCTCGGGGTGCGGCGTTCCGAGGGGGGACCCTCGGAACGAGGAGTGCGGTAAACTATTCCCGCCTCTCGGAATTCGCCAATGAAGGAAATGGCTATGACCGCTGGATTGACTGATCGGCCGGCTTGGAAAGAACTGGCTGCAAACTATCAATCGCTGAAGAACATGCATCTGCGGCAGTTGTTTGCGGAAGATGAGGGGCGGGGACAGAGGCTGAAGCTGGAGGCGGTGGGAATTTATTTCGATTATTCGAAGAACCGCGTGAGCGATGAGACGCTGAAGCTGCTGGTGAAGTTGGCGGAGGAGTGCGATGTGCCGGGGCGGACGCGGGGGATGTTTGCGGGGGAGAAGATCAATACGACGGAGAATCGGGCGGTGCTGCACACGGCGCTGCGGGCACCGCAGTATGCGAAGATCGTCGTGGATGGCGAGAATGTGGTGCCGGAGGTGCAGGCGGTGCTGGAGAAGATGGCCGATTTTGCCAGCCGGGTGCGCGGCGGCCAGTGGAAGGGGCATACGGGCCAGCGGATTCGAAACATCGTGAATATCGGCATCGGCGGGTCCGATCTGGGGCCGGTGATGGCGTTTGAGGCCCTCCGCGATTACGCCCAGCGCGATCTGACGTTTCGTTTCGTCTCGAACATCGACGGCACGGACCTGGCCGAGGCGACGAAGGACCTCGATCCGGCCGAGACGCTGTTCATCGTGGCGTCGAAGACGTTTACGACGCAGGAGACGATGACGAATGCCCAGTCGGCCAAGGCCTGGACGCTCGCCAAGCTGTGGGACGAAAAGGCAATCGCCAAACATTTCGTCGCCCTCTCGACCAACGCCAAGGCCGTTGCCGAATTCGGCATCGACACGGCTAACATGTTCGAGTTTTGGGATTGGGTCGGCGGGCGGTATTCGATGGAGTCTGCCATCGGCTTGTCGCTAATGATCGCCATCGGCGGGGCTTACTACCGCAACATGCTCGCCGGCTTTCATGAGATGGACGAGCATTTTCGCACCGCGCCGCTCGCCCAGAATCTGCCGGTGCTGCACGCTTTGCTCACCGTGTGGAACACGAACTTTCTGGAGGCGGAGACGATCGCCGTTTTGCCCTACGACCAATATCTCAAGCGGCTGCCGGCGTATTTGCAGCAGCTTACGATGGAGAGCAACGGCAAAACGGTGACGCTGGACGGCAGCCGGGTGAATTATCAGACGAGTCCGATTTATTGGGGCGAACCGGGCACGAACGGGCAGCATTCGTTCTATCAACTCATTCACCAAGGCAGCCGGCTGGTGGCCTGCGACTTTATCGGTTTCTGCCGGTCGCTGAATCCGCGCGGCCGGCATCACGATCTGCTGATGGCCAATGTGTTTGCTCAAGCCGAGGCCCTGGCGTTTGGGAAAACGGCCGAAGAACTGCGTGCGGAAGATAAGCCTCCGCCCGAATCACTCATTCCTCACAAGACATTCGAAGGCAACCGTCCAAGCAACACGCTGCTGATGGATAAACTCGACCCCGCCGCCCTCGGCAAGATCATCGCCCTGTACGAGCACAGCACGTTCGTGCAAGGGATCATTTGGAACGTCAACTCGTTCGATCAATGGGGCGTCGAGCTCGGCAAAGTCCTCGCTAACCGCATCGCGCCGGAGCTAGAGAGCCAGACCGATCCCGAATTGAAGCACGACAGCTCGACGAATACGCTGATTCGGCGATATCGGGCGGCAAAGGCGAAGTAGAATAGTAAGAAAGCGAAAATACTCGAGTGACCGATAGCCTCAAACGTCCGATCCACCTCGCCCCGTCGATTTTGGCCGCGGATTTTGCGCGGCTTGGCGAACAAGTGAAAGCAGCGGAGGCGGCAGGAGCGGAGCGGATTCATGTCGATGTGATGGATGGGCATTTCGTGCCGAACATTTCGATCGGCGTGCCGGTGGTGAAGTCGCTGAAACCGGTGACGAAGCTACCGCTGGAAACGCACTTGATGATCGAAAATCCCGATCAGTTTCTCGAAGCGTTTGCTGCTGCGGGCTCGACGACGCTAATCGTTCACTGGGAAGACAATCCCAACCTGCATCGGACCGTTCACGAGATTCGCCGCCTCAGCCTGAAAGCCGGCGTCGCGATCAATCCGGCCACGCCGGCCGATGTGCTGACCGAAATCATTGATGGCGTCGATCTAGTCCTTGTGATGACCGTGAATCCCGGCTTTGGCGGGCAGAAGTTTATCGAGAGCACGCTGTCGAAGATTGCGCAAGTGCGAAAGATGATCGACGAACGCGGCTTGAAATGCGATTTAGAAATTGACGGCGGTGTCGATGCCCAGACCGCTCCGCGTGGTGCTTCAGCCGGGGCCAACGTCCTCGTCGCCGGCTCATCCATCTTCAACGACAAAGAAACAGTCGCGGCTGCGATGGAGAAACTCAGAAAGAGCCTGGCTTAATCGACCTTCCGACGTCGCAGCTCCGACTCGCCCTGACAACACTCGCAGTCCTTTTTCTCGAACATGGCGATCGAACAGACTTCGCACCAATAATCGATTTCTAAACGCTGACCTTTGGCGATTTCAAACACACGAATGACTTGTACGGCCGGCGAATTCGCATACTTCCGCACGACGAGCTCAATTTCCATGTCTCGCAGTCGTTCATCCCGGCGAAAGGCCCGGGCTCGCACGTCTTCCAAGAGGGAGATCAACTCTCCTCGATTCGTCCGCAGCGCCAACACCCGCTCCCTCGCCTCCGACACCACCGCAATGCCCGTCTCCCGCTCCATCACCTCGCCGAGAAATACGACCTTTCCCCGAATCGTCTGTGTTTCGAAAATCGGCGACTTATCCTCGGCACTAACGAGCGAAACGAGCAGCAGCACGCTCACGAAAGCGCTGGCCCAACTCCGCATTCCGCATTCCGCATTCCGCATTTGCCTAACCTCACTCCGCCGCTTTGCCCACCATCACCAAATCCAGCGGCAAGTCCTTCACGCTGCCGCCTTGCTTCATCTTGCCGACGACATGCACGATCACCCATTCCTTGTCGCTGACTTCGCGAACCGAGGGAGACGCGCCACCCTCCGCTCGTTGCAGCGACATAATTCCGGGATGGGCCGTCCCCGTCGAATCTTTGCTGGCGGCGACGAGGTCTTTGTAATCAATCGTCTTCGGGTCACGGTCTTTGGCGGCCGGCGAGAGGGCCAGGAAATCTCGTGTTGGGCTCGTGCCCACGTGAGCCCCGTCCACCGGCTGCTGGGCATAGCGTATTACATAGACGCCAGCCGGCATGTCTTGCTCGCGAAAGTCGCTGGTCTTTTTCGGGAAGCGAATCGCACCGACCACCTGGCCGACGGTCAGCGGAT
>JANNTN010000250.1:0-3733 GCA_031394445.1 Anatilimnocola sp.
CAACAATGGCAGCAGCGGCCTGCGGCCGGTAGCGAACGCCGGCCAGTTGACGATTGGCGCGGGGATTACCGTGAAGGGATCGGGCGGCACGATCGGCTACATCAGCCAATGGGGCGGGCCGAGCAATGTGACGGTGGTGAACAACGGGACCGTTGGACCCACGCAGGCGGGGACGATTTATCTGACGGGGGCGGCTCTGACGAATAACGGGACGTTGCAGGCCACGGGAGGGGGCACGCTAAGCGCTCAGACGGCAACACTCACGAACGTGAACAATGGCACGCTAACCGGGGGTACATGGAAGGCAACGGCGGGTAGCACGCTGCGGGCCGTCTTTGGGTCAACGATTGTCACAAACGCGGCCACGATTATTCTCGACGGAGCGAACGCCAACTTCTATCGCGATACCGGAACGACGAGCGCGCTGGCGGGGCTTCGTGTCAATGCGGCTGGCGGCTCGCTGACTTTCGACAATGGCTATGTGTTTTCGCCGGTTGGTTCATTTACAAACTCGGGCACGGTGAACATTGGCACGGGTAGCGTATTTGCTATCGAGAAGGGGGATGTGCCAACGAGCGGTATCGTGAACGCGTGGCTGGCCGAGGGGAATGTGAACGATAGCCAGGGAACGAATACGGGCAGCGTGCAGGGGGGCGTGACGTATGGGCCGGGGAAGACGGGGCAGGGTTTTAAATTTACGGGGGTTGCCGGGGAGAGGGTGATTGTGCCGAATGCGGCGAATCTCAACTTGGAACAGCAAGCGACCGCATCATTTGAAGGGTGGTTCGTTTCCAATGGCACCGACGCATTCATTGTGGGGAAGCATACGGCAAACAACAACAACGGTTGGTTTTTTACGTCCAGCCAAGGCGGCTACATCGGCAATCATTACATCGGCGGGCAGGGGACTGGCCGCAACTTGAATGATGGCCAATTGCACCACTTTGCCGTAGTGAAAGATGGGACGCGCTATTATGAGTATGTCGATGGCGTGCTGACAGCGTCGGACACGGGGCCGGCGACGGGTACATCCAATGCCGAGGCCATACAAATCGGCGGATTGACCAGCGGAGGCGTGACGAATGCTTTGCAGTTGAATGGAATGGTCGATGAAGTGCGGCTGCACAACCGGGCGCTGACCGCGGGTGATGTGCGGGCGATTGTGAGCGGCGGCCCGACGGGCACCTATACGCAATTGGCCGGCTCGACAGTTTTGAACGGGGGTTCGATTGGTAAGCCGTTGCTGTTCGACAACTTCAACACGGAGAATAACGGGGCGGGAGCGCTGAATTACAACTCGTTCAAGAACTGGAATGTGACCCGCGGCACGGTGGATTTGCTAGGGAACGGCTTGCACGACGGACTGCCCGGCAACGGACTGTACGTCGATTTGGATGGCAGCACTTCGAGCGCGGGAAGGCTGGAATCGGCCCAAACATTCAATTTGACGCCGGGCACCAATCAACTTCGATTTAACCTCGTCAATACGAACGCCGATTCGAACACGACGCGCGTCACGCTGGGGAGCGTCTTTGACGAGTCTTTCTTTCGGACTCCCTCCGTCCCTCCCCTAGCGTTTGAGACGATCACACGCACGATCACTGTCACTTCACCGACGACTGCGAAGCTGATTTTCGACCACTCTGGCGGCGACAATTTTGGCATGTTGATCGACAACGTCTCTCTTTCGGGCGCGGTCGATAACCAGATTCAGATTTCGGGCGGGACGTTGAGCGGGCCGGGGACGGTGAATGGAAACTTGACGAATGCTGGGCAGGTGACGGCTGGCAATCCAACGGGCAGCCTGACCGTGTATGGCAGTTATGTGCAAACGGCCAGCGGTGTGCTCAGCACGCAGATTGGCGGCCTGACGGCGGGGGCTCAATTCGATCAGCTCAGTATTAGCGGTCCCGCGACGCTGGCCGGCGCGCTCAATGTGAGTTTGGTGAATGGGTTTGCACCGACATCGGGGGATACGTTTCAGATAGTGAAATTCCCATCGCGAACGGGCGAATTTACGACGACTAGCGGCTTGGGAAGCTTGCTGCGGGCGAACTATAGCGACACCGATCTGACGCTGATTGCCGAGCGGCCTGGGATCAAGGTCAACCCGACGTTTGGCTTGGTCACGACGGAAGCGGGCGGCACGGCGAGTTTCACTGTCGTGCTCGATGCCGCACCGACCGCGAACGTGACCATTGGCTTGTCCTCGTCGAATGAGTCGGAGGGGACGGTTTCGTCGTCGGCGCTGGTGTTCACGCCTGAGAACTGGAGCGTGCCGCAGGTGGTGACGGTGACCGGCGTGAACGACGATGTGGACGATGGGGATGTGGTCTATACGATCACGACGGGTGTGGCGGTCTCGACCGACTTGAGTTACGACGGTTTCAACCCGAGCGACGTGACGGTTACGAATACGGACAACGACACGGCGGGGATTATCGTCACGCCGACATCCGGGCTGGTGACGACCGAAGCGGGCGGCACGGCGACCTTTACGGCCGTTTTGGCAACAAAGCCGCAAGCGAATGTGACGGTTGGTTTGTCTTCCAGCAACATCAACGAAGGGCAGGTGGCACCGGCGTCGTTAGTGTTTACGGCACAGAACTGGAATGTGCCGCAGACGGTGACCGTGACGGGGATTGCCGATCAATTCGCGGATGCGGATGTGGCTTATTCGATTGTGACAGCGGCGGCAATTAGCAGCGATGCGCGTTATCAAGGTTTGGATGCGGCGAATGACGCGGTGGTGAATCAAAACATCGACTTGTTGGATTTGAAGGTCGCGAATTTGGCGATGACGCCAGCGACGGGGCTGAAGTCGGGCGGAAGCGTCACGCTGAATTGGAATGTGACGAACACCGGGACGCTGGCAACGCCACGGAGCTTTACCGATAGCGTCGTGGTGAGGAACTTGCGGACGAATCAGGTGCTGCACAGCACGCAAGTGTTGTACGACCCGAACGTGGGTGGCAACGGGGCGATTGCGGCGGGCTCCTCGCGGGCGAGGCAATATACGTTTAGCCTGCCGCACGGCATGGATGCGGTGGGCGAAATTCAGATCACGGTGACGACCGACTCCGGGGCTCATATTTTTGAGACGAACGCTGCGGGGAATGCGGAAACAAATAATAGCGCGATGATTTCGCAAGAGGCGACGCTGGATTTGGCTCCGGACCTCACGGTCACCAATTTGAGCGTGACGCCGAGCGTGGATG
Organism: Anatilimnocola sp.; assembly: GCA_031394445.1. Taxonomy (GTDB): domain Bacteria; phylum Planctomycetota; class Planctomycetia; order Pirellulales; family Pirellulaceae; genus CAYLLN01. The sequence continues at coordinate 3,219 of JANNTN010000250.1, forward strand.
TGCGGTCGGGCAATACGCTGTTCGTTTCGTGGAGGGATTTGAATCAAGGAGCGGGGGTCGTCGGCAATTCGTTCAGCGATTTGGTCACGATCACGAACTTGACCACCAATCAGGTGCTCGTTTCGACGCAATTCGCCTATGACATCAATGCCAGCGGCAACGGCCAGATTGCATCGAACGATTTTCGCAGCCGGCAGTTTTCGTATCGCTTGCCGGATGGCCCGGCGGGCGTGGGAGATATTCGAGTTTCCGTGACGGCCGATGGCGGAAACACGATTTTCGAAGGGGCGAGCGGCTCACCCGAGGAAACGAATAATTCGGCGACGACGACGGTCGTTTCGACGATTGCCGCGTACCCCGATTTGCAAGTGACGAATTTGCGGACGGAGCCGGCGAGCGGAATCGTTTCGGGCAGTATCGTGACCGTGCGGTGGGATGACACAAACGCGGGCGATGGCGCTACGAGCGGTAATTGGTCGGACTTGATTGTTGTCAGAAACACGGCGACGAATGCA
>JANNTN010000255.1:0-7574 GCA_031394445.1 Anatilimnocola sp.
GGTGCGGCACTTATGGCTGGTACGACGAACTGTATCTCGTTTGTGCTCCTGGCTGTCGCATTCACTTGCGCCGCGGCCGACCATTCCGCTCTTCAGCAGTTAGTCAAAACGCACTGCCTAGATTGCCACGATCAGAAGACCAAGGCGGGGGAGTTGCGGCTGGATGAAGTGTTTAATGCGGACGTTGAGCGAACCTCCGAAGTGTGGGAGAAGGTCGTTCGCAAGCTGACCGCTCGGCAGATGCCGCCGAAGGACTCGCCGCGGCCAGCGGAGCAGGAGTATCACGCGGCCATCACTTATTTGGAAACATCACTCGACGCCGCGGCAGCGAAAAAGCCCAATCCAGGTCGGACCGAGACGTTTCGCCGGATGAATCGCAGGGAGTATCAAAACACGATTCGCGATTTGTTTGCGCTCGATGTCGATGCGACGGCACTGTTGCCGGCCGATGAGATTAGCCACGGGTTCGACAATATCACGATCACCGATTTGTCGCCGACGCTGCTCAGCCGGTATGTTTCTGCCGCACAGAAGATCAGCCGGATGGCGGTGGGGCGAGCGCCGCGCGTGGCCGGCGGCGATACCTTTCGCGTGCGGCCCGATGTAACGCAGGACGTGCATTTGGAGGGGCTGCCGCTGGGAACGCGGGGCGGGATCGTCGTGCCGTATCACTTTGCCCAGGACGGTGAGTATGAAATTCAGATGCATCTGATGCGAGACCGGAATGAGGGCGTTGAGGGACTGCGCGACACACATGAGCTGGAGTTGTCGCTGGATCGGAAGCGGATTGAGCTGTTTACCATCAAGCCGCCGCCGCGCGGTCAGAGCGATCAGACAATCGACGCGAACTTGACGAAACGCGTGAAAGTGACGGCGGGGCCGCACAAAGTGGTGGCGGCGTTCTTGATGAAAGGGGCGTCGCTCTTAGAAACGGAGCGTCAGCCGTTGAATGTGCATTTCAATTTTTACCGGCATCCTCGGATTGGTCCGGCGGTCTATGAGTTGTCGATTGTGGGTCCGCTGGAACCGGGCGATCGCGGAGAAACGCCCAGCCGACAAAAGATTTTTGTTTGTCAGCCAAGTAATTCAGCCGAGGAAGCCGTTTGTGCGGAGCGGATTATTGGAAATTTGGCGCGGCGAGCGTATCGCCGGCCCGTAACGAGCGAGGATTTGGAAGCACCGCTGGAGATGTATCGCGAGGGCCGGGCCGAGGGGGGATTCGAGGCAGGGATCGAGATGGCTCTATCTTCGATTCTGGTGAACCCGCAGTTCTTGCTGCGAGTCGAGCGCGATCCAGTACAGGCCAAGCTTGGCGAGGCGTACCGCATTAGCGGTGTCGAGCTAGCGTCGCGGCTGTCGTATTTTCTGTGGAGCAGCATGCCGGACGACGAACTGCTCGATCTGGCGGCGCGGGGAGAGTTAGCCAAGGGCGAAGTTCTCGAAAAGCAAGTGCGGCGGATGCTGGCCGATGAGCGGGCGAAGTCGCTGGTAACGAATTTCGCCGGACAATGGCTGTATCTACGGAATCTCGACTCCGCGATTCCCGATATGCGGCTATTTCCCGATTTTGACGACAACCTGCGGCAGGCACTCAAAAAAGAAACCGAGCTGTTCTTTGAAAGCGTCCTCCGCGAGGATCGTAGTGCCCTCGATCTGATTCGAGCCGACTATACCTTTCTGAACGAGCGGCTTGCCAAGCACTACGGCATTCAGCACGTCTATGGCAGTGATTTTCGCCGCGTGACGGTGGACGACTCAACGCATCGCGGCGGCCTGTTGCGGCATGGCAGCATTTTGACGGTCACGTCGTATGCGACGCGAACTTCACCGGTGATTCGCGGGTATTGGGTGCTCAAGAATCTCGTCGGAATGCCGCCACCCCCGCCGCCACCAAACGTGCCGGCGCTCGACGACAACAAAGTGTCCGCCGAATTGCCGGTGCGCGAGCGGCTGAAGCAGCACCGAGCGAATCCCGCCTGTGCCAGTTGCCACGAAATGATGGACCCCGTTGGTTTCTCGCTGGATAACTACGACGCCATCGGCCGCTGGCGAGAGCGAGAGGCCGGATTGCCGATTGATACGGCCGGCAGCTTGCCAGACGGCAGCGAGTTCGTCGGCGTCCCAGGTTTGGAGCAGGCGCTGCTGGCCCGGCCGGAGTTGTTCGTGGGAACGCTAACCGAAAAACTGATGACGTTTGGCCTCGGCCGCGGAATCGAGCATTTCGATGCCCCGGCGGTTCGTAAAATCGTGAACGATGCTCGCGAGCATGACTATCGGTTCTCGCGGCTAATAATCGGAATTGTTAAGAGCACGCCGTTTCAGATGAGGAACGCACCATGATCGTGACGCGAAAAGCCTTGCCGCGACGGACATTTTTGCGCGGGGCCGGTGCCGCTTTGGCGCTGCCGCTCCTCGACGCGATGATTCCGTCGCTCACGGCCGTGGCCAATACGCCGGCAAACCCGGCGAAGCTGCGGCGGCTGGGCTATGTCTATATGCCGATGGGCTGCGACGTGACGCGGTGGACGCCGGCGGGCGACACGCTCGACGAGCTCTCGCCGACGCTCAGCCCGCTCGCGCCGCTGAAGAAGGACGTCGTCGTCATCACGAACATGGAGCTGCGCAATGCCTATCCTGGCACGCATGCGACTTCCAATTGTTCGTTCTTAAGCGCGGCCAAAGCCAAGCGAACGGAAAGCACCGACTACTATCTCGCCACCACAGCCGACCAGATCGCCGCTCAGCAGATTGGCCAGGATACGCAGCTCCCGTCCCTCGAATTGTCGATGGACCTGCTCTCCGTCGTCGGCCAGTGCGACAACGGCTATGCCTGCGTGTATCAGAACAACCTTTCCTGGTCATCTCCCACCTCGCCGCTACCGGCTGAGGCACATCCGCGAATCGTGTTCGAGAATCTGTTTGGCGAAGAAGGGGGCACGGCGGACCGCAAAGCTTCGCTCAAAAAGCGGGCGAGCCTGCTCGACTCGATGACGGATGAGCTCAAGCGGCTGAACAAGACACTCGGTCCGTCCGATCGCGGGCGGATCAACCAATATGTTGAAGCCGTTCGCGATGTCGAGCGGCGCATTCAACAAGCGGAAGCCGCGGCGGGCGAAAATCCGCTGCCCGACCTCGATCGTCCCGTCGGCGTCCCCGCGTCATACGCCGATCACGCCCGGCTGATGTTTGACTTGCAGATTTTGGCGATGCAAGCCGACATCACTCGCGTGATTACGTTTCAATTGGCCCGCGAGACGAGCAACCGCACGTATCCCGAGATTGGCGTGTCGGAGGCCCATCACCCGCTGACCCATCATGGCGGCGATGCCGAAAAAATCGCCAAGGTGGCGAAAATCAACCAGTTCCACGTCTCGCTGTTCGCCGAGTTTCTGCAAAAGCTGAAGAACACGCCTGAAGCGGGGGGCTCGCTGCTCGACCACGTGCTGTATATGTATGGCAGCGGCATGGGCAATCCGAACGTCCACGACCATATCAACTTGCCGATCATCGTGGCGGGCGGAGCGGCCGGGAATCTGGTCGGCGGCCGGCACATTCGTTATGCCGATCCGACGCCGCTGGCCAATTTGCATCTGACGCTGCTCGACAAGGTTGGCGCGCGGATCGATTCATTCGCCGACAGCAAGGGCAAAGTGAGCGAGCTATTCAATCCACTGCCGATTTAGTGACCGAAGGGTGGGACCAGCGAGTTTACGAGCGCAGGCCCACCATAACGCACGTTTTGCGAAGTATTCCGCGATGTCTATTCAACCATCAACTTTGTTATTCTGTTCGATTCTCCTGCTAGTTGCGCCGTCGCCCTGTTCAGCCGCCGATGCTCCGCTAGCCGACGCCGCGGAGCAACATGATTTCGCACTGGTCCGCAAGCTCTTGCAGCAAAAAGCCAACCCAAGCGTGGCGCAGAAAGATGGCATGACCGCGCTGCACTGGGCGACGCAGCATGATGATGCGGAGGCGGTGAAAGCTCTGCTCGCGGCGGTAGCTGATGTCAAAGCAACCAATCGATACGGTGTGACGCCGCTATCGCTGGCCTGCATACGGGGAAATCAAGCGGTTGTTGAGGCACTGCTGGCGGCCGGGGCTGATCCGAACACATCCCTACCTGGTGGAGAAACAGCGCTGATGACCGCTTGCCGCACCGGCCGCGTTGGACCCGTGAAGGCGCTGCTGGCCAAAGGTGCGGATGTCAACGCCGGCGAGCAAAAGGGCCAAACAGCACTCATGTGGGCCGCTGCAGACGGCAACGTGGAAGTGGTCGATGTGCTCTTGGGCGCCGGGGCCGATTTTCGCACACCACTGGCGTCGGGATTCACACCGTTTTTCTTCGCGATTCGCGAGGGACGCAGCGAAGTGGTTTTTCGGCTGCTGAGCGCGGGCGTGGATGTCAACGAATGGATGCGGCCTGCACAAGGCAAGGCGGCACGCGGAAAGTCAACAAGTGCCCTCTCGCTGGCGATTGAGAATGGGCATTTTCAGCTCGCAGTAGCACTCTTGAACGCCGGGGCCGATCCGAATTCCAAGCCTTCGGGCTACGCGCCGCTCCATGCGATCAACTGGGTACGCCGGCCGCTCGGTGGCGATACCGATCCGCCGCCGCAGGGCTCGGGAAACTTAGACAGCTTGGAAATGGTGCGGCAGTTGGTCACGCACGGTGCGGACATTAATATCCGGCTGGAGAAAGGTGCGGCCGGCAAAGCGGCGTTCAATACAAATGGGGCGACGCCGTATTTGCTCGCCGCGCGGAACTCCGACTTGCCGCTGCTCAAGCTGCTACTGAAGCTGGGGGCCGATCCAAAGCTGGCGAATGTCGATGGGTTGACGCCGCTGCTCGCCGCCGCGGGAGTCGGAGCGCTCAATAGCGGTGATGAGTTGCCGGGGACCGAGGAAGAGGCGATTGAGGCCGTGCAGATGCAGTTGGACCTGGGGGCGGACATCAACACGGTGGATAAGAACAGAGAGACGGCGATCCACGGGGCCGTCTATCAAGAGCGGCCGCTGGTAGTGCAGTATCTGGTCGATCACGGTGCGAAGATCGATGTGTGGCACCAGAAAAACAAATGGGGTTGGACGCCGCACATGATCGCCCTCGGCAACCGCCCCGGTAATTTCCGCCCCTCGCCGCAAACGATTGTGGCCATCGAGAAACTGATGCGGGCTGGCGGCATCGATCCGGCGAAGACTGTTGTTGATGAGAACAAGCCTCAATACTAATTGACTGCCGCGGCGACTTTGCTCGACGCCAAATCACGCGGATGCGGCGTAACGGCCCGCGCCGGAAGTGAAGTAAGCACGACACAGGTGGTTTGCGTCGCTGGGTCGGCCCAGGCGATCGTCCCGGTCGAGCCGGTATGACCAAAGGTCTTGTCGGAGCATCCCTTTCCGCCAAGTGACGAGCCCACAACAAATCCCAATCCGCGCGGCGTCAAACCAACCGGATTGTGGTTGGTAATCATCAGCTTCGCCGTGGAGGGTTTGACGGCTTTCCCTTGCTCATGCATAAATTCGCCGAGAAATTTGGCGATATCGGGTGCGGAGCAGTGCGTGCCCCCCCAAGGAGCGCCGAGCTTGCGCCAATAGGGGCTGTTCCAGTCCCAATTCTTCGCGTTCGGATCGCCGCCGCCGGATTCGGGTGCGGCACGATCGGTTTGCACGGGCACGAAATCGGTGATGGCAAATCGACCGAGCCCCTGCGCAGAGTGCTTCATCTCTAGCGGCTGCAAAACTGATTGATCCACGAGCGTGAGAATGTCGTTCTTGGTGATGAGCTCCGCAACACGTGAGGCGAGCAAAATGCCCATGCTCGAATAGCTATATTTCGTGCCAGGAGCGAAGCCGAGCGGTGTGCGCGTGGCGTACTCGGCAAATTCCGTCAGCGGCGCGTGTTTGCCGCGGAGAGCGTCGTTTTCTGGCAGTTGATCTGGCAAGCCCGAGGTGTGCGTGAGCAAATGCTGCATCGTCACACGCTCGCGTCTGTCACCGGCGAACTGCGGAATGAACTTGCTGAGCGGGTCGGCCAGCTTGAATTCGCCCCGGTCGAACAGCGTCATCAGCGCCGACATGCAAATGGGCTTGGAGATCGATCCCAGGAGAAACATCGCGTGTTCATCTTGCGCCTTGCCGAAGGCCCGCGTGAAAGTCGCCTCGCGCTGGCTGACATAGATCGATGCGGCTGAAACTTCACCGTTGGTGACTGCTTTCGACAATATCTCGGCTGCTTCGTCGAGTTGCTGCTGACGAAAAGCAGCGAACAGCGGCGTGGCGATCATCGTGGCGAGGCCCGTTTGAATGAACGTGCGGCGTTTCATGGAGATCACTTCTTCTTATTCTTGCCCTTGGCGTTTGCCGGAGCGGGGGCGGTCGGGTCTTCCGTCGCGCTGCCGTGCCAAAGCGGCGCAATGTTCTTGGCGTCCCATTGGTTCCACGCTTGCGTCAACTCCGCCACGAGCTGCGGGTTAGCGGCAGCCAAATCATGCTCTTCGCCAATATCTTTGGAAAGGTCATAGAGTTGCCAGCCGCTGCTTTTCTTCTCCGTGAAATCGCGCCAATCGACGAGTTTCCACTTATCACGTCGCACAGCTTTTTGCGGGCCAAAACGCCAATAGAGCGCGGCGTGAGGGGGTGACTTATTCTCGCCCAAGAGGTGCGGCAGGAGGTTCACGCCGTCAATGTTCTGGGGCGGCGTTGCTCCTCCGACGGCGCAGGCAGTTGGCAGAAAATCGAGCGTGCTAACGGGTTGGTCGTAAGTTTTCCCAGCCGGCAAGCGTCCCGGCCACGACGCGAAGAACGGCACGCGAATGCCACCTTCGAGCGTTTGCCCTTTGTCGCCTCGCAGGGGCGTGTTGATAGCCGTGTTGTAGGCCAAAAACGGCTTCTTGCCGGAGCCACCATTGTCGCTGACGAACAAAACCAGCGTGTTATTCTCCTGGCCGGCCTTCTTCAGATGTGCCATGACGCGGCCGATGTTATCGTCCAGTCCGATCAGCAGCGACAGATACCCGCGGCGGTCGGGCTCGGTGATCGAGGCCGGCACGCGATCGCCGTATTTCTTCAGCACTTCGAGCGGTGTATGTACGGCGTTGTACGACAGATACATGAACCACGGCTGCTGCGAGTGGCGATCGACGAAGGCAATCGCTTCGTCGGTGAACATGTCGGTGGTGTAGCCGTCGATCTTTTGCGCCTCACGACCGCGATAGATCAGATTTTGCGAGCCCGCCGATCCAAATTTCGACTCGCCGTCTTTGTGCAGGAGAAAATTGTGCCCGCCTACCAGGAAGCCAAAATAGTCGTCGAACCCGCGTGACTGCGGATGATGGGCGTGGTCGAAGCCCTGATGCCACTTGCCGACGAGGGCGGTGGCGTAACCGGCCGTTATCAGACGCATTTCGGCCACGAGTTTAATCCACATGTTGGCGAGGAGGCCAAGCTCGGCTTGCCCCTCGATCAGCGGACGATTGCCGACGCGATGAAATCGGCCGGCTACGCCACCGCCCTCGTCGGCAAGTGGCATCAGGGCTTCGACCACGCCCATCATCCGCAGTCACGCGGGTTCGACG
>JANNTN010000282.1:0-3216 GCA_031394445.1 Anatilimnocola sp.
CGGCAGCATCACACCCACCGCTTGCCCATGTGGCACGTCAAAATGCGTCGTCAGCGGATTCGCTAGCGCATGCGCCGCCCCCAGCATCGAGTTTTCAATCGCCAAACCCGCAAACGACGCTCCTAAGAGCATGCTCCCCCGCGCCCCAATATCCGTCGGATCATCCAGCACTCGGGAAAAATTCCCAGCCAACAGCCGCCATGCCTCCCGACTAAACGCCAACGACACCGGATTCCGCCGCGACGTAACAAACGTCTCCAAAGCGTGCGAAACCGCATCGATCCCCGTCAGCGCCGTCACCCGCAACGGCTGCGACACCGTCAGCTCCGGATCGAGAACCGCCACCCGGCACGACGCCTTCTTATCGCCACACGCCATCTTCGCATGCGTCTTCGCATCGCTAATCAGCGCGAACGATTGCGTCTCGCTCCCCGTCCCCGCCGTCGTCGGCACGGCAATCATCGGCAGCATCGCCTTCAGGGCCTTTCCCACGCCCCAATAGTCCTTCACCTCGCCGCCGTTCGTGAAAACAAAATTGATTCCCTTGCAGCAATCCATTGAGCTGCCGCCGCCAATCGCGATCAGCACCTCCGGATCGTACCGCCGTGCCACTTTCACTCCCGCCGCCACGTCCTCCGTCGTCGGGTTTTCATGCACTTCCTCGAACAGGTGCGCTTCAATTCCCGCCCGCGCCAGCGCCGCCATTCCCTTGGCCGTATGCCCCGCCGCCACCACCCCGGGATCGCTCACCACCAGCGCCCGCCGCGCTCCCAGCTCCGACGCCAATTCCCCCAGCGTCTCGACCTTCCCCGGTCCAAACACAATCCTCGTTCGCGGCTGAAAATCAAACGGCTGCATCATGAGTAAGCACGCACGTCTTATGGCGAGCGGGAGGTGTCAGCCTCCCGGTGGTTCCAAATCGGCGGGATCGGCGGGATCGGCGTTTGGCGGGGAGTGACCGCAGCATCCGCGCGGCCACTACACTATGTTACCGTCCGCCAACCGCGTTGCGTACTGTGTCGAGGCTGATTTAAGTCACGAGTCTGACAGCAATTGTTAGCATTTGGCAAAGGACTTTCCATGCCACGCATCATCTCCTCCCCCACCCGCATTCAAGCCCACGGCAACCCGCCCAAAACCATCGAAGAATTTTTCGGCCGTATCAACTCCGGCACGGAAGCTCTCAGCATCGCCCGCATGGTTAGTCCCGCCGGCTGGAGCGAGCCCGGCCAAACACCCGAATTCGACGAATACACCGTCGTCCTCCACGGCGAACTCCAAGTTGAAACCCGCGCAGGCACTCACCGCCTCACCGCCGGCCAAGCCATCCACACCACCGCCGGCCACTGGGTCCGCTACAGCTCCCCGACCGAGTCTGGTGCCGAATACATCGCCATCTGCCTCCCCGCCTTCTCCCCCACCACCGTCCACCGCGACCCGTAGGGTGCGGCTTGGATAGCGATAACCACTACCGCGATGCACGTTACTCCGTAGCTTTGAAAGTGAGCGAAATCGCCTTACCACGCATCAAGCCTGTACCCCAATTCTGCCAAAGGTTTGTCGTGCGGTCGCGGCAGAAGCTTCTGATCGAAGACATTCACGTTGGGGTTACAAAACCACTCAGCGTAAACCTTCCCAAGTTCGCTAAACGGCTCAATTGAAAGGTCATCTTCCTTTACCCGAATTCGAATTCGTTGGGCATCATCAGTTCCAGCCTTCTCTACAACGACAGTTCCTCTACCGTTTGGTGTTGAGAAAAATACTCCCTTGAGCGGTATTGGAACAGATTCGTAGTCACTTCCTCCCCACTCGACCCAAATCCCAAACGGATCGTCAGAGGCTAACTCAATCGTTCCTATGCCGTCCCGCAACGCCACGGGAACCCAATTTGCTTTTGTACCGGAGTACGCTCGCGACCCGACGAGGATTCGGTCAGGGCTTTTAAAAGGCAATTGATTGTCAATACGAAGCGTCGCCTGCTCACCGCTTGCCAGTATTTGCATGCCCTGTAAAAACTGTTCGTTGCCTTCAAAACTTAGCCCAAGTTGAACTGGTATCTTCAATCCTGGGGGCCCAAATCCTGGCCCTGGAGCGGCCTTCATCTCCGATAATTTCAGTTCTAGTCGCGGATTGGCCGCGAGGTGCTTTTTTAGCATCAGCGGCGGTGACTTAAACGTATGGTTATCCACTTTGACTCGAATCCAATAGGGATCGGTACCATCCAGCGGAATTGCCTCTTTATCTTTTGGCTGAATTCTTACACTCCGTGATGGCTGCGCAGGATTTGTCGGGTTCTGTGATCCCACTTCAACCGTCGCGATTCCATTTCTGCGATTTCTCGTGAGGTAGTTATTCGATACCGTCACACTCTGTTGGCCAAAAAGCGGTGTCTCTGTCAGATGCCACGCACTTGCTGCGATTAATGCAAATGCAACCATCGTCAATTTACTGCGTACAGTCGTAATCGGCTTCATCGAATTTCTCCAGGAATGGCGCGGATGACCCAAATTTTTGCCACTGAAAGGATTTGTGCGGACCACCACCGGCGCGAATAACAATTTGTACGTATTTATCCGTGTAGAGATTTTCGCATCCCAGCGGAGCGTTAGGGTCGTTGCTCCGGTACGGGTGCCAGACTTTGTCCTCGCCCCGAACTAATATGCTGTACCAGCCAGAACCGACTTGAAAGTCACGATCGATCGCTCCGTGCGGGGCTAAGCAATAGGCGCCTGATCCACCCGTCACCCCTTCAAATGGGTTGTCGATCACCGTCGTAGCGCGCAGAGCGTTTGAGCAATTCTCTAAAAACAATTCGAGCGCCTCGTCGGTCTGATTCCAAAAGCGTCCCGTGACCTCTGATGCCGGAATCTTGGGCGACTTTTCCAAGGCTTCTCGGGAGGGGCGATAATCCGTTGTGTTTGGCGCGTCGGTGTCCGCCGAACCCTCTGCAAACCAACTACAGGGGCAACCTTCTGCAATCGGAGCCAAATGTGTCGCTACTATTGCTGAACCCCGAGGATCCATGGTCTTTCCCCGACTAGTAATTCGTAATGGCGTTGCCGGGTTGCGTCGTATCAATTCACCCAAAGCTAGTGGTGGCGACGTGAATAGGCGTTCATCCGCACGAACCCGTAAAACATGTGGAGCGTCATCTGTCAGGGCAATAGTTGCCCGTTCACCGTAATCGATTTCTTTGGACTGAATGGAACCCAATGG
>JANNTN010000284.1:0-11565 GCA_031394445.1 Anatilimnocola sp.
GGAGCTTGCTCCAGGCATTGCCGGTGCAATTGGCGCGGATGGGGTGCGTCTGTTTTAACTACGACATGATTGGTTATGCTGACAGCACGCAGCTTTCGTTTGAGCTGGGGCATCGGTTTGCGAAGCAGCGGGCGGAGATGAATAGCGCCGACAATTGGGGACTGTTCAGTCCGCAGGCAGAGGCGAATTTGCAGTCGATCATGGGCCTGCAGACGTGGGGCTCGGTGCGGGCGCTGGATTTTCTGTTGGGGTTGCCGGATGTCGATGCGACGCGGATCGCGGTGACGGGGGCGAGCGGCGGCGGGACGCAGACGATGCTGCTGGCGGGGATCGATCCGCGGGTGACGCTGTCGTTTCCGGCGGTGATGGTTTCGACGGCGATGCAGGGGGGCTGCACTTGCGAGAATTCTTCGTGCTTGCGCGTGGGGACGGGGAATGTGGAGTTTGCGGCGCTGTTTGCGCCGAAGCCGCAGGGAATGACGGCGGCGAATGACTGGACCAAGGAGATGGCGACGAAGGGATTTCCCGAGCTGAAGCAGCATTACAAGCTGCTGGGGGCAGAGAACAACGTGATGCTCGCGAATAACATTCATTTCAACCACAACTACAACTATGTGAATCGGGCGGCGTTTTGTGGGTTTATCAACAAGCACTTCAAGCTGGGGCTGGAAGAGCCGGTGGTTGAGGAGGATTACGTGCGGCTGACGCGGGAGGAGATGACGGTGTGGGATGCGTCGCACCCGAAGCCGCCGAGCGGGAATGAATTTGAACGGAAGCTGTGCCGGGAACTGGCGGAGGCCGCGAAGAGGCAGATGGAGGCGCTGGAGCCGAAGGACGCGGCGGGGCTGACGAAGTGGCGCGAGGTGGTGGGAGGTGGGATCGCGACGATCGTGGGTGGATCGTTGCCGGTGGAGAGTGATTTTGAGATCAAAAACCACACGATGACGGCGGTGGGAAATCATCAGCAGCTTGCGGGATTGTTGAGCATCAAGTCGCGCGGCGAAGAATTGCCGGCGGTGCTGCTACAGCCGGGAAATTGGAATGGCCGAGCGGTGATTTGGCTGAGCGAGCAGGGTAAGGAGGGGCTGTTTGGCGACGATGGCGGCCCGAATGGCGATGTGAAGCGATTGCTGGACAGCGGGATTGCGGTGTTCGGCGTGGATTTGCTGTTGCAGGGGGAGTTTTTGCCGCAGGGAGAGGCTGTAGATAAAAATGACGTGGAGAAGAATCGTGTGGTGAAGAATCCGCGGGAATTCGCGGGGTACACGTATGGCTACAACTATTCGCTGTTGGCGGAGCGGGCGCATGATGTGCTGAGCATGATTGCGTTCGTGAAGACGAATCACCATAAGCCGAAGAGCGTGGAGTTGATCGCACTGGATGGGACGGGGCCGATCGCGGCGGCGGCGCTGGCGCGGTGCGAGGGAACGGTGAACCGGGCGGCGATTGATACGCGGGGGTTCCGGTTTGGGAAGTTGACAGACTATCGAGACGCCAATTATTTGCCGGGCGGGGCGAAGTATGGAGATTTGCCGGGGATGTTGTCGTTGGCCGCGCCGGCGAAGTTGTGGGTGGGAGGGGAGACGGCGGAATCGGCGCGGCTAGTGAAAGCCGTATACAAGGCAGCAGGAATTCCAGATGGAATTGCGTTTGGAGCGGGAAGTGGAGAGGAAGCGAGGAGGGCGGCGGTGGAATGGATTATCAAGGCGCAATAGCCGGGACCAAACTTGGTCCCGGAGCGTGAGTAAGCGTGGATGATTAACTGGCGATTCTCCGGGAGCAGGTTTGCTCCCGGCTAGGGGGATTTTGACTGCATTACGTCGCGGATGATGGATTGGAGGTTGTGCTTGGGTTCGTAGTTGATGGTGGTGCGGAGGCGGGTGAGGTCGGGGACGCGGCGGCGGATATCTTCAAAGTCTTTGTCGTATGCTTCGGTGTAGGTTTGGAATTGGATGGTGGAAGCTGATTGGCAGCGGCTGATGACGGCGGCGGCGAGATCGCGGATGGAGATGGGTTGGTCGCTGCCGATGTTGAAGACCTGGCCGGTGGCGGCGGGGGTTTGCGTGAGGGCGAGTACGGCTGCGACGACATCGGCGACGTGGGCGAAGCAGCGGAGTTGGTGGCCGTCGTCGTGAACGATGAGGGGCTGGCCGGCGAGTGCCGCATCGACAAAGCGAGGGAGGACCATGCCGTAGGCACCGGTTTGGCGGGGGCCGACGACGTTGAAGAAGCGGCCGATGACGACGGGCAGGCCGAATTGGCGGGAACAGGCGAGGGTGAGGAATTCGTCGATGGCTTTGCTGGCACCGTAGGACCAGCGTGGGCGCGTGGTGGAGCCGAAAACGAGGTCGTCCTCTTCGGTCCAGGTTTCTTTGGGGTTCTTGCCGTACACTTCACTCGTGCTGGCGAGGAAGAATTTTACTTGCTGGCCGGCGCGGTGGCGGCGGCAGAGATCGTCGAGTAGGAGTTGCGTGGGATAGATGTTGCGCTCGATCGTTTGCAGCGGCTCGCGGGCGATGAGGGCAACGCCGACAGCGGCGGCGAGGTGATAGACTTCAGTGATGCCATCAAGGGCGGCTTTGATGGTTGCAGCGTCGCCGACCGAGCCGCGTTGGAGCTTCAATCGCGGATGATTGGCAACGGCGGTGAGATTTTGGAAGCGGCCAGTGGATTCGTCATCGATGACGGTGACTTGGTCGCCGCGAGCGAGTAGGGCTTCGGTGAGGTGGGAGCCGATGAAGCCGGCACCGCCGGTGACGAGGACATTTGCCACAAGAACCGCCTAAACGCGAGAAAGAAAACCACGAATGACACGAATTAAACGAATAGGATTGTAGTGTAAGGCGCTTGGTGTTTAGCGGCCATTGGCGTGGGATGTCGTTGGTGATGCTCCGGGACAAGGTTTGGTCCCGGCTGGCGGGGTGGTGAGGCGTGTGGCAGCCCAATAAACTAATTTAGGCGGCGGAGTGAATCAGGATGCTACGAAATATGGACGTGTTGGGAATGAAGGCGTTGATTCGGCAGCCGGTGGTTTTTCTCGCCCTCGTTGGTTGCTTGGCCGTGAATGGCGCGGCGCAGGAGAAGGGGGCGGTTTCGTCGGGTGCGGCGGTGCTGGCGTATCGGGAGGCGGCGAATTTTCAGAATAACGGGGCGCTGGAGGTTGCGGCTGAGGAATGGCAGAAGTTTCTGAAGAACCATGCCAACGACCCGCTGGCCGCGAAGGCGCAGCATTATTTGGGTGTGTGTCAGTTGCAGCTTAAGGATTATGCGGCGGCGGCTACGGCGTTCGCAGCCGTGATTGGTAAATATCCCAAGTTTGAGTTTCTGGAGGATTCGCTATTTCATTTGGGGTCGTGCCAGTATGCCGTTGCGCGGGCGGGGAAGCCGGAGCAGTATGTGGCGGCGGCGCAGTCGTTTTTGGCTCTGCACGAGAAATTCCCGGCGAGCAAGCATGGCGAGGAGGCGTTGTTTTATCGGGGGGAGGCACTCTACGCGGCGGAGCGAAAGGCGGAAGCGGCCAAGGCTTATGAAGTGCTGGTGAAGCAGTTTCCGAACTCGAAGCGACGGGCGGAAACGCTGTATGCCTGGGGCGTGACGGAAGAGGAATTGGAGAATCATTCAGCGGCGGCTGCGCGGTATGAGGAATATTTGCGCGAGTATGGCCAACAGACGCAGGCGGCGGATGTGAAATTGCGGCTGGCGGAAAGCGTGCTGAAGGCTGGGGACGCGGCGCGGGCGGCGGAATTGTTTGGCCAGCTTGCGGCGGACACGAACAATGCCGCGGCGGATCGGGCGCTGTACAGGCAGGCGTTTTGTCTCGTGAAGCTGGAAAAAGAAGCGGACGCGGCGGCGGCGTTTGCGAACCTGGCGGGGAAGTATCCCAAGTCGAAGTATGCGGCGGATGCGACGTTGTCGGCTGGCAGACTGTTCTATCGGACGGGGAAGCTCGATGAGGCGCAAAAGTGGCTGGAGAAAGCCGCGCGGGAAGAGAGTGATGCGGCGGCTGAGGCGGCGCACTGGTTGTGCCGGATTTTTCTGAAACGCGGGAAGCCTAATGAAGCGGCGGATTTGGCCGCGAAGCAGTTGGAGAAGCACAGCGGAGCGCCGTTTGCAACGAACTTGCGGTTGGATCGCGCGGATGCGTTGTATGAAGTGCCAGAGAAACGGCAAGAGTCGCTGGTGCAGTATGCGAAGTTGGCGGATGAACAGCCGGGACATGCTTTGGGGCCGCAGGCGCGGTATGGGGCGGCTTTCACGGCGTTCAAGTTGGGCAACTATGACGAGGCTTTGACGCAAGCGAAGAAATTTGCTGAGGCGTATCGGCAGAGTGAGCTCAAGGCGGATGTGCAATATGTGGCGGCGGAGAGCAATTTGCAGCTAAAGAAATACGACGAAGCGCAAGCGGGGTATCAACGACTGGCGGCGGAGAATGCCGATCACGGCGATGCGGATTTGTGGCGGTTGCGGTCGGGATTGGCCAGCTATTTGAAAAAAGACTATGGCGGGACGGTGAAAACGCTATCGCCGCTTGTGAAGGATCTGAAATCGGCCGAGGCGCGGGCAGAAGCGAATTTTTTGGTGGGAGCGAGTCACTTTTTTGAGGGTCGATATGCGGAGGCGAAGCAATCGCTGGCGAAGTCGATCGAGAGTAACGCGAAATGGCGACAGGCGGATGAGGCGTTGTTGCTCCTTGCACGGGCGGAGGCCAAGACGGGGCAAAACGAAGCGGCGCGGGACACCGTTAAGCGGCTCGTGAAGGAACATTCCACCAGCAAGTTGCTGGATGAGGCGCATTATCGGTTGGGGGAGTTTCAGGCGGCGCTGGGGGATCGAGTGGCAGCGAAGAGTGAATATGAAATTGTCGCGACGAAATTCAGGGATTCGCCGCTGGCTCCGTATGCACTCTTGGGGAAGGGTTGGGTGGAATATAAAGGCCAGGAATTTGCGGCTGGTGAGAAAACTTTCTCGGAATTTCTTTCGCGATTTGGTGAGCAACCACTGGCAAGCGATGCCCATTATGGGCGGGCGCTGTGCCGCCGGCAGACGGGCGAGTATGCGGGAGCAGTGACGGATTTAGATGTCGTGCTGCGATCGAAACCGGAGGAGTCGCGGCGGGCCGATGCGCTGCTGGAGCGGGGGCTGGCTCAGGTGGGGCAGAGGAATTTTGCCGGGGCGGTGGAGTCGCTGGAGGGATTTGTAAAGGCCAACCCGCGACATACTGCGGCGGATCAGGCACTGTATGAAATCGGCTGGGCTTGCAAGGCTCAGGAAAAAGAGGACGCGGCGGCGGAAGCGTTTGGCCGGCTGGGAAAGCAGTATTCGGCTAGTCCGCTGGCAGCCGAGGCGTGGTTTCATGTGGCTGAAGAGCAGTATGGGAAGAAAGAACTGGCGGCGGCGAAGGAAGCGTATGAAAAATGCCGGGGCGCGAAGCCGAGCGATGAACTGGAGGAGAAGGCGACGTATAAGCTGGCCTGGGCGGAGTATCAGTTGCCGAGTTTGGCGGCGGCGCTGAAGCATTTTGACGAGCAACTGCAGCGGCATCCGCGCGGCGCGCTGGCGGCGGATGCCCGCTTCATGAAAGCCGAGTGCTTGTTTAAGCAGGTGAAATATGTGGAGGCGGTGGAGGCGTATCAAGCGGCGCTGCAAACGAAGCCGCCATCGCCAACGGCGCAGGCGATGTTGCTGCTGCATGCCGGGCAGGCGGCGGCGCAGCTTAAGGATTGGGAGAGAAGCTCCAAGCTGTTGGCGCAATTGATCGAGGAGCTGCCCGAATCACCACTTGTGGCTGAGGCTCAATATGAGCTGGGTTGGGCCAAGCAGAACCAGAAGGAAACGGCGGCGGCTCTGGAGCATTTTGATGTGGCCGCGAATCAGGCGAAGAGCCACGTCGGTGCGCGAGCGCGGTTCATGCGGGGTGAGTTACTGTTTGCCGAGAAGAAGTATGATGAGGCCAGCCGCGAGTTTCAGCGGGCGATGTATGGGTATGGCGGAGAAGACGCAGGCGAGGAAACAAAGAACTGGCAAGCGAAGAGTGGGTATGAAGCGGGTCGATGCGCGGAGGTGCAGATTGCGAGTGCTCGTGAGGCGGCGATGAAGCAACGGCTGGTAGCGGATGCGGAGCGCTGTTATCGATTCGTGGTGGATAGGCATGGCGGCCATGAATTGGCGGAGATTGCGAAGAAGCGGTTGGCGGCGCTGGGGAAGCTGTGAAGCAGGAGGTGGAACCACGAAAAACACGAATGACACGAATGACACGAAAGCAGAAAGAGATATAGCCACGGATGAACATGGATCAACACGGATCAACACGGATAAGGAAGGAACAGGAGCAAGCAGAGGAAACGGAGAGAAGCGGAGCTTCGGGAGGGTGAGTTCCCAAGCGGAGCTTGGGAACTAGGGATTTACAAATGACACGAAAGCAGCAGAGAGGAAGAGGTTGAGGGAATGCGAGTGCGTGGAGGATGGCAAATCTGGCGTGGGGTTTTGTCGCTGGCGATGGTGGCGGCTTTGTGCGCTGTCGTCGTGCGGGCGAGTCAGGAAGAGAGTGAGAATAAGGAGAAGGGAGCGGAAACGGCGGCAGCGAGCGAGGTGACTGCGCCGGTAGATACTTCGATTCGGCTTTGGGATTTGGCGGTAGCGGGTGGAGTGTTCATGATTCCGATCGCCGCGATGTCGGTCCTGGCGGTGACGATGTCGCTGGAAAGACTGTTTGCACTGCGGCGGCAGCGTGTTTTGCCTGCGGAACTGGCCCGCGGTTTGGAACAATTGAGCAACAGGCCGGATGGTTTTGACACACGGGAGGCACGGCGGCTGTGCGAGCGATTTCCCTCGGCAGCGGCCAATGTGGTGCAGGCCATGTTGGCGCGGGCAGGCAGGCCGGCAAGTGAAATTGAGTCGGCCGTGGCCCAAGCCAGCCAGCGGGAGGCGGACCGGCTGTATGCCAACGTGCGTTGGATCAATCTGGCGGCGAGCATTTCGACGATGCTGGGGCTGATTGGGACGATTCAAGGAATGATCATGGCTTTTCACCGCCTGACAGTGACGGAAGTGGTCGCGGACCGAACGACGATGCTGGCGGGGGGCATATATACGGCGCTGGTGACGACGTTTGCGGGGCTGGCAGTGGCGATTCCCGCGCTGTTGATGTCGCATTTGCTCGAAGGAAAAATCTTGTCGTCGTTTCACCAGATCGATGAGTTGATGTTTCACTTGCTGCCGGCGGTGGCGGAAGGGCAGGGGGGCGGCGACGGTGGAAGCGAACCGATGAGGAACACGGTGGTGGAGAGCGAATTGAGGTTGAGGACGTTTCCGGGGCGAGGCTCGGGGCGGGAGTCGTAAAGAAAAATGGCAGTTCAGATCAATCGCGGACGAGCGTTGGGGTTGTTGGACCTGACTCCGATGATGGATATGGTGTTCAACCTGTTGATTTTTTTCATGGTGGTTAGCCAGTTTGCAAATGACGAGCGGGAGTTGAAGGTGGTATTGCCCGAGGGGACGGCGGCGATGCCGCTGACGGCGAAACCGC
This sequence comes from Anatilimnocola sp., assembly GCA_031394445.1. Classification (GTDB taxonomy): domain Bacteria; phylum Planctomycetota; class Planctomycetia; order Pirellulales; family Pirellulaceae; genus CAYLLN01. The sequence goes on from JANNTN010000284.1 coordinate 7,526, forward strand.
GGGAGATTTTTGTCAACATCGATCAGACTGGGGCATATAGCGTGCGCGGCCGCACGCTGGCACCGGCTGAGCTCGGGGACATGCTGGTGCGGGCGGCGGGAGACAACCCGGCGACGCAAACGGTGATTATTCGCGCCGATAAGCGTGTGGCGTGGGATTTTGTCGCGGTGGCGATGCGGCTGTGCAATCAGGCGGGAATTCAGGATTATTCGGCATCACTGGCGGATGAACCGTGAGAACGGGGAGCGAGGATTCGCCAGCCATGGCTGATAACCAACACGATCGTAACCCGCCGGCGAGTCGCTATTTCGACGACGAAGTGTGGCCGGTGCAACTATCGGTCGCGGCGCTCGGGGCATTGCTGATTGGGCTGTGCTTTGTGCATCGGCCGACGGAGGGGGCCGCCTGGCTGGAAACTGCCTGGCCGCTGGTGAACACGATTGGCATTACGACGATTCTGGCGGCAATTGCCGTGTCGTTTGTCGATGCGCGGTGGATTCGGCGGCCGTTGCAATTGGCACTGGTATTGTGCGTGGTGCTGCACGCCGTGCTCGTGGCTCAGATGGTGCATGCGAAGCTGGAAACGGGTTCGCCGATTGCTTTGGTTCCCAACCAGCAGGGCAGCGAGTCGCGTCGGCCAAAGCTGATCGCCGAGTATCGGCCCACGGCGCATTTGCCGGATGAATTGCAGCCGCAGCAAGACTTTGAGAAGCCCGTGGAGGCCGAGACGCCGCTGACGGAACAAGAACGCCAACGTCTAGAACGCGAGAAGCTGGTTCGCGAGCCAGCGCCGGCCGTGGAGACGCCGCAAATCGAGGAGAAGCAACAGAAGCCGGAGACGCTTGAGGTTGAGCGAAAAGTAGCGGAGGAAGCACCGGCAACTCCCCAGGCCGAGATGCCGAAGCCCGAGCGGTCGCTCGCGGCAGAGGTGAACATGCCAGCGCGGGAGATTGAGCTACCGAGAGCTGCAACGGAAGCAGCCGTGCCGGCTCCGACGGTGCAGGCTGTTGAATCGCCGTTGGCACGGCGCGAAGCGGCGGCGACACCCGTAACAGCAGCGGTGAGTTCTGTGGAGCTGGCACGCGAGTCTCAAGAGGTTGCGAAGCAGCCTCAGGATTTTAAGAGGAAGATTCCGGTCTATCAGCCGGCGGTGGCGAGCAGCGCGGCCCCTGAGCGGGTGGATGCTGCGCGACGCGTGCCGGTGGGTGCTGTGGACGTGGAGCTAAATCGGAGCATTGAACTGCCGGCGATGGCGCAAGCGGTTGTCGAACAAGCCGTGCGCGATCACACACCGATTGCGTCGGTCGGGATTCGGTCGAAAACGACGGGTTCGGCAGCGACGAGGCCGACGGGGGCTGTGCCGATAGAAGTGGCCAGCGAACCGCGGGTGGCTCGGGCTGGCTCGGCGAGCGCAATCGAACTGCCGGCCCGTGCTCGCGGGACGAGCGCGAACGAACGCGTGGAGATCGCGCCCAGTGAGCTGGCAACGGTGGCGAGGCCAACGCGGCCAGGGCAATTGCCACGAGTTGCCGCTCCAGTTGTGCCTTTCGAAGCATTCAGTGGGCGAGCGGCGCGATTGCAGGGCGGGGAACGCAATGGAACCGATGGCAAACCTTTGGAGAGCGAAGAAACCATCGAACGCGGCCTGGTTTTTTTGGCTCGGCAGCAACACTTGAATGGAAGCTGGAGCTTACAAGGTTTTCCGGAAGAGGCCACGCTGGTGAGCGACACGGCGGCGACGGCTTTGGCGCTATTGGCCTTTCAGGGAGCGGGCTACAACCATCGCGAGGCAGCATACAAGGATGTGGTGGCCGGAGGACTGGCGTATTTGATCGCCCATCAGCAGACAAATGGCGATTTGTTTGAGCCACTGGAGGATGCGTCGAATCGCAGCGTGTGGCTGTACAGCCATGCTATTGCCACGATTGTGTTGTGCGAGGCGTATGGCATGACGCAAGACCCCGTGCTGCGCGAGCCGGCGCAGAGAGGGATGGACTTCATCGTCGCGGCACAGCAAACGGAGCGGGGAGGCTGGCGATACGCGCCGGGGGTAGGAGCGGATACGTCGGTGAGCGGGTGGATGACGATGGCACTGAAGAGCGGCGAGCTGGCGGGGCTGTCTGTATCGCCGAGCGCCTATCAGAAGATCAGCCGGTGGCTCGACGCGGCTCAGCAATCGTCCAGCGTTCCCTATTTGTATTGCTACAACCCGTATGCGCCGGAATCGCCGGAGCAGCGGCATGGCCGGGCGGTGAGCAAAACGATGACGGCGGTGGGTCTGCTCATGCGGCTGTACACCGGCTGGCGGCGAGACAATCCGAACTTTGCCCGCGGGGCGGTTTTTTTGGGTGCGAATTTGCCGGGCGAGGGGACGGCGCGGCAGAACGAGCGGGACACGTATTATTGGTATTACGCGACGCAGGTGATGGCACAACACGGCGGAGCGCGGTGGCAAGCGTGGACCGGCAAGCTACATCCGATGCTGGTGAACTCGCAGGTTCGGCGCGGGGCCATGAGTGGCAGTTGGGATCCGCTGTTGCCGATTGCCGACCGCTGGGGGCCGCAAGCAGGGCGGCTATATGTTACCGCGATGAATTTGCTGTCGTTGGAAGTGGAGTATCGGAAGTTGCCGCTGGAGAGCCGAGGGAGTGGTGAGAGGTGAGAAATCAGGGGGCAGGAGCCAGGGGTCAGGGGCGATGGTGTCGGCGGTTAGTGCGTGGATGTGAGGGTGAAATCGTGGTTTTTTTTGGCGGCAGAGACATCGGCTTTGATCTCCGATTTGGCGTTGTAGCGCGGGGGGAGCGATTCTTTGGCGGCAGCCGCTCCTTCGGCCGCTCCGCCCCCTTCGACATCAACATCGGCCGTGGTGATGCGGACGATTTTGGGGCCGGGCAACGCACCGGGCGTTTGGCTATCGTACATGAGCTTGTAATGGCCGGCAGAGTCGGTCGTGCCGGTGGCGGTGCGTTTGTCTTCGCTTTCAAAAATCACTTTGGCTTGCGGGAGCGGCTTGCCGTCGAGCGTGATGGTGCCAGACACTTCGACGAGGCCGAGCTCGGCATAGCCATCTTTGGAGCCGCAGCCGAGGAGGACACTGATGGCGAGCAACGACAGAAGCGACAGAAAATACTTCATGATTGGCTGAATTTTCGAGAGAAAGAAAACTGCTTCGTGGCGTTCCGGGAGCAGGTTTGCTCCCGGCTGATGGGATGGAAAGGCTGGTTGAGTGGCAGACGAAGTTGAAAGATTAGAAATCGGCTAAAGACTCGCCGCCATTGCGGCTGCCGAGGCCTTGATAGGTTTGCTGGTTGATGTTGAAAGACATGAACCGCACGGAGCCATCGCCCACGCAGAAGTGTCCGCCGCTGGGATGCAGGCTGCTGAACGAAAGCTCTTTCACGTAGCCGCTGGTGGAGGGGATGGCTCGGGCGTTGAAGGGCACGCCCGTGGAGCCGCAGAACTCGCTGAACTCCGTGCCGCCGGTGCCACTGCCAACGCAGATGCACGGATCGATTTGCGGCGATCCGATGTACCAGAAGTCCATTTGGTTGCCGTCTTGAGAGAAGGTGTCGAAATACGACTCACCGATCACCAACGTGTTGGAGGTGCCATCAACAATTTCGGCGAGGCGCACATGGCTGCAACCGAAAAACACGCCTTCCTGGTCTTTCAGCTCTAAAGAGCGACCGACCTTGGAGGTGCTGGCGTCATCCGAATCGGCCGTGGAGGAGGCGACGCCGCGATAGGATGTTGGCACGCGGTTTGGAATGCTTTGATTGGTGAGATGCTTGGGAACATTGGCCATACTGGGGCAGCGAAACGCCGTGATAAACGTGCCGCAAGCGCGTTGATTGTCGGAGTTGGCGGAGTCCCAGTTGTCCGCTTCATTGAACTTGAGCGAACTCCACAGGTTCTGCTGCTCGATGTAGGGGAGGAGCATCGTCGTCCAACCGGCTCCACGGTCGCTCCAGCCGAACGGGAGCTTTTGAAAGGTGTCGTGATAATTGTGGATGCCAATGCCCATCTGCTTGAGATTGTTG
>JANNTN010000121.1:0-3015 GCA_031394445.1 Anatilimnocola sp.
CGTTGCGCTGTGACGATGAACCAAGACGATTCAACGTACGAGATTCCGGACTACATACTTAGCCGACTGCAACCGACCTTGCCACTCGGGTTCCCAAACCGGCAGGACGAGTTGGCGATACTGCAATACCATTTGCCGTTCGCCGAGTCCGATATGCTGGCGATGACAGTCGAGTTTCTGCAGCGCTCTCACGAGTTGCAATTGGATTTTTCGGCGCGCGATGGTCTAAATTTGTGGCGATTCGCGCTCAAGCGGTTGGCTCAAGACCACACGCATCCGCTGGCGAAGGATGTTGCCTGGCGGGAAGCGGTTGAGAAATGCCTGGGCTCGGATGCGCTGGACGTAGAAGCCGTCGCCAAGCGACGAGCGCGAACCCTGGGCGGCGACAATGTGCCTTTGGGGCTGGGGGACTTTTTCTTCGATTCGGATGATCCGCTGCATCCGGATCGGGAAGAGGATGAGGAGGAATGAGTAATGATTTGGCTGAACCTCCTGCAATGGTAATCGCTCAACCTCTTCGGGCATTCAAGTTCATCGCATAATGATGCGCCTAATGAATAACCATAAGTTCACCATCGAAGCAGACGCCAACGGAATTCTCAGGATAGAAATCCCGAGTAACCAGCCGAACACACGACACCTCGTTTCGATCGACGTTTCGCCAGAGATTCCCGACGAGTGGCCAGAGAATTTCTTTGAAAAGACTGCGGGATAGTGGGTTGGCGAATTTCCCGACCTCCATGCCGACTTTAGGAAGTACTACTCTGATAAACAAGACGAACCATGACGTTCTTCGCTTAAGCACACGCATTTTCTGTCTCCCCGTCATTCACGGCAGTGGTGATTTTGCGCTAGCGGTGAGGCGGGTGATGCTGGAGCAGTCGTTCGACTGCGTGGCGGTGCCGTTGCCGCCGTCGTTTCAGGCAGATGTGGAGCGGGGGATCGAGCTGTTGCCGAGCCCGACGATGGTGACGCAGCCGGAATCGCCACGGTTTGGGGAGGAATGGTCGCCGGATGCTGACTATTCGGATGACGATGATGAGTCGGATGACGACGATGAGGTCGAGCCGGAAGATGGCGACGAGGAGCCGACACACAGCTATGTGCCGATCGATCCTTGTCAGCCGGTGATCGCGGCGCTGCGAGCCGCAATCAGTGAGAACATCCCGCGGGCGTTCATCGATTTGGAGACGAGCCGCTTCGAGCCGAACTCGGCGGTATTGCCGGATGCTTATGCGCTGAAGCAGGTGACTCCGGAGCAGTTTGCCGTGGCGGTGCTGCCGGCGATTGAGCGGCCGAAATTGCGGCAAGTTCGCGATCGTATCGTGTACATGGCTGGGCAACTGCGCCAATTGGAGGAGCGACATCGATCGATCTTGTTCGTGTGCTCGATTTTGGATTGGCCGTGGATTCGCGAGGCGTACGTCGAGCGGCAGGAACCTGAGGCAGAGAATGACGAAGTTGAGGAAACTTCGCTCTATCAGCCGGAGCATCGGACCCTGCTGTTCATGCTGGGTGAATTGCCGTTCATCACCGGCCTCTATGAGCGGGCGCGGGCGGAGCTTGAGGACGACGAGAATCTGTCGATTGACGGCGTCAAAGAATTACTGCTGACCGCGCGGGAGGATTATCGAAACGAACTGAAGCGCCGGGCGCGAAAGATCACGCCGAACTTGCTGCGGCAGTGCTTGAAGTACATTCGCAATCTCACATTGTTCGAGCGGCGGTTCACGCCGGATTTGTACACGATCATCACGGCGGCCAAGCAAACCGCAGGCGACCAATACGCGTTGCATGTAGCCGAGGCGGCCCGCGAATATCCGTATCAGGATGATCTGGAATTGCCACCGATCAGCTTGAGCGTCGATCGCGGGCGGCTGCCGGACGGGGAAATTGTGCGATTGGTGAATCGTCTGCCTGGGCCGCCGCTGATCTGGCGGGGTCTGCAACTGCAAAAGCGGCCGGATCGACGCGAGCGGGACCAATGGCGGATGCAGTGGAATCCGTTTTCGCAATGCAGTTGGCCGCCAGAAGACAAGCAGATCGAGGATTTTCGGGCGCACGTGTTCGATCGGGCCAGGGCGGTGATGGGGGCGGACCTGGCCCGCACGGAGCCGTTCACGACGAGCATTTTGGACGGCATCGACATTCGCGACACGTTGCGGCATTGGTACGAGGAAAAAATCTATGTGAAGGTTTTGCCGCCGAGCAGCGGCAAGCTGGATTGCGTGGTGATGCTGTTCGATTCACCCGCCGATCCGCGCGACTACCCGTGGCGGACAACGTGGTACGCAGAGCACCAGGAGGAATCGACGCTGGCATTTTTTGCGTCCGACTTTTCGAAAGAGTTGGTCGGCCCAGGTATCGCACTGGCCAGCTACGGTGGAGCGTTGTTCTTCTATCCGCCGGTATCAATTCCCGACATTTGGCAGGATCGGTCGCTCGACTTCACGGAAACCCTGGAAGAACGTCTGTTGGCCGCTGCTTGCTGCTACAGCTCCTGTCCGCAGATTGCCTTGCTTTCTGCCGCGCCCCCGGGGGCTGGCTGGCGACGCTTGGCGCAGCGATACAAGAAAAAGTGGGTGCATTTGCCACTCGGCCAATTCAGCGACGCGACGATTCATCAGTTGCGGATGGTGCATGTGCTCAATGGCAAGGAAGTGCGGAGCTTTGCGGCGGAATTCATTCGCAAGGCGTAGCTGGGATTCTGCGTGCCGCCCCGGTTGCATCCAATGTGAACATTTGCTATCTTTCGGCCCTTGGAAGTTGTTTTGTCATTTCGAAGGAGAAGCGTCATGTCGTATCGCCTGTCGGTTACGGTCGTTTGTGGTCTGCTCTTCGCTTGTTGTTCCGCATTTGCACAGGAAGGAGCGCCCCCTGCTCCCACACCTGGCCCCGAACATGCCCGCATGAAGAAGCTGGAGGGTGCTTGGGACGCGGTGATGACGGAGGAAAGTGGCAAAAAGACCAAGGGGGAGATGGTTTATAAGATGGAATGCGGCGGCTTATGGCTGG
>JANNTN010000302.1:0-5480 GCA_031394445.1 Anatilimnocola sp.
AAGCAACACTCTTTCCCTACACGACGCTCTTTCGGATCTGGACGGCGGCGGGCCATCGTGTTCCGCACTTTACCCATCAGGCTGTCGGTTTCTGGCGGAAGACCGGTGTGGGCTCGATTGATGGCGTTAACGATCTCGTCCTTGCTGGCCCCCTTCATCACAAAGCCCGCGGCACCGAGCGCGACAGCTCGGGCGACGTAGGTCGGATTGTCGTGGGCGGTGAACATCACCACTTTCGTGCGTGGCGAGCGATCCATGATTCGTTCCAGGGCTTCCAAGCCATCGGTATCGGGCATACGGACATCCAGCAACACGACATCGGGTTGCAGATTCATGGCCCGTTCGATGGCCTGATTCCCCGTCTCGGCCTCGGCCACGACTTGAATATCCGAGCCCTTCAAGATCGTGGAAATCCCCTCGCGAACGACCGCATGGTCGTCCGCCACCAACAACTTAATTTTCATGTTGCGTCCCAAGATGAATGGATGGGCAGCGCCTCGCCCAGGCCTGCCTGACCCATCAGAATTCGCCGATTAATGGCATCATTCATGCAGTTGTCAGCAATGAGCGCGATAACTTAAGTGATATTCTCGGCGTCGTAAACTAGCCCTGCAGCTTAAAATTCATGAGTACACGTAATCCCATTCTTTCGTGGGAAGAAAATCATACTCTAGCATGGACTTTCCTCAAGCATGCTCCTTTTCGACGATATTTTTGAACTGCCGCTTTTGATCATCAGTAAGTTCCGATGGATTTGGCACTTAGGTCAGCTCCAAGCGTTGTTTCCGACCTGCCAATAGGCAAGGTGCATGAGATTCTAGGGGTCACTGTCGCTACGACCGTTAAGCCTGGCCTACCCGCTCTATTTTGTTGACCAATCGCAACCGTGGACTAGGTTCCCTACGGCGGAACATCCTCCCATGTTTCCGCGATACCACACTTGCCGCGGGAACGAATTGCCATGAAGCAGGGCACCCTCCTCTTAGTGGACGACGACCGTCTTCTCTTGGACTCAATGGCCGATTGGCTGCGCACGCTGGGATATGAGGTGGCGACGGCTGCCGGGCGCGAGACGGCGGTTGCCGAACTGGCCAAGCGGCCGTTCGAACTAGTCCTGGCCGACGTGCGACTGAGCGACGGCGACGGGTTTGAGGTGCTCGCGCATTGCAAAAAGCATTACCCGCAAACGACGGTGGTTCTGATCACCGGTTATGCGACGATCGAGACAGGCATCGACGCTTTGCGGGCGGGTGCCTTCGATTTGCTCACGAAGCCGCTGATCGATGACGAATTGAGCATGGCGATCGATCGGGCGCTGCGGCAGCGCGAAGTGATCGCGGAGAATCAAAAACTGAAAGCACAGCTCGATCTGCGGTTTGGTCTGGAAAACATCGTTGGGCACGACCATCGGATGCAGCGCGTGTTCGATATGGTGGATCGGATTGCCGATACAAAGGCGACGGTCCTCGTGACCGGGGAAAGTGGAACGGGTAAGTCGCTGTTGGCTCGGGCGATTCATCGGCGCAGCAGTCGGCGCGAGCAGAGTTTCGTCGAAGTAGCTTGTGGTGCGATGCCGGAGACGCTGTTGGAGAGCGAACTGTTTGGCCATGCGGCAGGTTCGTTCACTGGCGCGACAGGCGATCGGATTGGCAAGTTCAAGCAAGCGGACAAGGGCACGATCTTTCTGGATGAGATCAGCACGGCATCGCCGGGGTTGCAGGTGAAGCTGCTGCGGATTCTGCAGGAATTCGAATTTGAGCCGGTGGGGAGCACCAAGACGCAGCATGTTGATACACGCGTCATTTTGGCGACAAACGAAGACTTGACTCTTGCGGTGCAGCAGGGGCGGTTTCGCCAGGATCTGTATTACCGGGTGAACGTGGTGAACATCGAACTGCCGCCGCTGCAGGAGAGGATTTCGGATATTCCACTTTTGGCCGAACATTTTTTGAATCGGACGTGCGAGGAAGCAGGGAAGACGTCGGTGCGATTTGGCGAGGACGCGATAGCGGCGCTGCAGCATTATCACTGGCCGGGCAATGTGCGCGAGCTGCAAAATGCGGTGGAGCGGGCGGTGTTACTGAGCCGAGGGCCGGATATTCATGCCGAGGATCTGCCGGGGCATTTGGCGGCTGGTCCGGGGATGCCGGGACAGTCGCAGGCTGGCAAGGCGCTGAAGGACGCGATGGAAGCACCGGAACGGCAGATCATTCGGGAAGTGTTGGAATTGAACAATTGGAATCGGAACGCGACCGCGGATGCGCTGGGGATCAACCGGACGACGCTGTATAAGAAGATGAAACGGCTGGGGCTGATGGATCAGCCACGGCACGTGCGGGCGTAAAGTCGCGGACTGCAGCGTCTGCCCCGGCTTCTCCTGGGCCTGCTTCACCGCCGCCAATTTCCTCAACTCCCCATACACCAGCGGCAACAGCTTCTCCGCCGCCGTCGAATCGCCCTGCTCAATCTGCGCCAAGATGCGCGTCACGTCGGACATGCCGACAGAATAAACCGCGATCGTCGGCAATGCCAGGAAATGCGTGTGGCCCCAAAGGGCCAGGGTCACGGCTTCTCCGGCAGCGGCGTGGCGGTTCTCAGGGCCGGAGGCCCGGCAGGAAATAGCCCCAACCGTGAGGTTGGGGGAAGCGCCGCAATCTCGAAGGATTTTTCGAAGGCCCGGAGGGCCGGTACGTCGGCAACGCCTCATTGGCGGCGCAGGAGTGCCGGTCCTTCGGACCTCCCATTCACCAACTATGATTCCGCTTTTTCCCGGCCCTGACGGGACCGGGCTACTTCTTGTCGGCCCTCCGGGCCTGAAAACCGCCGCTCCCGCCGCCGGCATTGGCAGCGGTTCTCCGCGTCGGTCCCCTTGCGGTCAAGGCTTCTCTGGCTGCGGCGTGGCGTCGTAGATTCTCACGGTGCCGTCGACGCCGCCGGCAGCCAATCGGTTGCCGTCCGGACTGAAGGCGACGCCGTTGTCGGGACCGCTGTGGCCCTCTACCGTGAGGAGTTCCTGGCCGGTCTCGCTATCCCACACTCTCACCGTTTTGTCGCCGGCAGCACTGACCAGACGCTTGCCGTCCGGGCTAAAGGCCAAGCCGTTAGAGCCGGTGGGCAGTTTGAGGAGCTCTTTGCCAGTCTGGGCGTCCAACACTCGAACCTGTCCGCCCGAAGATCCGGCCAGACGATTACCGTCGGGACTAAACTTTAGGTTACGCAATTCAAGCCCCTTGATGATTAGGAGTTCCTGACCAGTCGCGGCATCCCAAACCTTTGTGTTGCTCTCCCCTTGTCGAAAGAAACCCGTACCACCTGCCAGGCGTTTGCCGTCCGGACTAAACGTAACGCTGAGGACATGATTCTTGTCGTCGATCGAGAGCAGTTCTTGGCCAGTTAGCGCATTCCACACTTTCACATAGCCTGGGCCCCTTCCTCCTCCCAAGCCGCTACAACTCGCCACGCGCTTGCCGTCCGGGCTAAAGGCCAGACTATCGTTGCCGCGGTGATCGTGGTTATCGTGCGCGAGGGATAGAAGTTCTTGGCCAGTTAGCGCATCCCACATCTTCAAAGTTTCACCATCCGTGGCCAGACGCTTCCCGTCGGGGCTGTAGGCTACACTTCCAAGGCGTCCGGTGTTGCCAACCTTTAAGGTAAACAGTTCTTTGCCGGCCTGTGCGTCCCAGATCTTGACCTGTCCCAAGGGGGAGGGGGCCGTGCTACTCCCTTGCCCACTTGAGGCCAAATGTTTCCCGTCCGGGCTATAAGCGACGCTCGCGACATAAGATGCGTCACTCGCCTTGAGAGTAAGTGGCCTTTGATCGTTTTGGGCATCCCAAATCTGCACAGTGTCACCATTCGTGACCAAACGAGCGCCATCCGGGCTGAAGGTCACGCCATTTACCCAGCCGGTTCCCTTGATCGCGAACACTTCCTTGCCGGTCTGTGTATCCCATGTTCTTACTGTTCTGTCGTTACACGCGCCGGCCAATCGTTTACCGTCCGGGCTGTACGCCACGTTGGTAGCGCCATCGGGAATCGCTTGAATGGTCAGAAGTTCCTGGCCATTCTGGGAGTCCCAGACTTTCAGCCCGCTTCTCGAAGCGGTAGCCAGCCGTCTGCCATCGGGACTGTAGGACACGCAAGTGTCCCCGGTTTGCTTCAGATCGAAGAGTTCCTCGCCTGTTTGCGCATCAAACACCTTCGTGCCACAGGCGATGTGTTTGCCGTCCGGTCTGAATGCCATACTGCCGGCGATGCGGTTTGACTTTATGGAGAACACTTGCTGGCCGCTCTCCGCGTCCCACAGGTTCATTTGGCATCTAAATTCACGTTCGCTGGCGGGAGCCCAGCCAGCACTGGCCACACGCTTGCCGTCGGGGCTGAAGGCGACGGTAAAACAAGGGGCGTTGAGCGTGAGCAGTTCCTGGCCTGTCTCTGCATCCCAAACCTTGCCCTGCCGTGTGCCAAACCCGGCCCAACCAGCCAAGCGTTTTCCGTCTGGGCTGAAGGCTACGCCGTTGTACCAGTTCCCTCCTGCGCTTCCGCCCTTGATGGTTCGGAGTAACCGGCCGGTCTCACTATCCAAAACCTTGATCTCGTCGCTGCTTGCACTAACCAGGCGCTTGCCGTCTGGACTGTAGGCCACGCTACGGCCGCTAATCTTGAGATTGAGAATCTCTGAATGGCTTTGCCGGTAAAGATAATGCCACTCGAAGCCGCGCAGGTCGGTTTCACCAGGCTTGGGACGGTGCTGAGCGAGCAGCGTCTGCAGCCGCCCGGCATCGTTTGCATCCCAAGCGTGGCGAGCCAGGTTCATGTTTGACGCATACAGTGTGCTCCGCAGTTCGGCCTGCGTCGCCTGAAGTTTTTCGTAAAGAGCTTTCACCTCGTCGCGCTGCCTTTGAGCTTCGTCGCGCTGCTGTTGGGCCTCGTTGCGCTGCGTTGTGGCCTCTTTGGCTTTCTCCTTGGCTTCTTGGGCGCTTGCCTTAGCCTGCGCTTCGTTGACATTGGCCTGTTCCTCGGCTGTAGTGGCTCTCACGGCCTGCCAGGCACTGACGGTGGTGCCGAGGAGGAGGCAGAGTGCAATGGCGGCGGCGGTGGCGAGGGCGGGTTTGTGTTTACGGGCGAATTTTTGAAAGCGGTACATGGTAGTTGGGGGGCAGGCGAGGACGGGTTCGTCGGAAAGGTAACGTTGGATATCGGTGGCAAGGGCGGAGGCGGATTCGTAGCGGCGGGAGCGGTCTTTTTCAAGGGATTTCATCACGATCCAATCGAGTTCACCGCGAAGCGTCGCTGAAATGCGACGAGGATCGGTGCTGCGGCGCTGGGAGATGGTGGATAGGGCTGCGGCTTGGAGCGTGCTCATGCGGGCGCTGGGGCGCAGGGGATCGTCTTCACGGATCATCCGGCGCATCTCATCGAGGCCGGCTTTGCTGAGGGTCTCCTTGTCGAAGGGGGTCGTGCCGGTGAGCAGCTCGTAG
>JANNTN010000308.1:0-11241 GCA_031394445.1 Anatilimnocola sp.
GGCCAGGGCAAAGGGCTGTCGTTAGCCGCAACCGCGGCTTGCGCCGCGATAAATTGGAAGGGCTCGGGCAATGAGCCGCTCTTCACTCGCGGTTGCGGCCCAATCTCCTGCGGGCGGCCATCTTCACGCTTGGTCGTGAGCACGAAGCGGTCCAGCTCAAAACCGTCCTCGCGCATGGCGATCGTGATCTCATGCGGACCGGGTTTGTCGATGTCCAGAAACAGTTGGAACGGCTCGCCTGTGTGAACCTGTTGAGTGCGCTGCTTGCTGTCCCATTGCCAACCGTTTTTCGCAACGGTTTGCCAACGCTGGCCGCTGGCGGGCCATTGGCCATCGAGGCCGAAGTGCAGCCCGTTGTCTTCCGCGCCGGTCGAGTAGGCCCGAGCCCAGACGTAATAGCGCCCAGGAGTATTGAAATGGGCTCGGTAGTGCAAAACGGCCATTTTGCCTGGATCGTTGGAGAAGTTCTCTCCGGCAATCAGCTTGTTTTGATCGGATCGTCGCGTGTCGGGCAATACCTCGACATAAGCGCCGCCCGCCGCACCGTCCACATGGGCAGGATCGCCGTCCGGTGTAATGGCTGGCGCGGCCCGCGACGACATAACGTGCCAGGCACGCACGCTGTTAAGCGTCTGCTTGTAAAAATGCTCTGCTTCGATTGCTAACGTGCCATCGACTTCTTCAAAAACTACCGCATCCGACACGAGAGGCGCGGTGGCATCTGCTGCCTGCACCGCGAGTGGGAAAACAAACGCCCACAGCACTGCCAACGAGCCAAAAATTGTCAGGAAACAAGAGCTGGTTTTCATTATAGAATTCCGGAGAGTGGAAAGTTTTAGTCGTATGAACGTGGCAGGGCAATTTGTGTTTCCGCTGCCTCTACTGATCCTCAATTGCTCCAATGACCGCCTGGCCAACATCAGCCGTGCTGGCCGTTCCGCCTAAATCCCTGGTAACGGTTCGACCCGCGCGCAGCACCCGGCTGACCGCGCGTTCGATCAGCGCGGCGGCCTGGCCGGCGGCTTGGTCTTGATGGCGTTCGGCCAACCACTCCAGCATCATGCTGGCCGACAAAATCATGGCGAGCGGATTCGCCACGTTTTGGCCGGCAAGTTGCGGCGCGGTGCCATGCGACGGCTGAAACAAAGCATGTCGATCGCCGATTTCGGCCGATGGCCCCAGGCCCAGTCCGCCGACGATCCCCGCGCCGAGGTCCGAAAGAATGTCGCCAAACTGGTTTTCCATGACGAGGACGTCATAGGCCGACGGATTCTGAACCATGTGCAGGCTCATCGCATCGACATACGCCGCCTCCGCCGCGACATCGGGGTATTGAGCTGCCACTTCAAAGAAGACTTTGCGAAAAAAGGCGAAGCTACGGAAGACATTCGCCTTATCGACGCAGGTGACCGATTTGCGGCCATCGATTGGCCTGCCCTGACGTCGCCGAGCCAGGCGGAACGCAAAATCAACGACTCGCTGTGTCCCAGAACGCGTGATCACAATCGTATCGGTCGCCACTTCGTCGTTCAGCAAGCAACCGCCGCCAAACGAGGCAAAGAGCCCCTCCAGATTTTCGCGAATAATCACCAGGTCGATGCCGGCTTCAGCCGTTCGCAGCGGACAGGGCACGCCGGGATAGAGCTTCACCGGCCGCACCGCCGCGTACAAATTCAACGCTCGCCGCAGTCCCATCATCATCACTGGCTGCACCTCGGTTCCGTCGGGGCAGCGAACATCCGGCAGGCCGATCGCGGCGAGCAGCACGGCGTCCGCGGCCAAACACTCCTCCAGCACGCGAGCAGGCATTGTTTCGCCATGCTGGCGATAGTGCATCGCACCCGCCTCGTAGGGCGTGATGTTCAGCGTTAACCCCGGTGTGCCACTGACTACATGCTGAAGCACGGCCAGCGTGGCACCCAGAACCTCTGGCCCGATGCCGTCTCCCGGCAAGGCTGCAATCCGATAAGTACCCATATGTCCTTCTCGAAAGTCGATTGGCTCTAGGTGGGAAAATGTTGACGCAGTTCCAAGCACTGCTCCGTCGTGAGGAACCGCGCCCGCTTGCCTAGCAAAAGTAAGTGCAGTTTGGCCGTCTCCTCCAGCTCCTCGATCGCATAAACGGCTGATTCTAAATCGCCGGCGGAAACGACGGGACCGTGATTCGCGAGGAGCATCGCGTGGGATGCCTGGCCGGCACGCTCGACTTCGCCGGCCAACCCTTGATCACCCGGCGGATAGTAAGCGACTAATGGCAAACAACCGACGCGCATGACGTAGTAAGCGGTGATCGGCGGCAGCACGTCCGTCGAATTGACTTCAGCCAGGCAGGAGACGGCAACGGCATAGGTCGAATGCAAATGGACGATGGCCCGGTCATTGGGCCGCGCGCGGTACAAGGCTAAATGCAGAAAGGCTTCCTTCGACGGCTTGTCGCCCGATAACAGGTGACCACTCCCATCGAGCTTGGAAATTCGCTCGGGGTCGAGCCTTCCCAAACACGAATTCGTCGGCGTGACCAAGATCGAGTTCTCGTATCGCACGCTGATATTGCCGGAGCTCCCGCTGGTCAGTCCGCGCTCAAAGAGCGAGCGGCCGTGAAGGGCCATTTGTTCTCGCAGCTCGCGTTCGTTCATGGCAGCATCTCCAGAGCCACCTGAAAGAAATCGGGACCGCCAAAATTGCCCGACTTGAGCGCCAGCGCCAGCGGTTGCTCACCAATCGACTCCGTCCACGGAACGCCCGGCACGATCCGCGGACCGATTTTCAAGGCTTGAACTCCCAGTCGAGAAACAACCGCGCCCGCGGTTTCTCCTCCAGCGACGATCAGCCGCCGTACGCCACATTCGGCGACCAGCGCAAGGGTGATTCTCGCTAGCGCCGCTTCGACGGCTCCCGCCACGGCTTCGCGCCCAAATTCTCCTTGCAGCGCCGCGACATCTCCCGGCGCTGCGGTCGAATAAATCAAGAGCGGCTGGGCGGCCTGTTGGCTGCTGGCCCAGCGCAGCACTTCGTTCACCACTTCTTCGTTGCTGGTGACACAACGCCGCGCATCGAGCAAACGGGTTGGGCAACGGGCCTTCATCCATTCCACTTGCTGCTGCGTTGCCGTCGAGCAACTTCCAGCCACAATTGCCGTGCGGCCGGGAACCGTTGGCAGCGAGGCGCGTGTGGATTCCACAGGCAGCAAGCCGCTCGCGCGGTACGCAGCCGGAAGTCCAATTGCCAGCCCAGAGCCCGCCGTAACGAGTGGCATCTCGGCACAGGCGGCAGCCAGCGTTCGCAAATGATCGCCATCGAGCGCGTCGGCAACAATGAATGGTTTGCCAGCTTCGCGTAGCGAGATGAGTGCAGCCTGGACAGCAGCCACGCCACGTTGCACGACTTCGTAGGGAATCAGCCCGACGGGACGAGTCACTTGCCTGCCGAGCAAGCGGACCAGATTCGCATCGGTCATCGGGTTCAGCGGATGCTGCTGCATCCCCGATTCATTCAGCAGCGCATCGCCCACGAATAGATGCCCCTGATATACAGTACGGCCATTCTCAGGAAACGCGGGACAGAAAATTGTGTGCGAAGCTCCGAGCGCGTCCAGGAGCACCTCAGCAACTGGCCCAATGTTGCCCTGATCGGTCGAATCGAAGGTCGAGCAGTATTTGAAATAGAAGCGGCGCGTGCCCAAATCCTGCAAAGCGTGGAGGGCCGCGAGCGATTGCCGGATCGCTTCGGCGCGATCTAGGGACCGCGTCTTTAAGGCAATCACCACCGCGTCAGCACTCGCACAAGCGCCCTGCTCAGGCACGCCGAGCCACTGCACCGTGCGCATGCCGGCCTCCACCAGATTGCTGGCCAGGTCGGTCGCCCCGGTGAAATCGTCGGCAATACATCCCAGCAGAGGTTTCATCAGGCGCTGGCCTCCAGGGCAATCGCCCGCACGGGACAGCCATCGCCAGCAACGATCCGCAGTGGCAAAGCAATAAACTCGACGACCGGCTCGCGGAGTTGCTCGAGATTGATCAGCCCCTCGACAATCACGACTCCGCCGCGAAACAACGTCTGATGCACGGCTGTCAGCTCGGCCATATCGTTGACGTCCGCCACCGAGGGCGGTTCCACGCCAATCAGCGCGACTTGCTTGTTTACAAGCCACTCGGCCAGTTCGAGTGAGATCCGCGGCAATTGATCGCGATAGGCGTCGGTTCCAAAACGCTTCGACCAATCGGTCCGCAGCAGCAAGCGGTCACCAGGCTCTACTAGGGGCAGGCTTCGCTGCAAACGCTCGACGGTCAAGAGTTCGCGCGGCTCAACCGGCGTCAGATCGACCACTTTGGCCGGTCCACAGCAAACGTCGAGCGCTTGGTGGTCAATTGTGTCACCGTCGTCGCCGAGAAAGTGCTTCGGCGCGTCCATATGTGTGCCGCAATGAGAATAGAGCGACAGCGTCGTCGAGTTCCAGCCCTTTTCCGCGATCGTCGTGAAGGGAGTGATCTTCACACCCCGCATCTGGTTGTCGATCGGCAACGAAAGATCGACGATGCGGAAGTGCGGTGACAACATCGACTTAGAACTCTTCGGCTGAATGGCAACAGTGGGGCGCACGGGCTGGCTCAACCGGGCCGACGCATATACGGCCTCCTGTACGGCCAGAGTCCGCAAATATTCGCGGCCACTCGTCTCAAACGCGATTCCCGACGCGAGACGCTCGACGAAATGCTTTTGAGTGAAGAAGACACAATCACCGCCGAAGCCGATCCGCTGATGAAAGTAAGGCTGCTCACGTTCTTTCTCCCCCAGCGGCTGCAATGTGATTCGCCCATCCGCGTAGAGGCGGATGCTGCCACCGTTGCCCTCGACCAAAAACTCGCCAAACGTGTACCTCGGATCGTCAGAATTCCCCTCGTTGTAGCGATTGGCGTCCCACACGCCCGTCGCCCCACTCGCAAAGCGGAATGTGAGCAGCCCCGCGTCCTCGCCACGAATCATCGGATTTAAGCGTCGCAAAACAGCGTAGGTCTCCTCGATTTCACCGGCCAGAAAACGAAACGTGTCGATGAAATGCACGCCTGTCTCATGCACCAACAATTTTGGCATCTCGCGGAAGTACGGCTGACGAGCCAGGTAAGCATCGTCCCCCCAACCGTCTCCGGGCCGCGAGCGAAAATATAGCTGGTGCAGCCGATCGCCGATCGCACCTCTGTCGATCAAGCGTTTGATTTCGCGGTGCCAGGGCTGAAAACGGAAGTTTTCATGCACCATCAGCGGCACGCCGTGCGCTTCCGCGGTCGCGACAATCGCGCAAGCAGACTCGAAATCCGGTGCGAGCGGCTTTTGGCAAATGATGGCGATCTTGCGCTGTGCGGCCTCTTCGATCAGTGCCTGATGTGTCACGGGCGGAGTGATGATATCGACAAAGTCGGGCCGATAGCGGTCCAGCGCCTCATGGACATCGCGGCACGCTTCGGCTCCGCCAAGCAGTTCGGCGGCCCGCCGCGCTTTAGCTTCCTCCAGATCGCAAACCGCCACGAGCTGAACCTCGGGAATCCGCCGCCAGGCTTCAAAATGAAACTGGCTGAAATAACCCGCGCCGATGCAGATGCCGCGCAATGGCTTCATGGCTTCCCTTCCAACGTATGGCGCGGATCGAGAAGCAGCCACACGCCAATGGCGGCGGCGTTCAGGCCCGCGGCAATGAAGAAAAAGGGCGCGTAGGAACCAGTCCACTTGGCCAGATAGGGAAACGCGATGGCTGTGACGAACGAACCCAGATTCCCCGCCATGTTCATCGTTCCCGACACCACCCCCGCCTGCTTTTTGCCAATGTCGATGCAGAAGGACCACGAGGGAGCCAGTGTCATATCGGCACCAAAGATCGCCAGGCAAAACCAGACAATCGACGCCAGAGGCGTCGTAGCGAAGACGCTTCCGGCGACACCTGCGGCAGCCAAGGCAAAGCCGATCATTGCCGGCAGGCGGCGTGAAAGAACCCACAAATCACGGCGAAACAGCCGGTCTACCAGCCAGCCGGAGAACCAGTTTCCAAAGGCCCCAAAAGCGAGTGGCGCGGCGGAATACATACCGGCCTCAAATCCGCTCAGGTTGTAGGTCCGCTTCAGATGTGGAAAGAGCCACGTCAGGCAGAAGAAAAATGTGAAGTTGGAGGCAAAATACTGGGCGCAAACGAGCCAGATGCTGCGTGACATTGCAATGCGGGTCAAGCTCCACTCTTCTGCCTGGTATTTTTCAGTCTTGAGTTGCTGCCGATGGGTGATGATATAGTCGAGTTCCGCGGGGTCGATTCGCTCGTGATCAGCCGGATCGTCGCGAAACCACCAGTACCAAAACGTGGCCCATACGACACCCACGAGCATGAGCGCCACGAAGCTCAGCCGCCAACCAAGCCACTCAATCACCGCCGGGATCAGGGACAATGCCAGCACGCCGCCAGCCCGCGATCCTGAAAAATTGATCCCTTGGGCCAAGCCGCGCTCCTGCATAGGAATCCACGAAAACGTGGCGCGGGCAATTCCCGGAAAAGCGCCCGCCTCCCCCGCCCCGAATAAGAGGCGCGTAACGCACAAAGCAGGAAAGCTGAACGCGGCTGCCGTTAACCCTGTGAATACGGACCAGATGACGACGATCGACGAGAGCACTCGCCGCGGACCAAACCGATCGGCCAACCAGCCTGACGGAGTTTGAAACAACGCATAACCGAGGGCAAACGCCGACAACACCCATCCCATCTGCGTGTCGCTTAGCGTCAAATCGGCGGCAATGTCTTCCTTGGCGACCGAGATGCAAATCCGATCGACGTACAGCAACACCGACAGGCAGAATGTACCTGCGACGAGCCAGTAGCGTTGTGGAATTGATCGCATCGAACAACTTAGGACACGGATTTGCCGCCAGGCACGCGATCGCTACAACTTTGGCGTTGGACTTTAGCGGGGAAGCTTGATATCGAAGTTCGACAGGGGCTTCTCGATTTTAATTTCGATCGGGCCCTTTTCTTTGAAGTTGGCAAGCACCTTCTTTTGAATCTCGGTTGGCTTTGCGCCAGGTGCATCCGTGGGTGACGCCCAGATGACCGTTACTTTGTGCGAATCGACTTCAACCCCCATGCGATCGAGCGTATAGCCCATGTCGAACGAGCCGTCGGCAGCCGTGAAGGAGTCACTCGGACGGCCGACTTCGGGCTCAAATCGGACGATCATGTCGGGCACCGGCTGCCCGTCGTACGTCAATTTGCCTCGAACGGAAACGACGTCGTATTTCGAGTTGCAGCCGACGAATGTAAATCCGAGCAGGATTAACAGGACCATCGCGCTGCCTCGAAGCCACATCACATGACCCTCCGTTTTTTTCGGTTGCGATTGTTTCAGACGAGTCATTAGAACGAACTCTCGTTGACTGCATTTCCATCCGAAGTGTGTGCGAGTCGCTCCAAAACCCGATCCGCATTGGGGTCGCCATCGCCGCCATAAGACCAGTCGATCGTCTCCGGTAGAAACCTCACGGACCCGTCGTACATGCTCACCATGACACCGCCCGGATGCGAGCTGGACAGCCCTTCCTGGCGCGAGTAGAGGGCGACGTTGCTCGCTTCCGGGTCATTTAGATTGATGCCTCCCTGGGCTCCGTTGATCGGAGCGCGAAGGGCAAACCAGACATCCTCGCCTGCGTCTTCATGAGCGCCGGAACGGGCGCCCACCCACGTTCCAGGATAAAACCGAGCCGTTTTAAGCTTGGACGTTCGTTCGCCGAGCATCAGCGAATTGGTCGTGCCGTCGGTAATGTTGGCGAAGCGAACGGAGCCGTTTGTGGCACCACCGCCGCTGTACCGGAAACCGCCGGTAGCGATTTGGGGATAGGAGGGATCGTTCCACACTCGCAGGCGATTGTGGCCGAAGCAGGCATTGTAATTGGACCGCGGTGCCGCTCCCGTCGGCGACGGAACAAACTGGTTGCTGCCATTCCGCGACCAACGCGAGTTGTCGTTCAGCTTGGGACTCGCGTCCGAGGCACAGAGAAACGCGCGGATCGCCAAGGAGGCATCCTTGAGGGAGATCCCCGTGGAGGGAGCAGCTGCGCCGTTCTGATATTCATTGAGCGACACACGGCCGACGCCGATTTGCTGTTGCATCGCGGACTGTTCAATATAGGGCAGGATCAAGGCGCCCCAGCCCCAGCTTGCCTGGCTGCTAGCGGCCTGACCTGCATCGATCTGGTAGGTATTGACGAGCCCGGCCGGCAGCACTCCAAAGGTATCGTGGTAGCTGTGCATGGCCAGCGACAGTTGCTTGACGTTGTTCGAGCACTGCGACCGGCGCGCCGCCTCGCGGGCGCTCTGGACCGCCGGGAGCAAGAGCGCCACGAGGACGCCGATGATTGCGATGACGACTAGCAATTCGACAAGCGTGAAACCGAGGCGTCGTTGCAACTTCGTCTTTTTTTCACAGCCTATTGGGCAGACCATCGACGTTCTCCTTGAAAAACTATCATTCTTACCGCCTGGATAGTGCTCCTGCGCCTCACCGCCAGGACGGCACTCCGCCTGTCTCTTCGCGGAGAACTGCGGCGAATCATCTCGAACGCGTCGCTACCAACAGCAGCGTGCGACTGCTTTCAAATCAACTCGTTCTGAAACGGACGAGTCGGCCGCACGTGCGAAGATCCCCGCCACAGCTGCTTGACCGCCTGGCACGCACAACAATGTACAAGAAATGGTTTGTTTGCTACCATTAAATAATAGCTAACAATTATTAGGTAGTGACACATGAATAGCCATTTGCCTTCCCGCGCCTCCGATTTGACAATTCAGCAGATACAGATTTTCTGCGAGGTCTTCGATCGTCAGAGCTATGCCGAGGCGGCCAGGCAACTGGGCCTGACCCCGCCTTCGCTCTGGGCGCAGGTTCATCAACTGGAGCGGAGGTATGGCGTCGCACTATTTCGCAAGGTCGGGCGGCGTGTCACACATACTCCCGACGCCGAGCAATTACGCGACGCGTTGCGGCCAATATTGGCCGGGCTGGAATCGACGTTTGACATCGTTGGACCGGCCGCCCGCAGCCAACCGCGAACAATCAGGCTCGTGACAGGCATGCGGATGGCACTCGAAGAATTGGCGGTACCTCTGGCTGCCTTTCGACAACTCCATGCGGAAGTCTCCATTCGTTGGCTGCATGCCGACAACCGGCGAGCGCAAGAACTGATTGCCGAGGGGCAGGCGGACCTCGCAGTGATGCTCGAACCGACACCCGAATGGCGCAGCCCGCAACTAGAGTTCCTGCCGGCATATCGCATTGAGTACCTGGCGATTTTTCCCACTCGGCATCCACTCGCCAAAAAAAATCCGTTACGGCTCACCGATCTAGTGGGGGAACCGCTGATCGTTGGCCATTCTGAGACGTTTGTGAGAAGGGCGTTGGACTTTGCCATGCATCAACGTCAAGCGGCAAACCCATTGCAAGTTGTCATCGAGACGGATAACAGCGCCCTGACCATCGCTTGCGTTCGCCAGCGAATGGGCGTGGGAATCATTGCTGGACGAGAAGGCGGGGAACTGCTGCGGGGTTTGCAGGTGCGTTCGTTGCGGACCACCCTAGGCGAGGCACGCATTGTTGTTGCCTGGAAACGAGGGGTGCTGTTGCCGGACACGACCGTCGAACTGGTTGATGCCATCTGTGCCACGTAGAGGATCGCCGCAAACCGCGCAGCGGGCCAAACCACAACTCGTACGCGGCCAAAACGGCTGATCGGCTTGCACCTGAAAATCGACAACACGACCAAGAATCCGAAGCGTCTGGACATCAAGGTTGCCACGTATCAATTCAAGCACAGGCAAGGCATGCCGGAAGCCAGTCTATCAGGCCAGTGCCTTTGGCCGGCCATCTCATTGAAAAATCCCCTTGAGATTGTATCCGCTTGCGTTAAATCTAATAATGGCGAGCGCCAGTTGGTCTCTCGACTTTTCCCCTCCCGCCGCGGACCACTTCTATGTTGTCGTCACCATTCGCTCGTTTCTTCTGGAAACGTCAGGCCGCGTTTACTCTCGTTGAGCTCCTCGTAGTGATCGCAATCATTGGCGTGCTGGTGGCGCTGCTCCTGCCCGCGGTGCAAACCGCGCGCGAGTCGGCGCGGCGGATGAAGTGCGGCAACAATCTGAAGCAGATTGGCCTGGCGTTGCAAAACTACAACGATGTGTACAAGAAATATCCCTCCGGCTTTACGCGTTTCCACTCGTGGGGCTGGGCGGTGATGATGCTGCCTTTCATAGAGCAAGCCAACCTGCACAATCAGTTGGCTACCGACAGCGGAAATTGGGGGCCAATCAACGAGGGTGCCAATTCCGTGCTCCTGGGGCGGCTGCAAACCAAGATTCCGAGCTACCGCTGCCCATCCGACAACGCGCCCGATCTCAACGGCAAGCGGCTAGTCGGCGGTCGTCAGTTTGGATTGTCGAACTATGCAGCCGTCAACGGCAGTTTGCTGTTCCAGCACCTGGGCGAATGGTACGACGCTGAAAGCACTCCAGGCAATGCGGCAACCTATGTGGGCGGCAACGGTGTGATCTTTATGGACAGCAAGATCGACTTGCGCGAAATCACTGACGGAACCAGCAATACTTTGCTCGTGGGCGAACGCGAATACAAATTCCACAACGCGGCCCTCTGGGCGGGCACCACGAACACCAATGGTGGTTACGCCAATCGTCATTACAACCTGGGAACCGCGGGATACACGGATCTCGGCCGCGACCACAAAATCAACGGCCTGAACACTAACGCCTATGGCAGTCATCACCCGGGTGGCACTTGTAGCTCCTGGTTGCGAGGTGCACGGCTTCGAACTCCAACTCTTCGACGTTACGGATGGCCTTCAGCGGGTCGCCCGTCCATTCCCAGGCTGCGACGTGGGCGAAGTTCTCGTCGTCGCGTTTGGCCTCGCCTTCGTCGTCTTGATACTCCGAGCGGAAGTGACCGCCACAACTCTCCTTGCGTTCCAGCGCGTCGCGGCACATCAGCATGCCGAGCTGGAAGAAGTCGTCGACCCTGCCGGCCTTCTCGAGCGTCTGATTCGTTGACGTGCCGTCGCCGGTGACCCGCAGGTCCTTCTGGAACTCGCTGTACAGCGCGGGCAGTTCGGACAGCGCCTTCTCGAGGCCCTCCTCGGTGCGCTCCATGCCGCAGTAGTCCCAGATGATCTTGCCGAGCTCGCGATGGAACCAGTCGGGTGAGCGAG
>JANNTN010000324.1:0-5301 GCA_031394445.1 Anatilimnocola sp.
GACGCCAAAACCATCAAGCCCATCGATCGCGATGCCGCCGCCGCCCTCGAAAAAATGGTTTCGAGCGAACGCCCCCTCGACCTCACCCTCCATGAAGAAGACACGAAAGACCGCAAGGTCCGCCCCCTCGCCACCCGCTGCCTCGCCACCCTCGGCGAATTCGACTCCATCCTGCACGAGTTCGGCGACAATCTTCAATACTCGTACTGGCAAGGCGAGTTCGACACCCTCCGCCTCATCATCAACCGCCATCCCGAAGCGGCCAAGCGCCTCCGCGAAACGATCGCCCTCGTTCGCTCCGCCGACGCCAAAGATTTCTATCGCCTCCTCTGGGGCTACAGCGAAGACCAACTCGCCGACGCCGGCTCCACGCAGCTCGTCAAGCTCCTCGAACACGACCAGCTCGACCTCCGCGTCCTCGCCCACTCCAATCTCATCGCCATCACCGGCCCCCTCGGCTATTACCGCCCCGAGCGCGGCCTCGCCCAAAACAAACAAGCCATCCAATTCTGGCGCGACCGCAAATCCCGCGGCGAAATCCTCTACAAAACCGCCCCCTCCCCCCTCGACACCTACAAACCCATCGGCCCCGCCCCCCCCACCAGCGTCCGCTAACTCCCGCCCCGCTCAGGTGGCTGTGTTCTGCGAACCGGGTGGCTGTGTTTTGCGCAGCATAACATGGCTCCCTCTTATGTAACGTCGCTATTTCAGGGCCAGCCCAGGTACAACCCGCATGACGTGAGCGCTACAATGCCCCGATGGATTGGCGCATTCGAGATGGCCGCCGCAAGACATTCAACGTGCCGGGACATGCGCACGAGCTGACGATTTCGTGTTATCGCCGATTTGAGTTTCTCAAAGCCGAGCGCACTTGCAATTGGCTGGCCGACGCAATTGCCGAAGCTCGCGTGAAACATGATTTCGCCCTGTGGGCTTATGTGTTCATGCCGGACCATGCCCACCTCATCATTTTTCCACGACGCAGCGACTACGACATCGGAAAGATTTCCGCCAGCATGAAGTTGCCTGTCGCGCGCCGGGCGATCCATTTTTTGCAGGCCAGCAATTCACCTTGGCTCGAGCACATCACTCGCAAACGTGGCAATCGCACCGAACGTCTGTTTTGGCAATCGGGTGGCGGATACGACAGGAATATCACCTGCGGAAAAACATTGCTACAGATGATTGAATATCTGCATCTCAATCCCGTTCGTCGAAATCTTGTAGAGCTGGCGCGGGACTGGAAATGGTCGAGTGCAGCAGTCTTTGAAGGCGGCCATTCGCCCATCCCAATCGATCCGATTCCGTATGAGTGGTTGGCCGACGCTTGACGCGACCGGCGTCACGAAGTGTTCCGTACCAATGCCACAAGCCGTGTTATGCTGCGCAAAACACAGCCACCCAAAAAGACGACGCACGACCAGGGTGGCTGTGGTTTCGCTCTAGCAGACCGATCGGCTCACAATTCACCACACTGGCCCGCGCGCCGCACAACCGGCGATACCACGGCCAAATCGCCAACAACTTCCACCATCCCCAAACTAGAGACGCAAATCATTCTGGCCGATCAGCCATGTTACGCTGCGCAAAACACAGCCACCCCAAAAAATCGACACCACGACCGGGTGGCTGTGGTTTCGCCGCAGCGGATCGATCGACCCAGAATCCACCAAACTCGTCCGCACGCCGTACAACCGGCGATACCACGGCAACATCGCCAACAACTTCCGCCATCCCCACTCTAGCGACGCAAATCGTCATGACAGGCCAGCCATGTTATGCTTCGCAAAATACAGCCACCCCGCCACTTGATCCTTGGTCATTCCCTCTCGGCCAATAATTTTCGAATGGCTACAGTAATTGAGCTATTGGTTATTGCAAAAAATTTATTAGCGGAGGGTCGGCATGCTGAAGCTGAACAGATTTGCGTTCAGATCATCAATGTCGCCCCACAAAAGGCTTCCGCGTGGCTCTTGCTGGGAGTCATTGCATGCCAAACCAATGACGACATCAGGGCGTTTGAGTATTTACAGCGGGCTGTGCAGTTCGACCCGACATCAAGCGACGCGTTCTACAATCTTGGCGTCCTATTCCAAAAGCAAGGGAAAAATAGCCTCGCGACTGGCTATTTCCGACGCGCAATTAAACTGAATCCAAGTCACTTTCAGGCGCATATCAACCTCGGCGCTAGTTATCAGGAGCAACTCCGTTTTGATGAAGCGGAAGCTACCTATGAGCAAGCGCTGCAGATCATGCCCGATTCGCCAGAAGCACATTCCAATTTCGCAGTTTTGAAGCTGGCGAAAGGTAACTTGCTTGACGGCTGGAACGAATACGAGTGGCGCTGGCAAACGGGCCAACTTCGTCCCCACGCATCTGAATCTCCGTTATGGCAAGGGGAGCCACTATCGGGAAAAACACTTTTGATTCACTCCGAGCAAGGGTTTGGCGACACTTTTCAGTTCATCCGCTATTTGCCCCTCGTAAAGAATCTGGGAGCCAAGGTCATTTTTGAATGCCAAAAACCTCTCTTGAAGCTTCTTACGACCGCGCTATGGTTCGATGAGCTAATCGCCGCGGGCTCACCGTTACCATCCCATGATTTCCGCTGCCCCCTACTCAGCCTGCCACGCATTCTCAAGACAACCCTGAGCACAATTCCCTGCCAAGTGCCGTATTTGTCGGCTGATCCTGAGTTGACCGAACGCTGGAACACTCAACTCCGCACCGAAAACGGCTACCTGATCGGCATCAACTGGCATGGACGTGTTGGACTGGCCGAGTCCAAGCTGCGTGATATTCCTACGTCGGAGTTCGAGCGGTTCACCGAACTAGCGGGCGCGAAGCTCATCAGTCTGCAAAAAGAACCTGAAAAAATCTCCGACGGCGAGAGTACGGTCGCCGAGACTCAAGAGAAATTCATGACTCTAGGCGATTTCGATTCGACAGCCGGCGCTTTCATGGACACCGCCGCCATCATGAAAAACCTCGATCTCATCATCACCTCCGACACTTCTATCCCCCATCTCGCCGGAGCTCTCGGCGTCCCCGTCTGGGTCGCCCTCCCCTTCGTCCCCGACTGGCGCTGGCTCCTCGACCGCTCCGACTCTCCCTGGTACCTCACCATGCGCCTCTTCCGCCAAAAATCTCCCGGCGACTGGTCCACCGTCTTCACCGAAATCCGCACCGCCCTAGCGCAACAACTCGAAAAAATACAACCGACTCCTGACTCTTGAACCACCAATCTCCACCCCGCCCCTACACAAAGCCTCAAATAAATCCATTTTTCCCGAAATAATCGCAACCCCTCCAGCCGCAAAACCTTACGCCGACACCGAAGGGTAATTTTGTCCACTATCAGCCAGTTTCGCCAAAACCCTTGTGTATAATCCGCCTCGCATCGCGCAGGGACACAAGCTCCGCGCAGGCGGCCACGGCTCTTTGACAATTTAACTAATGAACTGCCTCGGCTTAGCAACGAAGGCCAAGGTATTAGCCATGCTCGACCACAGATCGAATCCATCCGCATTTACGGGCACCGCGTTTCTGCGCAGCCTGCGCAAATTTCCGCCACCCTCTCTCCTTCTTTGCTTCCTTTGCTATCTTCTGTTCAAAAGATCCGTGTCATCCGCGTTCATCCGCGGCAAACTTCTGCCTGATTCGTCGAATTTGTTTGATTCGTGGTTTCTTCCTGCCTGTGAGGTTCCGACCACTCTGGCAGTGAAAATCCGTGTTTCATCCGTGGCTTCTGTGGCCTGCTTTCCAACAGCTCACTAACCGCTCAACTCACCCCGCTAACTGCTCAACTTGAGCGTTTCGCCGCCGAACCAGTTTCCCTTACTGCTTACCACGCAACAACTTCCGAAAATCACCCTCCTTCGCGCTCACAAAAAGTGAGCGTTTGCCGGCAAGGCCCTCCCCAATACTCGGCTAACTTCGCGTCACGATCGGCGCGACCAACCCATGCCCGCGGCCAGTACCGCCAAGTTGCGGCAGATGAAGCTTCGCCAACCCCTCGACAACTTCGTCCATGCTCAGCGAACCGTCGGCGTTGGCATCCAGCTTGGCAAACACGCGATCGGCAATCACGGTCTTGCCACCCGGCACGCCCGCTTTGAACTCCGCAAGCGACACGCCAACTTCGCCATCCGTATCGAGCCGCGAGAAAATTTCATCCGCCGTCGGCAAATGCGGCCGCGGAATGCCGTGATGATGATCGTCACCATGCTCCGGAAAACTCGGCGTCACCAAATTGACGATGTGCATCCGATACGCGTCCTTATCCGTCGTCGCACTCGCCGTCGCGGTCGCCGGTGCCACGCTCACGTAGTAGGTGCCAGCCGGCACGTTCATCACCAGTGCGCTGCGATCCGACGCGACGATGGTCCCCTTCATCACGCCCGCAGCATCCAAAATGCTCACCGACAGCGGGAACTCCGCCTCGGCCGTCACCGCCAACTTCCCATCCACCGCTTCAATCTTGAAGAAGTCCTTGTCCGCCTCCGTCCCATCCGCCGGATCGATGTTGCTCGTCACCTCGGCCTTGCCGCCATCCAAAACCAGCACCGTGGCCGTTTCGATCTTGTTGCCATGAATATCAGTACCAAAGGGCGAATCGGTCACCGGCGTGAAATCGGCTACTTCATAGTTCAGCACCGCCAGCGCATAACCTCCCATCACCCCCGCATCACCACTCACCACCAGGTAATACGTCGTGCCCGCCGTCGCATCCAAATTGATCTTCGCCGGCCGATGCGAATCAGCCGACGTGTCCGCCGAGGCAACTTCCGTCGTCATCGGGTTGCCCTCGGCGTCCACAATCGGCTGGCCCGTCGCATCAAGATCGATCGTCATCACCGACAGCCGCAACACGCCCCGCGCACCCGACATCAGCGCGACATTCAGCTCTCCCTTGGTCGGCGCGACTTGAAACACATCCACATCGCCATCCACGTTGATCGCCGACCGCACCTTCGCAAACCCGCGCGACAAATCCAGGCTCTGCGCGCCGCTTCCCACCACCTCCGGCTGCGCATCCTCGGCCGGAACGCCCCACCACCCGAACGACCGACCGCTATTGATCGCGTTGATCACCATCAGCGGATCGACCGCCGTCAATTGCCCGTCCCCATCTGCATCGAGATAATCGCTCACCGACCCCTGCACCCGACCAAGCAACGCCACCGGCGCCACCTTGCCCTGCAACACACCAGACACACCGCCGTTGATCGCATTGATCGCCACCAATGCGTCCGCCGCCGACAACGCTCCATCACAATTCAAATCAGCGCCGTCCAATGG
>JANNTN010000346.1:0-7027 GCA_031394445.1 Anatilimnocola sp.
CAACAATAGCAAGGCGTATTGGAATCCTCTCATGGCGGCGACCACTTGGAAGATTATTGACGAGAAGAATCTCAATCGGGGTCCATATGGGCCGTTTAAGGCGAATGGCAAACATGCGGGGGGCGAGTGGAGCGTGGTGGGGAGGGCATATGAGGATGGGCAGCGAGCGGGAGTGGATGTGCTCGCGCTCGATAACGGCAAATTGCGGCTGGATGTGGTGCCGACGCGGGGGATGGGGATTCACACTGTCGCGGTAAAGGGGGATCAGGAGGTGCCGACGATCGGCTGGAAATCGCCGGCGCGGGGGCCGGTGCATCCGGCGCTCGTCGATCTGGGCGAGCCGAGTGGACTGGGGTGGCTCGATGGTTTCGATGAGTTTTTTGTGCGGTGCGGGCTGGAGAGCAACGGCGCGCCGGATTTTGACGCGAAGACCGGCCGGCTGACGTATCCGCTGCACGGGCGGATTGCGAATAAGCCGGCGCGGGATGTGCATGTGACGGTCGATCCTGAGAAGCAAGAGATGTCGATTCGCGGCGTGGTGGAGGAGACGCGGTTTCATTTTCTCAAGCTGCGGATGACGACGACGATCAGCACGAAGTTTGGCAGCGGCAGCTTTACCGTGCGGGACGAAATCGAGAACGTGTCGAATATGCCGGCGACGATGCAGATGCTGTATCACATCAATTTTGGGTTACCGCTGCTCGATGCCGGGTCGCGCGTTGTCGCGCCGGTGAAGACGCTGGTGCCGCGAACACCGCTGGCAGCTAGCGCCGTGAAAGCGTGGGACAGTTACTCAGCGCCGGAGCCGGGGTTTGACGAAATGGTTTATTTCTTTGAGCTGAACGCGGCTGACGACGGTAGCACGCAAACGCTGCTAAAAAACGCCCATTCGACACGCGGCGTGAGCCTGGTGTTCAATAAGAAGCAACTGCCGTGGTTCACGCTATGGAAAGATACGGCTGGCGAAGCCGATGGTTATGTGACGGGGCTAGAGCCGGGGACGAATTTTCCGAACCCACGGAGCTTTGAGACGACCAAGGATCGCGTCGTGAAGCTCGCGCCGGGGCAGACGCAGGTGTTTGACGTGCGCGTGGAGATTCACGGCACGGCGGCCGAGGTGGCGAGCGCCGAGGCGGCGGTGGCGAAGATTCAAGGCGGCCGACAGCCGAAGATTTTTGATTCGCCGCAGGGGGATTGGTGTGCGCCGGGGTAAGTAGGTGGATTCAGCTTCCTCTGTTCGCTCCTGGTAAATTCCTTTGGTTCCCCGCCGTTGTCTAACGCACACCATGCTCATCCGCCCCGAGCAGCCCGCCGACATCGCCAGCATCCACGGCGTCCACGTCGCCGGCTTCCCCACTCCGCTCGAAGCCCGACTCGTCGATCACCTCCGCGATTCGGGCCACCTCACCATCTCGCTCGTCGCCGAAATCGACAGCCTCATCGTTGGCCACGTCGCTTTCAGTCCTGTCACAGCAGCCGTTAGCGCAGCTCCCGGCGTCGGCCTCGCCCCCGTCGCGGTTCTCCTCTCCCATCGCCGCCAAGGCATTGCCGCACAGTTGGTCCAGCAAGGGCTCGATCGCTGCAAATCCGCCGGCATCGGCTGGGCCGTCGTCCTCGGCGAACCCGCTTACTACAGCCGCTTCGGCTTCCGCCCCGCCGCCGAATTCGGCTTAACCGACGAATACCAAGGCGGCCCCTATTTCCAAGCCCTCGAACTACTCCCCGACTCACTCCCCAAAAGCGCCGGCCTCGTCAAATACTCCCCCGCCTTCACCACCGTTGCTTGAACTCACCGGCTCTTCCGCAGCGCCCGCTCAATCTCCCGCTTACTATC
The DNA here is from genome assembly GCA_031394445.1 of Anatilimnocola sp. Lineage (GTDB taxonomy): Bacteria > Planctomycetota > Planctomycetia > Pirellulales > Pirellulaceae > CAYLLN01. The sequence goes on from JANNTN010000346.1 coordinate 1,835, forward strand.
CGCCTTCTTCAGCGTCTCCCGCTTGTCGTGCAGCTTTTTCCCCTTGCACAAGCCAATCTGCACCTTCGCCAGCCCCCGCGCGTTGAAATAAACCCGCAGCGGAACCAGCGTCAGCCCTTTTTCGTGAGCCAGGTTGGCGAATTTTTCGCGCTCCTCGCGATGCAAGAGAAGCTTCCGCGGCCGCTTCGGCACGTGGTTCCACAGCGTCGCCTGCGGATACTCGGCAATATCCGCCCCCACCAGCCACACCTCACCCTCCTTCACGCGGGCATACGCTTCTTCCAGCGACAGCTTGCCATCGCGCAAGCTCTTAACCTCGCTGCCGGTGAGCTGAATCCCGCAGTCCAGCGTGTCGAGAATCTCAAAGCGAAAGCGGGCCTTCCGGTTTTCTGCCACCAGGCGCTCCGCCGGCTTGTCGTCCTTTTTCTTGCTTGCCTTCGCCATGTAACGAGTTGTAAGGCCAGAAACGCGCCCCAGCGAGTGGGCATTTCGGCCAAAACCCTTTCCTGCTCACGGGAATATTATTTCCAGCCCCACTTTTACTGAACCACCCATCTTCTCAGCTTGGCCTTGGTCCCACCGGAATCGCTTGCTACATTCCCGCCCCCTCGCCGAATTCGATCCACTAGCCCGGCGACCGAGATGGTTATCAGGATAGCTGATTCAAAACCGTTCGAGCCCGATTTCCCCGTACACATCCATCTCTTGGACACGGTCGATTTCGAGGACTGCCTCGCGCTCCAGCGTCGCCTGGCCTACGACGCCACTTCCCGGGCCGATGGCCGCATCGTCATCCTGCTCTGCCAGCATCCCCCGCTCATCACCATCGGCCGCAGCGGCTCTCGCGCCGATGTCCGTTTCACCGGCGGCGAGCTAACCGCCCGTCAACTCGAAGTCCGGTACATCAGCCGCGGCGGCGGTGCCATCCTGCACGCCCCCGGCCAGCTCGCCATCTACCCCGTCGTCCCCCTCACGCAGCACGGCTGGACCATCGGCGAATACCTCCGCCGCCTGCAAAAAGCGCTCGGCGATCTGCTCTCTGAGTTCAACATCAAGCCCGCCAGCGTCCCATCCAGCCTCGCGCTCGCCGGCCGTAGCGGCATCTTGGCCGCCCTCGGCGTCTCCGTTCGCCACGGAGTCACCATGCACGGCGCTTTTCTCAATGTAAATCCAGAAATGCGTAATTACGGCCGCGTCGAGGTCGCTGGCGGACAATCCATGTCCTCACTCCTATCCCATCGGGCTTTGCCGACTAAAATGAGCAAGGTTCGTGCGGCGCTCGTCACGCACCTGGCCGATGCCCTGATGCTCGAGCGCTATCACCTGCATACCGGCCATCCGCTATTGGCGGACCTGCCGCCGGATTCCAAATCACGTGAAGCCGCTGCTTGACCTCCCTCTGTATTCCCCCACTCGGCGTTCCGCCGAGGGTGCCACTGGCATCTTGCCAGTGTTCGATTCGCCTGCCACCACTCTACCCCTCCTCGATTCCCCTTCCCGCCTCCCCCGCTGGCTCAAACGCAACGTCCCCAAAGGCAACGCCAACCACTTCACCGCCAATCTTCTGGACGAGCTCCGTCTAGAAACCGTTTGCGACAACGCCAAGTGTCCCAACCGCCTGGAGTGCTATTCCCAAAAAACCGCGACCTTCATGGTCCTGGGAAATGTCTGCACCCGCCCTTGCGGCTTCTGCGCCGTCGATCGCGGCCGCCCCTCCCCGCCCGAAACCGATGAACCCACTCGCCTGGCCGAAGCTTCCGCTCGCCTGGGCCTAAAACACGTCGTCATCACCTCCGTCACGCGCGACGACCTGCCCGACGGCGGTGCCGAGCATTTCTATCAATGCGTCCTCGCAGTCCGCCAGCGTACCGGCGCAGCCGTCGAAGTGCTCACTCCCGATTTCGTCGGCAACATGTCCGCGGTGGACCGCATCGTCGCCGCCGCGCCCGAGGTTTTTAATCACAACACCGAAACCGTTCCTCGCCTCTATCCCAAAGTTCGCGGCCCCAAAAGCGATTTCCGCTGGACTCTCGCCCTCCTCCGCCGCGTCAAGCAACTGAATCCCGCCATCAAAACCAAAAGCGGCCTCATGCTCGGCCTCGGCGAAACGCACGACGAACTGTTCGATACCCTCGCCGCCCTCCGCGACGCCGGCTGCGACCTGCTCACTCTCGGCCAATACCTCATGCCCAGCAGCACGTCCGCCGATAATTACTTGCCGGTCGTCCGCTATATTCCGCCCGAAGAATTCGCGGAACTTGGCCAAGCGGCTCGCTCACTCGGCTTCCAGCAAGTCGCCAGCGGCCCGTTCGTCCGCTCCAGCTACCACGCCCGCGAAATGGCAGAGGTTTATTCCGCGTGACCGAGTTGGCACTTCCCGATCTCGACCTGCCCGACACTCCCATTACTGCCTCCGCTTGGCACGCCGCCGTCGGCGAGCGCGTGGTTGAAGGCGAGCGCCTGATCGAAGTCACCGCCGGCGATGTCACCGTCGATTTAGCTGCCCCCGCCAGCGGAATTCTCGTCGAACGCTGCGTCAGGACTGATGATCGCCTGTCGATCGGTCAGATTCTGGCCCGGATTCAATAGCCGCGGCCACCGTAAATGCAGCGTCTTTATTTCGCCAAACCCGCGGGCGAACGACGTTTTTAGCCAAGCCAACAGCCTCCAGCACTCGAACGACCGCGTAGGTCGCGTCATATTCCCACCACCGGTGCCCATGCGCCGCGGCCCGTTGGTCGGCGTGATGGTTGTTGTGCCAGCCCTCTCCATACGCAACCAGTGCTACCAGCCATTGATTGCGACTATCGTCACTCGTCTCGTAATTGCGGTAACCCAGCACATGCGTCACCGAGTTAACTGCCCAAGTCGCATGCCACACAAAAACGGTCCGAAAGAACACTCCCCACACTAAAATACTCGCCCCAAATTGCAGCCCGCCCGCCCAACTTCCAGCCACGAATCTTCCCGCGAGCGTTCCAACCGCGAAATACAAGAACGCGTGCAGCCAATACACCCAAAACCACGCCAAATTCCGTTCCAAAGCAAAGTAAAACGGATCGCGCAAAATATCGCGGGCATATTGCTCAAAGAACTTGAGTCGGCTGTGCTCCCGATTCTTCACCAGCACCCAGCCCACATGCGACCAAAAAAAGCCCACCAGCGGCGAATGCGGGTCCGGCTGACGATCCGAATGCCTGTGATGCAACCGATGCACCGCCACCCAACGAGCAGGTGTGTCCTGCAAGCAGCACACGCCCAGAATTGCAAACGTCCGCTCCAGCCACTTCGGCACGACCAGCCCTTGATGCGTCAGTATTCGGTGATAGCACAGCGTAATGCCGAACAGGCCATAGACGGGAAATCCTATCACCGCGACTGCCACGCCGGTCCAAGAAAAAAACCGCGGAAAAAAGATCGGCAAGCTCAGCAAATGAATGATAACAATGTTCGAGAGGTATCCCCAATCGAACTGCACCGGCTGCGCCGTTTCCGGCAATTCCAACCGCGACGGACGTTCTTCACTCCGAACTCGGGGCGGCGGCACGTTGGGCTGTAATTCAGCGCTTTTCGATTCAACACTGGTCGGTAATTCAGCAACAGACATGAATGCTCGAACGCGCAAACTGCGCGCACACCCAACCTGACGCAGGCAGGCAACGCAGAAGCAATTGAAGACGGGGGACGGCGTAGCGACAACTGGAGGCCATTACTTCATACCCTACGGCCAGTCGAATTGCCATCCTATTGTTTTGATCCGCACCAACTTCTCTCGATTCAACAGCCGAAAATGCCACCATCCCTACCGCATAGGCAAACCTTGCGGGCCCTCAATGATTCAGCGCAAACTCCACGCTATTCAGCAACACCCACAACACATCGCCATAAGCCGCGGCCCGCTGCTCACTCGGCCGCGATTCAAGCTGCTTCCGGCACAATTTCAGTTCCCGCTCCGTCGGCTCGCGCGATAGCGTCGCCAAAAACAAAGTCCGCAGCCGGTCCTCTTCACTCAAAAACGGCGCGCCAATCGATCCCAACAGCGAACTCCGTTCCGGATCAGTCGCCTCCGTCAGATCGCTGCCATTCAGCAGCGACAATGCCTGTAGCACCCCCGCCTGATACTCCAAAAAATTTCGCCCGCTCGCCTGCACCTTGGCGATAAACGCTTGCCGCTGCGGATCGAGCAACCCACCGGCCGCGCTTGAGCCCCCCATCGACATCTGCCCGCGCCGCTGCAGCACCCGATTCACCGAATCGTAAAGCTGCTCCGCCGTTAGCGTTTTCACCGGCATGTGAACATACAATTCCGCCGGCGGCGCACTTTCCTTCTCCCACACGCTCGTCCGCTGGTAAGCCTCTGTACTCACCAACACGCGATACAACTCCCGCAAATCAAATCCCGTGCTCACAAAGTAAGCCGTCAACGCATCCAACAATTCCGGATGGCTCGCCCCGTTATGTGCCCCCAAATCATCCACCGGCTCCACGATTCCTCGCCCAAACAACTGCCACCACGCCCGATTCACCCCCGCCCGCGCCAAATACGGATTACTCCGCGACGCCATCCACACCGCCAACTGCTCGCGCCGCGTCCCCAACTCATCCCGCCCCGGAGCAACACCTGCCGGATACCTCGGCAGCACCACCTCCTCCGTGTTCGGCAGCTTCACATCACCGTCAGTCCCATCCACCAGCCGGGCCCGCCCGCGACCATTCGGGTTATTCATCTCCGGCTGTCGCAACTGCGCAAAAAATGCCGCATAGCCCCAAAAATCCCGCTGCTTCCAATGGTCGAACGGGTGATCGTGGCACTGCGCGCATTCAATCTGCAAACCTAAAAAAATCCGCGCCGTGCTGCTCGCCAGTTTCTCGGGCGATACTTCCAGCGACGTGTAATACAACGCCGGCCCCAACTCGCCGCCATCGCTGGCCACCAACAACTCAGCCACCAGATTGTCGTACCGCACATTCTCCGTAAACCGCTGCCGCAGCCAATTCTGCACACCCACCACATTATTGATCTGCTCCGGGCTCAATCCCCCGGGCAACAAAATATTCCGCCATGTATTCGCCAAATGCGTTGCATGCCCCGGCGACTCCAGCAATTTGTCAATCAACACCGCGCGCTTATTTGCCGACGAATCCGCCAAAAACTCCCTTGCCTCCGCCACGCGCGGCACCACCCCCGTCAAA
>JANNTN010000382.1:0-3357 GCA_031394445.1 Anatilimnocola sp.
TATGTGCTGACGCAGTTTTTGTCGGTCAGCTTGCATCGTCATATTCGGCAGACGTATCGCTTCGATCATTTCAATGGCGGCTTTGTCGAGATTCTCGCGGCTCAGCAGATGACCGACGATGCCAAGCAGGATTGGTATCAAGGCACGGCCGACGCGGTGCGGAAGCAACTGCGGTACATCCAGCAGCCGGGAATCGAGTACGTCGTAATCCTCTCCGGCGACCAGCTTTATCGCATGGATTATCGCGATATGCTGCAAACGCATATCGATACAAAAGCAGAAGCGACGATCGCGGGCATTCCGGTCACGCGCGAGCAAGCCAAAGCGTTCGGCGTCATGCGGATTGCGGATAGCGGGCGTGTAGAAGGATTTTTGGAAAAACCGCAAACGGACAAAGAAGCCGATATCGTGCGGATGAAGCCGGAATGGATCGATGCGCGGGGCATTCCGAGCCAAGGCCGAGACTTGGTAGCGAGCATGGGGATTTACGTGTTCAACCGCGATACGCTGGTCGAATGCCTGGAGAAGACGGACTATCTCGATTTCGGAAAAGAAATCTTCCCGGCTTCCGTGCGGGCCAAGCGGGTGATGGTGCATCTGTTCGACGGTTACTGGGAAGACATCGGCACGATTAAGGCGTTTTACGACGCGAACCTGAGCCTGGCGAGCCAAACCCCGCCGTTCGATTTTCACAGTCCCTCAGCTCCGATTTACAGCCGGCCGCGATTTTTGCCGCCGACGCGAGTGAGCGATGCCGTTGTGAAGAACAGCTTGGTGGCGGACGGTTGCCAGATTGGCCGCGGCTGCACCATCGAAAACAGCGTAATTGGCTTGAGAAGCATCATCGGCGACAACGTGTCAATCAAAGACACCGTCATCATGGGGGCCGATTATTTTGATGACGAAGATCGGCAAGCATTGCACAAGGGTCAACCGCCGCTAGGCATTGGCAGCGGCAGCCACATCGAAGGCGCGATTCTGGATAAGAATTGCCGGATAGGTAAGAACGTCCGGATCATCAACGAGCAAAAGCTCGAAACGCGCGGCGAGGACGAGGCCTGCATCATCCGCGAGGGAATACCCAACGTAGTGAAGGATGGCGTGCTGCCAGATGGGTATCGGCTTTGAGCGATGGCTATCGGTTGTGAGCGGTATCGCGCCAATTAGGAAAATAGCGGCTTGGCAGCGCAACCGTTGTCCTGTTTAACGCAAAGGCGCAAAGAATCGCGAAGGCAGCAAAGGAGACTGTTTTACCTGCCCGTCCTTTACGCTCTGTGCGTTGCTTTGCGGTCTTTGCGTTGAGTGCAGTTGGGGTGACCCGTCGTTCGGCTGTTTTTCCCTACGCCGAAATTATTTGCCAAGCATGTTTTGGCAACCTGTTGCCAAGCGGCGGTGGTAAGCGTCATTATGGGCCGTTGTTGCGCCGCAGTTGACTCTTCGAAGGATGCCAAGCCGTGTCGCTGAATCTCAAGTATTTGATCGCGAAGCTGAACGATACCTCTCGTAAGTCGCTGGAAAATGCGGCGGGGCTGTGCTCCTCGCGAAGCAATTACAACGTGGAGATCGAGCATTGGCTGCTGAAAATGCTCGAATCGCCGGAAAACGACATTCCGCGGCTCTTGAAGCATTTTGAAGTCGATCAACCAAAGCTGGAGCGGTCGCTGGTGGGGGCGATCGAGAAATTCAAGACGGGCAATTCGCGCGTGCCGGCGCTCTCGCCAAAAATCATGGACCTGGTGCGCGAAGCGTGGCTGATGGCGTCGGTGGAATATTCAGCGACGAGCGTGCGAACCAGCCATTTGCTCTTGGCGATGTTGGCCAACCCCGATTTGGCGCTGCAAACACTGTCGAGCGCGCCGAGCTTGAGCCGGATTTCAGCCGAGGCGCTACAGCGCGACTTGCGCGATATTTGCTCGGGCACGGCGGAAGACGCGGCGGCGATAGCGGCTGGCTCGCCGGTTGAAGGCCAGATACCCGACGGCAGCGGCGGTGGGGCGCACACTGCGGCGCTCGATCAATTCACGATCGATCTGACGGCGCGGGCGCGCGAAGGGAAGATCGATCCGGTGCTCGGCCGCGATTTCGAAATTCGCCAGCTCGTCGATATTCTCATGCGGCGGCGGCAGAACAATCCAATCCTCACAGGCGAGGCGGGCGTCGGCAAAACGGCTGTCGTCGAAGGTTTTGCCCAGCGGATTGCCGACGGCGATGTGCCCGATCCGCTCAAGAACGTAACGCTGCGAACGCTCGACCTGGGTTTGCTGCAAGCGGGCGCGGGAGTGAAAGGGGAATTTGAGAACCGCCTGAAGTCGGTCATCAACGAAGTGAAGGCCTCGCCCAAACCCATCATCTTGTTCATCGACGAGGCCCACACGTTGATCGGTGCTGGCGGATCGGCAGGGCAGGGGGATGCGGCCAATTTGCTCAAACCGGCGCTGGCCCGTGGCGAATTGCGGACTATCGCCGCGACGACGTGGTCGGAATACAAAAAATATTTTGAGAAGGATGCGGCGTTGGCCCGCCGGTTCCAGGTCATCAAGGTCGAAGAGCCGGGCGAAGAGCAGGCAGTAAACATGATGCGCGGCTTCGCGCCGACGCTGGAAAGCCATCACAATCTGCGAGTACTCGACGAGGCGATTCGCGACGCAGTGCGGCTGTCGCATCGTTACATTTCCGGCCGTCAGTTGCCCGACAAGTCGGTGAGCTTGCTCGATACGGCCGCGGCCAAGGTGGCGATCGGCCAAGCAGCGGTTCCGCCGAAAATTGAAGATTTACGTCGGACGGTGGAAAGTTTGGATCGGCAATTGACGGGCTTGCGGCGGGAAGAGGCAGTCGATGGCGGACACGGTGAGCGAATCAAGGAAGCCGAAGAATCGCGTGCAGCGGCAGAAACTGAATTGATCGCACTGGAGGCCCGCTGGAAGGACGAGATCGAACTCGTCAAACGAATTCGGGAAATCCGCAATGACCTGGAAGCGACGACGACCCCACCCGTGGCTAAAGATACGGGGAATGGCAAGCAAACGCCGGGCAAGCAGCCAGCCGCGAAAGCCGGAGCGCCGGCCGCAAAGCCAGCGGCTCCGGAAAAGCCGCCGTTGACGCCGGACGAGATCGCCAAGCTGCGCGGTGAATTGGAAGACCTGACGACGAAGCTGAAAACGATGCAGGGCGAATCACCACTGATGCATGTCTGCGTCAATTCGGCATCGATCGCCGAAGTGGTCGAGAGCTGGACGGGAATTCCCGTCGGCAAGATGGTCACGGATGAAATCAAGACGGTGCTGAGTCTGAAGAACAAGTTGGAAGAGCGGGTGATTGGCCAGTCCCATGCGTTGGAAGCGGTCGAGCAGCGGATTC
>JANNTN010000409.1:0-14336 GCA_031394445.1 Anatilimnocola sp.
CGTTGTTGTAAGCCGCCGTGCCGAGTCCAAAATAAATTGCCCCATCGTCCGGATGAATGGCAACGCCAATCGCATCGACGTTTTGTGGAATTTCTTTCCAGCCAGTGGCGATCACCCGCTCCATTTCGGCAACATCGTCGCCGTCGAAGTCGAGCAGGGCCGAAACCTTCCCCTTGGACGCGACGACAATGCCCCGCGCCGCCGGTCGCAATCGGCCCGTTTCATCCTTCAGCAGCGCGTGGCCCGGCGGAACGACTGCCAAGCCAATCGGCCCACGGAGACGGCCTCGATTCTCGAAAAACCTCGCCTTCATGTCTGGCACGACGTCGCCGTCCGAATCGCGGAGCAGCCAGACATCGCCGTTGTAGCCCAGTGCATAAAGCTGGCCATCGGGGCGGTAACGCAGGTTGTTGATGTTCGTCAGTTCAACTGGCACCTCGCGCGCGCTAAAGCCCGGCACCAGCATTTGCACCGGCGGCGCATCCGACACCACGACCAGCGGCTCCAAATTGGCCGCGGCCGAGGTAGCCGACAATTCTCGTGGCAGTGCCTCGCTAAGGGCCGAATGCTTTGACCGCAAATAGCCCCGCACGCCCTGCAACTCGTCCTCAGTCAGCGCCCGGCTGAACAGCAGCACTTCCGCCACATCGCCATGCAAATAATTCTGAATGCTCGCGCTGCCAGTGCCGTTTTCCGAATGTCTTGCGCCAATGACCAACTCATCCGCGCTCAATTCGTCGCCGGCCAGCGGCCTCTGCCCGGCTGCTTGGCCATCAAACGCGAGCCGCACCTGCTTATTCGCCAAATCGGCGACAGCATCGATGATATGCAGCGTGCCGAAAGGCACCGCCGTCTTCAGCAGGTTACGCGCACCGCCAAAACCTCGGCCTTCGAGGTTGAGATTGCCGAGTGCCGCTGAGGCCTGCGCGTTCATATCCAGGTTCAAACCCGTTTCATAGTCCTTCCGGCCAGCCTGGTTCAGCGACAGAAACGCCCGGTAGCGGCCGAGATTGGAGTGCGGCGCGGCGACCACGAAGAGCGTAAATTCTTTGAGCCGGCGATTCATTTCGACGGCGCTCAGGAAGTCGTCTTCGCCATCGAACCGCACGACCCAGCCAGCAGCCCCCTCGTTCGCCGATGCAGATGAACCAATCTTCACCAGCTTCGGCTGTCTTTTGAAATCTCGTTGCGAAACATGTCGCTTGGCTCCCGAAGCATCTTGCCACTCGGCCAGCGCTTCGCCGCTAGGGCGCAACCCGTTGGCTGCCGTTACTGCTCGGCCCGCGTCCAGCCATAACTCCAGATTGCTGGTGACAGGCAGTTTTGGATCGGCCCACGGTTCCGCGGCAAAAGCCAATCCGCCGGCCGCGAGCATGAAACAGAGTGCGATACCAAGGGAACGACGCGGTTTAGACATTTGAAGGACTTTCAGTCGATTTTGTAGAGCACGATCTGAGTGGAGACCGCCAATGTCGAAGCCATCGCTAGGTTTTTCTGCTGCAGTTGGTCCGTCAATATCCTACCCCGCCACTACCGCCCGCACCGGCGCATCGTCGCTCCCCTTCTCCGGCAGCTTCTCCAAAATCACCAGCAGCACATGGTCGGTATCGATTCCTTCTGCTTGGGCTTCAAAGTTGGGGATGACCCGGTGCCGTAGCGCCGGCAGATACACGCGGCGAACATCCTCGAAGCTCACGTTATAGCGCCCTTCCAAGAGCGCCCGCACCTTGGCCGCCAGGGCCAGCGTTTGTGCCCCGCGCGGGCTCGCACCCCAGCGCAGATACTGATTCGTAATGGGCAAGGCGTGAGCCCCGTCCGGATGCGTCGCCAACACCAGCCGCACGATATAGTCCTGCACGTGCGAAGCCAAAATCACCTCCCGCACCAGCCGCTGCCACTTCTTGATTTCGGAGCCGTCCATCACCCGCTCCGGCTGAATCGTCACGCCCCGCGTCGTCCGATCGACAATCGTCGCCAATTCCTCCCGGCTGCTATAACCGACGACCAGCTTGAACAAAAACCGGTCGAGCTGCGCCTCGGGCAGCGGATAGGTCCCTTCCTGCTCGATCGGGTTTTGCGTCGCCAGCACAAAGAACGGCTTATCAAGCTCGTAGCGCACGCCAGCAACCGTAACCGTTCCCTCCTGCATCGTTTCGAGCAAAGCCGACTGCGTCTTCGGCGTCGCACGGTTGATTTCGTCCGCCAGGCAAATCTGCGTGAAGATCGGCCCTTTTTGAAACTCAAACTTCCGCCGCCCGTGCTCGTCTTCGTTGATCAGATTCGTTCCCAAAATATCCGACGGCATCAAGTCCGGCGTGAACTGAATGCGGTTGAACTGCAGGTTCAGCGCCTCGGCCAGCGTCCGCACCAGCAGCGTTTTGCCCAGCCCCGGCACCCCCTCCAGCAAGCAATGCCCGCCGATGAACATGCTCGTCAGCACCCCATGCACGATGTCATCATGCCCGACGATCACCCGCCCAATCTGCTCCTTCACGTTGGCATACCGCTTGCGAAATTCTTCCGCCCGCTGCTGCATCGACTCGCCAATGGACATGAACGCCTCTCAAGGTGCTGCAAACTCGTAACCGCCGGAACCAAACCCGGCCCCGGTGCTGCATCGGCATTCTAGGCAAAACATGAGGGTGTAGGGGCGAGTTAAAGGTTGTGGCCGGAGTTTTTTTGCGCTCTCAACTTGGGCAGCGGATTGGTCGTAAGTCGTTGTGGGCAAGGCGAGTGTATAGCGCTCGGTGCCTCCATTTGTGTGCGCTCATGTTTAGGGTTTAGGGGTGCCAAGCCTCAAGTTCCGGGTTTCAGATCTGTCTTTCCCAGTTCAAAGTTGGAACCCAATTAGTAAATTGCAAACTGGGCGAAAAACCGGGCCAGATTCGGAAAGAAATTCTCGGAAGAGGGGGCAGGCGAGATTCACCTCGCCACCCGTCCACGACGGGTGGCTGTCGGGTCGCGAAGCGAGCCACGGCTAAAGCCACTATTCCATCTTCCATCACCAAGCCCCGTCCCGCTCCCGGATAGCAGTGTCTGATTAGCTGCCCCCGGCTTGCCCGTGCCCGATCGCACCAGCCCGGTAAGCCTGGTCAGAGCAGTCCCCAATCGATATTCGATAAGACGTCGCCTCTCCAAAACGGTCCACGCCCCCACCCCTGGCCTACCGAACCAGCACGGGCCGCGTGGCACCAGTGACCTGGCCCCGGTATAGCCCCCTTACGCCAAAATACCCTCAATCGGCTTGCCAATCACCAGCGGGTAGCTGCGACCCACGGAGTCGTAGATGAGCGTGGCGGGATCGATCCCCAGCAGGTGATAAATCGTGGCCGCCATGTCTTTGGGATCATGCGGCTTATCGGTGGGGTAAGCGGCGGCGTGGTCGCTCGCGCCGTAGATCGTGCCGGCCTGAATTCCCGCGCCAGCCAGCGCGAGTGAATAGACAAAGGGCCAGTGGTCGCGGCCGGCGTTCTTGTTGATGGCGGGTGTGCGGCCGAATTCGGCGTTTACGAAGACCAGCGTCTCGTCGAGCATCCCGCGTTCAGCCAGATCTTCGACCAGGGCGGTGAATGCCGTGTCGAATGTGGGGGCCAGCGAGTCCTTCATTTGTTTAAAATTCTGGCTGTGCGTATCCCACGAGCCCGCGGGCGTGTGGCAATAGCTCACGTTGACGACCGGAACACCCGCTTCCGCCAGCCGGCGAGCGAGCAGGCATCGCTGGCCAAATTCCGTGCGGCCATAGCGCTCGCGGACACTGGCTGGCTCCCTCGCCAGATCAAACGCCTTGTGCGTCCCTTCCGCAGTGAGCAGGGCAAAGGCCCGCTGGTAATGTGCGTTGAGATCGCGGGCCTCGCGCGAGTGGTCGATGAGCCGCCGCGACGCCTCGAACTCGGTCAGCAGATCGCGGCGGCCACTCAGACGCAGCTCCGTCAACCCCGCCGCCCGCTCGACCGCTTGAATGCGAACACTTTCAGCCAGCAACTCTTGATCGACGTCAAAACTGGCGTGCGCCGGTCCCAAAAATCCGGGCACCTGGCCATGCAGCACCGTGCCGTTGTTGCGGCGCATCAGCGGGCCGATCCGCACCCATGTCGGCAATTGCGGCGCGCGTCGCACGGAATCGAGCACCGCACCAAACGGAGGAAAGTCCGTCGGTGCTGGCGGGAAATCGGTTTCCGGTGTTCCCGGCGGATGGTGGTGTCCCGTTTGCGCCGGCAAGCACGCCGTCACATGATTGGAATTATTGTGCGACATCGACCGCACGACAGCCAGCCGATGCGCGATGCTCGCCGTCCGCGGCAGCATCTCGCTGAACTGAACACCAGTCAGGCTCGTCGGGATCGCGCCAAACTCGCCGCGCACTTCCGCCGGCCCGTTCGGCTTCGGGTCAAATGTTTCCTGCTGGGGATGCCCGCCATGCAAAAACAAGCAAATAACCTGCTTCGCCCGTCCAAACGTCGTCTGCTTTTGGCTCGCCGCTCGCGACCGCTGCCCCAGCAGCATCGGCAGAGTCAAACCCAAGCCCGCCAAACCCCCAACGCGAATCGCCTCGCGCCGCGACAGCTTCGCTGCCCGCCGGAACTCTCTGCATCCCACTGAATCTGAGCCATGCATGACCCCTACCCCCATCACGTACAACGCTGCAAGGTCGGCCGGCCAGTACTATAACGCAATTTGGGTCCACTTCGCCAAGTTTTTTATTGGCGAAATCAGAGCGGAGGTGTGGCTGTGTTTTGCGCAGCATAACACGGCTGATGTATCAGACGATTTGCGTCTCGGGTCTGGAGGTGTCGGAAGCATTGGCGATTCCGTCGGGGTATCGTCGGCAGGTGGCTGTCGGGTCGCGGCGAGGTAGCACGGCCCGAACTGGCTTCCGCTGCCTTCGCCTCCGCCCGATCGATCCGGCACGACAGCCAGACCAGAAAATTTTCTAATCGACATTCACTTCACCCCCGAGGCCGTCCGAGGAGAGGTGAAAAGTAGAATTTCCGCTTCTTCCCTTCCCTTTTTTCATTTTCCATGACTCGTCAGAGTTGACTGTTCCATGCTCAGCCTCAAAACTGCAGTAATGTTTTGCTGCATTTCGGCGGTCGAATAGCGGTTCGGCGACGAAAGCTGGATTTCCCACATGGTGAATGACGCTATGAAACAGGCTCTCCTCCCTGTCCGATTCATGCTTTTGCTGCTGGCCTCGCTGATAGCGCATTCCAACTGCGCACCAGCGTTCGCCCAGCCTGGTGCAAAATCACGGGCACCAGATCCGTTTGAACTAGAAGCTCGCACGTTCGCTGATCCCTCCGACACAAAGAAAACCCTGCCCTATCGCTTTCTGATGCCGCGTGTCGTCGAGAAAGACCAAAGCTACCCTCTTGTTCTCTACCTCCATGGAATTGGCAGCCGAGGGACGGACAACAAGAGACAGCTTTTTCTCTTCCAGCCGTTACTCAGTGGATTGCGCGAGAAGTACCCATGTTTCGTGCTCGCGCCGCAATGTCCGCAGTCCGAAACATGGGCCACCTTTCATTCGCAGAGCAGGCAGATGAGGGCGGCCCCCACTACCGCAATGGCGCTGGTGAAGGCGCTCGTCGACGAGACGTTGAAGGATTATCCGGTCGATCCGCGGCGGGTTTACGTGACGGGCAACTCCATGGGCGGCTTTGGCACATTTGAGTTCATACAGCGCTGGCCAAAGATGATTGCTGCAGCCGCCCCCGTCGCCTCCGGTGGCGACGTAGATTTCGCCAAGACGTGCGCGGACGTACCGTTATGGGTCTTCCACGGCTCCAAGGACACCACAGTCAGGCCGGACTACAGCAGCAATATGGTCGATGCGCTGAAAGCCGCCGGCGGAGAACCGAGATTCACGCTCTACCCCGATGCCGGACACACAATCTCCGACATGGTCTATGGCGACCCCTCGCTACTGGAGTGGATGTTCGCGCAGCGAAGGCCGGAGCCGAAAGTGGATCCTCAAAAGTAAACCGTTGGCACCGGGTGGCTGTCGGGTCGCCAGCGAACCACGGCTGAAGTCACCATTCCACCTTCCATCACCAAGCTCCTTCCCTCTGCCAGATGCCAGAGCCTGATTGACTCACCCTGGCTTGCCCGTGCCCGACCGCACCAGCCCGGCAACCCTGTCCAAAGCCGTCCCAATCAACATCCACCACAGCATCGCCCCTCCAATACAATTCCTGCCCCACCCCCTGCCCCCAGAACCAGCCCAGAAAAAACACCATTTCCCGCTTGAAAAAATCTTCGAAATTCTCGCCCGGTTTTTCGCGCGGATTGCAATGGAGATATGGGACGACCAACTTCGCTGCCTACTCCGCGCTTTCACGTGAGTACTCACCCAAGCTGCGCGCTTACAACCTTGAACTTTGAAGATGAAACCTTGCCAATTGCTCACCTCGGGCTCACGAACCCCTCACTTGGCCTCTCTAACCGCTCACTAACTGCTCACTGTGAGCGTTTTGCCGTCTCTGCAAAATTCCGAAACCGTGAAGCCGCAACACGTTACAAAAACCGCCCCCAACACGGCTCACAAAAAGTGAGCGCCACGATTTTTGCTTTCGTGTTTGGCGGCCAGCATCAACATTGCTTATCATGCAACTAGTCTTGGCTTCCGGATTGGCCCAATGAACTATCTCATGTCCCACGCATTCCAACTCGCGCACATTGTGCCTTTAGCCGCGTTCGTCCGGGCTTGTTGCTTTGTGCTGGCAGCCGCATTTGCCGCGGCTATCCAACCAGCCGCCCTGGCCCAGGAAGAACCGGTTGCCGAAACGCCCGTTTCCAAAATTCCGATTGATACCACACCCATTTCGGAACCCGCGATCACCGCCGCCGACCGCTCCCACTGGTCTTTCCAACCCATTCAGCGCCCCAGTCTGCCTTCGACTCAGCCTTCAGCTTTCAGCCTTCACAATTCCATTGATGTGTTCATCCATGCCAAACTCGAAGCCAAGCAGCTCACGCCGCAGCCGCCGGCGGCACGCAACACGCTCCTCCGGCGTCTTTCGTTCGATCTCACCGGCCTCCCGCCGACGCCCGATGAGCTAGTTGCCTTCACATCAGACGCCGCGCCCGACGCCTACGAGCGCCTCGCAGACCGCCTCCTTGCCTCGCCCGCTTTCGGCCAGCGCTACGGCCAGTATTGGCTCGACCTGGCCCGCTTCGCCGAGACCGACGGCTACGAACACGATAAGGCCCGCTCCCAAGCCTGGAAGTATCGCGACTGGGTCATCGCCTCGCTCAACGCCGACCTCCGCTACGACCAATTCATCCAGCAACAAATCGCCGGCGACGAAACAGAAGGTTCCAAGTCAAAAGCGACAACTTTGAACTTGGGACCTGGAATTTTGAACTCGTCGCTTGCGACGATGTTTTGCCTCTCCGGCGGCGACATGCCCGACGTCAACGACCAGGCCGAGCGGAGGCACAATCTGCTCAACGAAATGACGGCCACCGTCGGCTCCGTCTTCCTTGGCCTGCAACTCGGCTGTGCTCAATGTCACAACCACAAATACGATCCCCTCAGCCAGGCCGATTTCTATCGGCTGCGAGCCGTGTTCGAGCCCGCTGTTGCCATCCTCAAGCGCGATGTGCCCTTCAACGTCCTTGCCAACCAAAAAGAACCGACCACGCCCCGCATCTGGCACCGCGGCGATCACAAACGCCCCGGCCTCGAACTCTCTGCCGACTTCCCCCGCATCGCCACACCAACCCGAAGCGTAAGCGAGGAATCCCACTCCTCTCGCCGACTCGCCCTCGCCGACTGGCTCACATCCGACGACAACTCGCTCACCAGCCGCGTCATCGCCAACCGCCTGTGGCAATTCCACTTCGGCCGCGGCATTTGCGGTTCCCCCAGCGATTTCGGCGTCATGGGTTCCTCTGTGACGCATCCGGAACTGCTCGACTGGCTCGCCATCGACCTCCGCGACCACGCCTGGGGCATGAAACGCATCCACCGTCTCATCGTCAACTCCGCCACGTACCGCCAGAAATCGAACTCGGAACTCGGAGCGCGGAACGGGGCGCAAGAGACTGCATCTGCTCCGCGCTCCCCGCTCCCCGCTCCGCACTCGTCCGTCGATCCCGAAAACACTCTCTACTGGTCGTTCCCTCGCCAACGTCTGAGTGGCGAAGTCATCCGCGACTCCATGCTCACCGCCGCCGGCCTGCTGAACGCCGAATGGCAAGGGCCGAGCGTGATGCCGCCTCTGCCGGAGGAGCTTCTTTCCACCTTGCTTAAGGGCCAGTGGTCCACGAGCAAGCGCGAAGCCGACCATTACAAGCGCAGCATCTACGTCTTTGCCCGCCGCAACCTGCGCTACCCGATTTTTGATGCGTTCGATCGGCCCGATGGCAACGCCAGTTGCCCCATCCGCAACCGCTCGACCACCGCTCCGCAGTCCCTGCTGCTCTTCAACAGTGAGTTCTCGCTCCTCGCCGCCCGCTATCTTGCGGGCCGCATTTTGAACGATCACGTCGCAACGCCGGCGGATCAGATCGACCAGCTCTACACCGTCGCACTCGCCCGCCGGCCCAGCGCATCAGAAAGGAAGACGCTCGAAAAATTTCTCGCCGAGCAGCGTCTGCGACTCGCCGCCGAACAGCGCGACCCACAGCAACTCGCGTTGCCGATTCCCAACCGAGAAGGAACCGATCCCTACGCCGCCGCCGCACTCGTGGACGCCAGCCTCGCCATTCTCAACGCCAGCGAGTTCCTCTACGTGGACTAAACGCCCGACGGCTCTTTCGCTTGCACACTTACGGCAATTGACTCGCGGGATTTGGCATCCGCCAGTTCCTGACGCACCACCGCCATCTCCGGCGGTGCATCGATACCCAGGCGCACTACATTTCCGTTGATTTTGACCAACGTGACCGTGACGTTGTCACCGAGCTGAATGCGTTCGCCGACCTTGCGGGTGAGCACCAACATGACAGCACTCCTTTGCGGCCGATTTTCCATAGAAAGGCAGGGAATTATCATCCGCCAACTCGGCCGTTCTACCACAGCTAGCACCCCCATGCA
This sequence comes from Anatilimnocola sp., assembly GCA_031394445.1. Taxonomy (GTDB): domain Bacteria; phylum Planctomycetota; class Planctomycetia; order Pirellulales; family Pirellulaceae; genus CAYLLN01. Next base: position 9,041 of record JANNTN010000409.1, read on the forward strand.
ATCAGCGGTGCAAGCACTTAGCCAGCCCTGAAAAAAACCTTGCGCGACGCGGAAAAACTGTGTTTTCAAAGAAAAACACAAGCAGTGCACTTGCCACGCGCGACGCCGGCCAGCAGAAGGGAAATTTCTGGTGCGCTATCCTGGCTTGTCGGGAACGGTATTAGCGGATCAGGCCGTAAACCGTGTACGGTGTGCCAGCGGCGATCCACTGATACCGTTCAAAGCTGTTCCCGGTCCAACCCGTCGAGTAAGTGCCCATGGTGGGAATGGGGCTCGATTCCGGGCGCGAGTTGGAATAGCCGTACCACTTGGCCGAGGCAATTCTGGTCATCCGCTGCTGGGCCTGATACTCGGCCTTGCGGCGGACGGCTTGTGCCGGATCGTCGTGCCGCCGTTGCTCTTGAACGTAGAGCCACAGCTCCGGTGTCACCTGCGGTGCCGACAGGCTGGACGTGTTGAAATTCGTCGTGGGCAACGGTGGCGGTGCCAGCCGATCGGAGCGCGGAGCCACCGGTTGCTGCGCGAAGACCAGCGAAGAGCCAACCAGAGCAAAGACCAAGACAGCAGGTAGTATTTTCATGGCTGGCATCCCAGGACGAGGATTCTCTTTAGGTCTTTCGTCTCGAAAGCCTGTGCTTTTGCAGTTCCCAGCAGCGCGGCGGCATAGCCGGGCTAAGAGGTAACGGTGCTAAGGATCGTGCGGGAGGGCGCGCGATGCAGGCCGGTTTTGCGAGCCAAAATTGCCGAAGGCCGCTTCGCGATCTGGGGCCGAAACGATAGATTGAAGCGGTTGCCGATCGGCCATTTTGGAGCGGCGGATCGGGAATTTCGGAGCACCTGCGCTGGCGAACGGGCGGGCACCGGTGCAAAAAGTTTGAAAATGAAAGCTCCGTGTTAGTCACTTTAGGAGAACGTGATGAAGAAGTTTGTAAGCTTTGCTTTGTCGGCTGTTTTGGGCGTTTCGGTGCTGGGTTGTGCGGGTAAGCCGGCAACACCACCGCCAGCTCCCGTCGAAAAGCCGGCCGCGGCCCCCGAAGGCGGCGCTGCGCCCGCTCCGGAAGAGAAGAAGTAGTAGGGAACTAAGATTCGTCGTTTAGGATGCGTCGGCACAGGCCGAGCATCAATCGATATTTCGCGGGGCAGACCATTCGTCTGCCTTACGGTACAGGCAGGCAGCAATGCCTGCCTTGTTTTTTGAGTGGCTTGCGAAATGCCGCGTGGGCGCGGTGGCTAAGCGGGATGATTCACGCCAATACTAGTTGCGCCGATTGTGCCGATTAGCAGGGCAGAAATGTAAGTTCCGCGGAATTGGCCGTTCTAACCAGGTTGCACCTTCCTGCTGCGCGGGAGCGGTGGCATACGTTTTCCATGATGTATTCGTGGCAGTACCGCGCGCTCGCCCTGTCGGGGAGCGGGTTTGCTTCTACATCAGAACCGTGGAATCGGGCCGTTTATGGCGCTGAATCGCATTCAATCGTGGCTGCAGCAACTGGATTTGTGGCGCGGCAAGCGTGGCGCGGATGAACTCGCGCCAGGGCGCAAGATCGTTTGCACGGAGTTGGAAGACCGAACGCTGCTGAGCGCGGTTCCGATCGATCCGGCAATGATCGGGGCGTCGTCGGGGCGCACGCTGCCAGCGGGGCCAGAATCGCAAGCGATTGCGCCGCCGTCCGTATTGACGGCTGAAGCGGCGGTTTCGCAGGTCGCAAATCAGCGGCAGCAACAGGCTCATCAGGCGAGAACGACGCGCGAGCTGGTCAATAACAAATCGACCAACAGCCAGGCGGCGAAACTTGTCTCGAAATATACAACCAATGCCGAGCAGGGATCGCTCAAACCTATTCTGGTGCTGGAAAACGGGGGACAGCCGGAGGGAGCCGATACGCTGGGGGTGGTTAGCGGCGGGCGCGAGCAAGCCCAACAGCGCGAGTTAGTTTTTGTCGATCCGCGGGCCCGGGGTGCAGGGAAGGCTCTGCATGAGTTGCGGAGACAGGCACAGGCGAGCAACCATCGGTTAGATGTGGTCCTGCTCGGGAGGTCGGACGACGGCATCGCGCAGGTGACCAAAGCGCTGGCCAAGCACAGTGATCTCGCGGCGGTACATATCGTGGCTGACGGCAAAGCCGGGACGATGAAACTGGGTGGAACCACGCTGAATGCGCAAGGGCTAGCTGGGTATGCGGGAGACATTGCCGGTTGGCAGAGTGCGCTGGGTACGGACGGTTCGCTGAAGTTCTATGGACGTAATGTGGCCAATACGGAAGCGGGGCGGGCGCTGTTGGACGGCATTGCGGCGCTGCAGGGTGAAGATGTGTTCGCGGGCAATCGGTTTGGCGCTCCAGTATCGAATCAGGAGGGAAGTTTTGCGGCGATTGGGCACGAGAGCGCGCGGGCTCCAGTGATTCCGGCGGTGAGCGAAGAGATCATCGTCTCGCAATCGGCGGCAAACATCGAGACCAGCGTTGTGCTGATCGATTCGCGATTGCAGGACAGCCAGTTCCTGGCGGAGTCGGTGCTGGCCGGGACGCAGGTGTTTGTCTATGACAGCGCGAATCAGTCGGCGCACGAGGTTTTGACGGAGGTTGCGACCTGGGCGGAGAATACCGGTGCTCAGATTGACTGTCTATCGATTTTGTCGCACGGCAGCGGTGGTGCATTTGAATTAGGGAACCAATGGATCACGACTGGCAACATGGACCAGTTCGCGGCTGGTTGGCAGCGACTGAGCCAAGCGTTTTCTGCCGACGCGAGGATTGACGTTTTTGGCTGCAATGTCGTAGCAGAGGGGAGCGATGGCCAGCAATTGATCGACCGATTGTCGCAATGGACGGGCGCGACGGTCTTTGCCTCCAGCAACCTTACCGGTGCTGGCGGTGATTGGATTTTGGAGGCGTCGTCAGCCGGGACTCAGCAGACGTTTACGGCGGGAGCCGAGACGGGATTGGATTTTGCTCGTCTGGAAGCCTCGGACGCGACGCTGGCGTGGTACGACGTCAACTGGTCGTACCGCAAACAGATCACGATCGACTATACGAAGGTTAGTGGAGGATCGGACCTATCGAACTTTGCCGTGCTGGTTGATTTAGGCACCGACGCGGACCTGGCGGCGCGGGCGCTGTCGAGTGGCTACGACATTCTCTTCACCAGCGCCGATGGAACGACCAAGCTGGCGCATGAGATTGAAGTGTTCACATCCGCGACAGGCCGGCTATCGGCATGGGTGAAGGTGCCGACGCTGTCGGCCAGCGCGGACACGGTTTTGTACATGTACTACGGCAACAGCGCGGCTTCCAACCAACAAAATAGCACTGGCGTTTGGACTGCGTATGGCGACGTTTATCACATGAACGACTCGGGCACGACGGTGACGGACTCGGCCACCAATGCCTACAGCGGGACCGCCACCAATGGCCCGACCTCCACGACGGGCAAAATCGGCAACGCGTTTAGCTTGGATGGGACGAACGACTACGTTTCGCTCGGCGCCAATCGGAGCTTTGTCAGCAATGTGAGCGGGGCGAGCTTCTCGTTATGGGTCAATCCCACCAGCATTGGATCGACCATGAACTTGCTCGCGATGAGCATCAACAACGGCGGCACGGCGACGAACACGTCGCGCTTGGACCTAACGCTCACATCCACCGGCTATTTAAGCCTGTTCGCTCGTTCCGATGACTCGACTTTATCCACAATTACCACCACCACGGGAGCGCTCAGCGCCAACACCTGGTCGCGCGTGACCTTCGCCGTGGATGTCAACACCGACACCATCGCCTTTTATGTGAATGGCGCGGCCCAAACAACTTCGGGAACGATCAATTTTCCCGGCACGGCCTTTCCGAATACTGCCTCGGCCATCACCTCGATCGGCTCGCAGGATGATGGCTCCAGTGGTTACTTTGCCGGCAAGCTGGACGAAGTGCGAATCGCCAACGCGGCCTTTACTTCCGGTTGGGTGGCGACGGAATACAATTCGCAATCATCACCGAGCACTTTCGTCAAACTTGGCGCGCAAACCAATGCCGTGGCCTCACTCACTGGCAGCTATGTTCAAGATTTCGACTCGATGGGCACCACGGGAACGACTGCCCCGACTGGATTCTCTTCTTTCATCATTGCCGGAAGCACTACAACCTACTCCTCGGGCACGCCTATTAGCACGGCGGGTGTCGCTGGCGCGACGGCAGGATCGGCCACGCTGGTCACCTGGAATTATGGCTCAGCCGCGTGGATGTCGAGCACACAAATGGGGAACGTGGGAAGCGCCAGCGGTACTTCGGACCGCGCGCTGGGAACGGACCCAACTGGGACTGCCGCGAATTTGATTCAACTGGCTATCGAAAACAACACGGGGGGGGCACTCTCCTCGATCAACTTGGGTTACGACCTGAAGGTACTCTCCAATGGGAGCTCGGGCACCGAAGCGGGCGAACTCCCCGGTTATTCGTTCTTCTACAGCACGACGGGCGGAACGAGCGCGTCGGATTGGACACTGGTTTCAGGGCTGGCTGCGACGAGCACGACAGTGGGGAGCGTCACGCACGTCGAATCGACGATCAATTTCGGTTCGGCGGTGGCTAGCGGCCAGACGATCTATTTGCGGTGGGCCGACGACAACAACCAATCCAATAGCCCGGATCAGGTCATCGCGATCGACAATGTCCGAATCAACAATGCTCCGACGTTGAGCGGGGCGAATAACCTGACGGCGATCAATGAGGATCCGAGCACAAACAATGGTAACCTGGTGTCGGCGATAATCAGTGGCAGGATCACAGACTCCGACGCTGGTGCTTCATTGGGAATCGCTGTCACTGCCGTTGATAACACGAACGGCACGTGGCAATACAGCACGAATGGTGGCTCGAACTGGACGGCGTTCGGCTCGCCTTCCGCATCAGCGGCCCGGCTGTTGACTTCGGATGCCAACACGCGCGTGCGCTTCGTGCCGAATAGCGACTTTAACGGCACGGTCAGCGGGTTGACCTTCCGGGCATGGGACCAAACCACCGGCACCGCAGGCAGCACGGCGGATGTCTCTAGCAATGGCGGCACCTATGCGTTCAGCTCCGCGACTGCGACGGCCAGCATCACGATCAGCTCCGTGAATGACGTGCCGGTGCGGACGGCGGGCACTCCGGCGGCGATCAGCGTCAATGAAGATAGCGCCAACACGACGGCGGTGACGCTGGGCATGAGCGCCCTGACGTATGGCGTCGGTGGCGGGAGCGACGAAGCGGCCCAGACGCTGACGTACACCGTGACGGCCATTCCCGCCTGCATCACGGTCTGGCTA
>JANNTN010000414.1:0-3904 GCA_031394445.1 Anatilimnocola sp.
AAACAAGGGCTGCGAATCGTACAACGCTTGCCCCATGCCGACGTACTGCGAACCTTGCCCGGTAAACAAAAACGCGACCGATGGCCGAGCCGTAACAGACGCTAGCCCCGAGCGCAATCCCGGCACGTTCCGCCCCTCAACGAATGCCTGCAACTGACCGAGCAGTTGCTCGCGCGTCTCGGCGATCGCTACTAGGCGATGGGCCAAATGCGACCGCCCGGCTGCGGCCGTAAAGCAAATATCAGCCAGCGAATCCTCCGGCCGTGCCTGCAAATAGTCCGCACACTCGCCGGCCAGCTTCACTAGCGCCGTCTTCGACTTCGCCGAAAGCGGCAACACATGGAAGGGCCGGTCACTTTGATTAGCCTCGATTTTTGAGGCAGCCGCTTCTTCCACGACAATATGCGCATTCGTGCCGCCAAACCCAAACGAGCTGACGCCTGCCACTCGCGTCGATTTTCCGCCAGTCCACGGCGTCGTTTCGCGCGGAATGACCAGTCGCGTGCCGGCCAAGTTGATATGCGGATTCACCTTGCGCAGATTCGTTTGCGCCGGCACCACGCCATGCCGCATCATCAAAGCCACTTTGATCAGCCCCGCCACACCCGACACCGTCTCCGTGTGTCCAATGTTCGCTTTGACCGAGGTCACATAACACGGTGATTGCTCTTCGCTCTTGCGGCGGAACAGAGCCGTGAGCGATTCCATTTCAATGGGATCGCCCAGCGGTGTGCCGGTGCCGTGCGCCTCTAAATAACTAATGCGATCGACGTTCATTCCGGCGTTGGCCAGCGCCGCTTGAATCACGGCCTGCTGCGCCACGCTGCTGGGTGCCGTGATTCCCGATGTTTTTCCGTCTTGATTGACCGCGCTACCGCGCAGGACCGCCCAAATGTTGTCCTCTGCCGCCACCGCGTCGGTCAAACGCTTGAACAACAGCATCGCGGCCCCTTCGCCGCGCACATAGCCATTTGCCCCGGCGTCGAACGGCCGGCAATGACCATCGGCCGAGAGCATGCGTGCCTTTGAAAAGGCAATGGTCACTTCCGGCGTCAGAATCAAGTTCACCGCGCCGGCGAGAGCTGCGTCGCACTCGCGATTGCGCAGCGCTTGCATCGCCAGATGAATCGCCACCAACCCCGACGAGCAAGCCGTATCCACCGCCACGCTCGGCCCGCGCAAATCAAAAATGTACGACAGCCGATTGGCCGCGATGCTCAGCGCGTTTCCCGTCCCCGCGTGCGCATCGATGTACTGCAAGTAATCCTCATACTCCATCGGCAGCTTGGAATAATCGGTGCCACCAATGCCCAAATACACTCCCGTTTTGGAACCCGCCATGCGGTCCGGGGCCGCGCACGCATGCTCCATCGCTTCCCAGCCAACCTCCAGCAGCAGCCGCTGTTGTGGATCGATCTTCGAAGCTTCCCGCGGCGCAATTCCAAAGAACAGTGGATCGAATTGGTCCACATCGGCGACAAACCCGCCCCACCGCGTCGCCATCTTGCCGACCGCGTCGTAGTCCGAGTCATAAAACTCGTCCGCGTTCCAGCGGCTCGCCGGAATCTCGCCGACCGCTTCAATCCCCTCGGTGATTAACCGCCAGTATTCCTGCAGATTCTTCGCCCCCGGCAGGCGGCAAGACATGCCAACCAGTGCGATCGGCTCCGCGATATTCGAGTTCTGGCGAAGCTTTTGTTCCAGAAGTTGCCGCTTGGCGGGTGACAGCCCCGCCAGGCGCTGCGTCAAATCAGTCATCAGCAGCCTCGTAATCTGTCCGTGAAAGAATCTGTCAGCGAGCGATAAGGCACCCATTAGAACGAATTTCGGGCAGGTGCATCGTTCGTTGCGTCGTAAAGTCTTGGCAATCACTCGCCGCGTTCGCAATTCGTGCGTGCAATACGCACTCAGCCCGGCTGAGCGTCCGAAATCGCCGCTTGCGCCTCTTCGTCCGTGACCTGTTCGACTTCGGCCAGCAGCCGGTCGAATTCAGCATCCTCTGGCTCAGTCGAAGCAGTCGCTTCGGGCTTCTCGCCAGCGGCGGTGCGAGCCAGAAAACTCGCCATGGCCGCGGGAGTCGGATGACTCCATGCAATTACCGCCGTCAGCTCGATGCCGAGCTGTTCTTGTAAATCGTGGCTCAACTCGACGGCGGAAATCGAATCGAGGCCATACTCGGCAAACGGCCGATTGCGATCGATCTCTTCAGGAGCAACGCTGGCGCGAGCCACCATCCAATCGACTAGCCAGCTCTCGATTCGCTGAGTCAACCGCTCGATTTCCAGCTCGCTCAACTTTTGGCCGGCTTGCACGATCGGCAGTGGGTTCGCGTCCAATCGCTGCTGGGCCTGCGCCCACTTGCCATCGTTGACCCACTGCTCCAGCACTTTGAGTTCGCCGGCCAGGTATCGTTCCCGGCATAAATGCCGCTGCATTTTGCCGCTGGTCGTGCGCGGCAGGCTCGCTTGCCGAACCAGCACGATCGCGTGAACTTCCAACTCGTGCTCATGAGCAACGACTCGCCGAATGTTGCGTATGAGCAATCCCTGCTCTAGCTCTTGTTGATGCCGATCGACCTCAAAAGCAATCGCCAGCGATTCCTGCCCGTTTACGTCGAGCGAAAAAGCCGCCCCCGCTCCTGCTGCCAGCGCCGGGTGGGCCGCCGCCACGGTTCGCTCAATGTCCTGCGGATAATGATTTCGCCCGCGAATAATAATTACATCTTTGAGGCGGCCGGTGACGTACAGCTCTCCGTCATGCAGGAATCCTAAGTCACCCGTTCGCAAGTACTTTTTGGATTCATCCAGCGAGGTATGGGCCTGGAAAACGCGCCGAGTGTCCTCGGGCCGGTTCCAATATCCATGTCCGATGCTCGGACCGTTCAACCAGATCTCACCCACCGCGTGCTCGCCCAGCGGTGCGCGTGTCTGGGGATCAACGATAATCAACTCCTGTCCCAGCAGTGGACCTCCACAAGCAATTAACCGTTGCCCCGCGCCGTTCAGCGACTCATCCCCCAGCTCAACACGATTCTGCGCCAGTGCCGCCCGGTAAATAGTGATGGCTTTCGGCTGACGCGGACCCAGTGAACCGGCGGCCAACAGCGTTCCCTCGGCCAGTCCATAGCAAGGATAGAAAGTGCTTCCACGAAATCCGCAACTTCGAAATGTCTCGTTAAACCGTTTCAGCGTTTCGGGCTGGATCGGTTCGGCGCTGCAAAACGCAACTTGCCATGAACTCAAATCGAGCTCGGCCCGCTGTTCGGACGTTATCTTGCGAATGCACAGATCGTAGGCAAAGTTTGGCCCCCCAGCCACGTTGGCCCGATAATCGGAAATCGCTTTGAGCCATTGGCACGGCCGTTGCAAAAACGCCGTGGGGCTCATCAACACACCGTGGCCGCCCTCAAACAGCGCGCCGAGCACTCCGCAGATCAACCCCATGTCGTGATAGGCTGGCAGCCACGATACGCTCGTTCGCCGCCCGGTGGTCTCTGCTCTCAACTCCCCCACGTTGCCCAAAAAAATCATTTCCAGGTTGTGGAGCACGTTGGCGTGCGAAATCATCACGCCTTTGGGCTCGGACGTCGAACCAGAGGTGTACTGGAGAAACGCAATGTCTGTTTGCAAAACTCGAGGAAAGGGAATTTCAGCAAAATCTACAGGCTTTGAGTCGAAGAGAGAATCCGTAACAACCCAGGTAAGCTGTGGCCATTCCAACGGAGATGACGAAGAAGAAGAAGAAGAAGAAGAGAGAGTTGTGAATGCAGCCTTCACATCTCCAATTTTCTTCGCGTAGTAATATGCCGCACATGTCAATGAAGTGCGCGCCCCACAACTCTTCTGTACAGTACAAAACATGACGAGGTCTTTGTGGAGACGCGAGGGATCGGGCGGAAATACGG
>JANNTN010000423.1:0-4615 GCA_031394445.1 Anatilimnocola sp.
GATACGTCAATTCGTTCTGATCGAATCCCAGCAGGTGCAACATCGTGGTATGCACGTCGCGCAAGTGGTAAGGCTTCTCGATCGCCTTCAAGCCGATCGCATCCGTCGCGCCAACACATCGGCCCCCCTGCACACCGCCGCCCGCCATCCACATCGTAAAGCCCAAGTTGTGATGGTCTCGCCCTTTGCCCCCCTGCGCTTCCGGCGATCTTCCAAACTCACCGCCCCACAGCACGAGCGTCGAATCCAACAACCCGCGCTGCTTCAAATCTGTCAGCAGCGCCGCCACCGGCTGATCGGTCTCCCCCGCCATCCGCAAGTGATTCTCCTCAATGTCTCCATGCGCATCCCACTGCTTATTCCCCGGCCCGCCACCCGAGACGACAACCGAAAACCGCACGCCACGCTCCACCAACCGCCGCGCCAGCAAACACCGTCGCCCATAATCGTCCGTCGCATCCTTCCCGATGCCATACATATCCAGCGTCGCTTGCGTCTCGCCGCTTAAATCAAACACTTCCGGCGCTTCCGTCTGCATCTTGAAGGCCAGGTCGTACGCTGCAATTCGCGCCGCCAACTCCGTATCGCCAGTCGGCAAATTCGCCTCATTCAGCCGTCGAATCAGTTCCACCGTCTTCCGCCGCCGATCGAGCGACACCCCCTCAGGCAAGTCCAGGTTCCGCACCGGACTCGGCCCCGGTCGCATTAGCGTCGGCTGATACGCCGCCGGCAAAAACCCGTTCATATACATCGGCTGCCCCGCCTCCAGCGCCCCGTCCGGATCGGGCATCACAACATACGCCGGCAGCGACTCCGTCTCACACCCCAACCCAAACACCGCCCATGCCCCCATGCTCGGAAAGCCCGGCGTCGTCCGCCCGCTAAACAACTCGTACTGCGCCGCCGAATGCACCACCTTGTCGCCGTGGCACGAGCGAATCACCGCAATGCCGTCTATGCACTTCGCCGTGTTCGGAAACAAGTCCGAAACCTCAATCCCACTCTGCCCATGCTTCTGGAACTTTCGTTTCGACCCCAGCAACCGTGCATTCGGCCGCACAAACTGATACTTCGCCTCCCCAAATTCCTCCGGCTTCTTCTCGCCATCGAGCTTGTTTAGCAGCGGCTTCGGATCGAACGAATCGACATGGCTCGGCCCCCCCGCCATAAACAAAAAAATAACCGACTTCGCCTTCGCCACCCCCGGTGCCGCCTTCGTCGCCAACGCATTCCCCGCCGCCGCACCGGCCTGCTGACTAAACAATGACGCCAACGCCAGCGACCCGAAACCGCAGAATGCGTCTCGCAAAAACTCACGCCGCGCCGGATAGAGCAAACCAGAATTCTCACACAGAGGCGCAGAGGCGCGGAGAGGGATATCTTCCTTCCTCCGCGCCTCCGCGCCTCCGCGTGACATTTTTTCGTCCGTTTGTTGCTCAATCGACATACAGGAATGCATTCAGGTTAAACATCGCCAAGGAAAACTCTTCCAACGATTGATTCTTCACAAACTCAAGAGCGATTTTCCGCTCGGCCTCTGTTGGTTGACGGCCGGCAGCGAGCTCAAACGCTCGATTTACGATTTTTGCAGGATCACCACTCGCATCCATTTTCAGCCGCTCCGCAAATGCCGCCGCCATCGCACTCGCCAATTCGCCGTTTAGCAACTCCAGTGCCTGCGGTGAATGGGTGCTCGATTGCCGCCGCGAACAACTCGTCTGCAAGTCCGGCTGATCGAACACTTCCAAAAACGGTAGCCGCAAATTCCGCTTCGCGACCAAATACACGCTCCGCCGATCGTGTTCCCGCGCATCCGGCGTCACTTTCCACTGAGCCGGGTCGTACAACAAATCGACCAACTCCTTCTTCACCGGCGGCATCACGCTCTCACCGCCAAAATTCGCATTCAATCGCCCCGCTACCGCCAACATCCCATCCCGCACCTCCTCCGCCGTCAGCCGCCGCCGAGGAAAATGCCACAACAGGCGGTTGTCGGGATCGACAGTCTCCGCACCTTCACCTTTGAACTTTGACGCTTGTCGAAAGGCCCCACTCTCCACAATTCTCCGCTGCATCCGCTTCTGGCTCCACTCCCCACGAACCAAATCATTCGCCAGGTAATCGAGCAATTCCGGATGGCTCGGCTGAGCACCATTCACGCCAAAATCGTTCGGCGTGCTCACAATTCCCTGCCCAAATTGATAATGCCAGAGCCGATTCACCAAGACGCGCGGCGTTAGCGGATGCCCCGGGTCGATCAACCATTTCGCCAATTCCGTCTTCGGCGACGGCATATCCGGCGGCAATTCCGCCACGCTCGACGTCAAAAAAACGCCCAGCACCCGCGGCCCCACCAGCTCCTTCGGCTTATCCGTCTGCCCTCTCTCGAGTACGCGTACATCCACTCGCTTTGTTGCATCGTTCGCCACCGTCGAAATCGTCGGCAGCGGCGTCGGTGCCCGCTTCTGCACTTTCTTCAATTCATACGTGAGCTTATCCCGCTCTTCACCCATCGCGTCGTCGATCAAATCCTTCAGCCGTTTGATCTCCGCCTGAATCACATTGTTCTCGGCGTTCCACCGCTTCACCGCCTCAGGATCGCCAATTTGAATATCGTGTTCCTGCGTCGCAGCGAGAAATGCCTGCAATCGGTAGTAATCGCGCTGCCGAATCGCATCGAACATGTGGTCGTGGCAGCGCGCACAACCCACGGTCAAACCCAAAAACGACGCCCCAATCGCGTCGGTCATCTCCGTCAGAACTTCATTGCGGCTAAACGCCACGTCCGTGTTGCCCGCATTCCGCCGCACCGGCCCCAGCCGATGAAAACCGGCCCCGACGAATGGCTCCCGATCCGCCTCGCCCGCCGCCAACTCATCCCCCGCCACCTGCTCCAGCACAAATCGATCGAACGGCTTATCCGCGTTGAAACTCTCAATCACATAGTCGCGAAACCGCCACGCCCCCGGCCGATGCCGGTCATACTCAAACCCCTCCGACTCCGCGTATCGCACCACATCCAGCCAGTGTTGCGCCCAAGCCTCGCCATAATGCGGATTCGCCAGCAGCCGATCGACCAATCGTTCATAGGCATCGGGCGATTTGTCGGCAACAAACGCCTCAATCTCTTCCAGCGTCGGCGGCAAGCCCAACAAATTGAAATACAGCCGCCGCACCAGCACTCGCGACCCCGCAGCCGGCGTCGGACTTAGCCCAACTCTGCTCAGCCGCTGCCAAACGAATGCATCGATCGGACTACGAACAAACTCCGCCACGCCCGCATCGTTGACTGCCGGCGGCATCACCCGCGCCCGCGGCACCAGCGACCAATGCGACCGTTCCGTCTCGGAATACGAATCGCCCTCACCCGCCACCAACGGCATCGCAGCAGACGCGATCGCGGCCACGACCAAGCAACAAACTACGTGAATTTTCGGTTTTATTCTTGCCAGCACCATGTCGCCAGCGTAACCCATCGACAACCCATCCGTCAAAGCTTTGTGAATCAACCATCCCGCCGCTTCCTGACTCCTGTCCCCTGACTCCTGACCCCTGAGCTTCCTCCCCTACAACCAATTTCTTCGGAAAACTTAACCAACTCCCGCCCCGCGCGCCGATTAAAACACTCCCATAAGCCGCGAATTGTCTAAAGGTTCGCTAGCGGCGACTGCTTCGAACAGCCACCGCGAATGACCTTTACCAATCGGCCGCCCGCCGGCACAATACGGAACCTTTGCCCGGTCCTCCGAGCTAGTGTTCTAATTTAGTGGGAAAATCGCTGAGCGAGAAAACCACTTTCCAATTAGAACACTGCCCACCATCCGAGCAAAAATTCCCGCAAACCGGCATGCGGCGCGCCCCTCCGCAAATCCATAGCGCCGCGGTCAGGATGACCAGAAACAAGCAAGGAGTGCTTAGCGTGAGATTATCCCTGGTGTGCGCCACCTTCGTGGCCGGTCCTCTGTCGTTGTGTTTGCTTGTCGCGCCCGCCAGCGCGCAAGTGCCCGGCTATCCGCCCATTGGCGGCCGCCCTGCCGGCCCCGGCCCCGTTGCCTCCGCACCGGTCGCGCCAGCCGCTGCTCCGCAAGGGCCCGCCCCTTCCGGAACGAGCGTCGCCGTCATTGATGTCGCTCATATCTTCAAGAATCACGTCCGCTTCAATGCGTCGATGAACGACATGAAGCGCGATATCGACGCCTTTGATGCCGCCATGCGTGAAGAATCGCTGAAGCTGCAGAAAAAGGTCGAGGTGATGCAGTCGTTTGCTCCCTCGTCCAATGAATTCAAGAAGGCCGACGAAGAACTGGCCCACCTCAAGTCGGATTTTCAAATCCGCGTGCAAGCCAAGAAGCGTGAATTTCTCGAACAAGAAGCGCGCGTCTATTACGGCATCTATCGCGAAGTCGAAGACGCCGTGGCCTCATTTGCCCAGCGCAACCGCATCGGCCTGGTCTTGCGATACACGGGCGACGAAATGAAGCCCGATGACCGCGCCAGCGTGCTGTCTGGCGTCAACAAGCCAGTCGTCTATCAGCAAAACCTGGACATCACGCAGCACGTTCTCAACCACTTGAACGCCGGTGCGACCCTGCCTCCTGGTGGCGGTGGCACCGGG
>JANNTN010000437.1:0-4541 GCA_031394445.1 Anatilimnocola sp.
GATGTGCCGCAGCCTGTCACCTACTCCCGGACCGATGACTGGTCCGGAGCCAGACATCCACGATCATATGCGCAGCTCGCTAGGCGGCGGCAGTTCCACAGAATCGATGGGAGAAGAAGACTGGTTCGAGCATCGATACCCCAACCTTCTGAATGACGCCAAGTCGAAGTTTATTGTATTCATCAATGACTGGGCCCATCATCATTGGGGCAACACTCCCTGTAAGAACCTCGACGGCAATCCAATTCCACGTTACAACGTCGCCGCGCGTGGCCCGAATCGAAACGACAACAAATTCCAACAACAGGGGGACCAGCCCCAGACTGCTCACGAGGCAGACAAGGTTCTGGGAAGTTTTTCCATCGACGTAGTGACGCCAATAGACATCACTTACGCTACCACAAAAAAGTTGACCCGAATTCTCGATGTCGCCAAGTGGGAGGCGATCATGTACGTCGAGGACGTTCTGGGTTTGCAAACCCACGATGTAAAGCTCTACAACCGGTTAACCGGCTGGCTCTTCCCCTCCCGTCGCGCACGCCGTGCCGAATGGACGATCGAGTCGAAGCAGACTACGTACGTTGTGCAACCTGGAGACACGCTTTCACAGATCGCACTGGACATTTACGGCGACGCCTCAATGGCAAATAGCATCCAGCAAGATAACTCCGGCACACCCATCGCCAACTCCAATTTCATCGTACCGGGCCAAAGGTTAATTCTGACTGCGCTATAAGCCAAATGTCTGGAATGAACGCGCAAACGAGCGGGTCGTCGGCACTTCTAAAATTACTGTGCCATTCGACGAAATCGTTGAATCTACGAACGGTGGGATCCGAGTGGGCTAGCGAGCAATCACGAATCACGGCTAAGAGGCCAATAACGCCTAGAATTACCCAGCAACTGCCGCAAACCGCAATGAGGGATAATCCATTGTAGTTGATTTTCAACGGAAAACGGCCCTGGTACGGGTTGTCACACCCGCACACTGACTGAAATAGATTTCACACGTCGCCCAATATTTTAGGCAACTTCCCGCCATCTGCCTCGATAATGGCACCAAGGTAAACTGCTTGCGTTGCACGGCGACCGTAACATTTTAGCACCATTTGCGCTTAGTAGAGCTATCAAAGGTATCAAGGACACACTCATGCCTGATCCAATTACGCAGAAAAACCGCCTTATTTCGCTTAAAACACCCTTGGGTGAGGATGTTTTGTGCATCGACCAAGCAATGATCAGCGAGGGCGTATCTCAGCTATTTGCGTGTCAGTTCGACATGATTGCCGAGCTTTCAAAAGCTTCATCGATCAAGCACGATCAAATCGTGGGCAAGGGAGTGACGCTGACCGCAGAGTTGCCGGGCAATAAGAAGCGGCATTTTCACGGAATGGTCAGCCGCTTCAGCCAAACAGGCAAAGGCGAGCGATTCGTAACTTATCGAGCGGAGGTCGTGCCCTGGCTCTGGCTGTTGGGCCTTACGTCCGACTGCAAGATTTTTCAGGATCTGAAGATTCCCGAAATCATCGAAAAGGTATTTAAGGACTGGCAAGGCAAATTTCCTGACTTGGTGAAGTTCGAAAACAAATTGCAGGGGAGCTACACCAAGGTCGATTACTGCGTCCAATATCGCGAGACGGATTTGAATTTTGTCTCTCGGCTGATGGAGCAAGAGGGCATCTTCTATTACTTCAAGCCGGAAGACGGCAAGCACACGCTCGTCTTGGGCGATTCGGCAGCGGCGTTTCCTGCTTGTCACAACATGGAGAAGGCCCGTTACTTGCGAGAATCGGGCATGGGGGAGTGGCAGGATGGAGTATCCTCCTACGATTTCAGTCATTCGATGGTTCCGGGCAAATACGTGCTCGGCGACTATCATTTCCAGTTGTCGAATAAAGTGATTTGTCCGTCCGAAAATGGACAAGTGAAAATCGGCAACAACTCGTCGTTGGAAATGTACGATTTCCCCGGCGAATTTGCGCAGCGTTTCAATAAGCCCGATGAGCGGGTGAAAGGAGGAGAGGTCGAATCGCACGCCAAAGAGATCGTTAAGTGGCGGATGGAGGAACAGCGGGTTGCGCATCTAACCATCACCGGCAATTCCACGGCCCGGGCCTTCACAACCGGTTGCTACTTTTCACTGCTGGGGAAAGATTCAGCGCAAATCACGATTCCGGGCACATCAGGAAAGTATGTGCTTACTTCGGTAAGGCATTCGATTGAGCAAAGTCCCGGTTACATATCCGACGACACGACCGATGAACACTATCAGAATTCCTTCACTTGCGTGCCCCAGGACGTGCCGTATCGTCCCGCGCGAACCACGCCTCGCCCTGTTATTCAAGGCGTGCAATCGGCTCACGTTGTGGGCCTCAAGGACGAAGAAATCGACTGCGACAAGTATGGCCGGGTGAAGGTGCAATTCCACTGGGACCGCGAGGGGAAGAAAGACGAAGACAGCTCGTGCTGGATTCGCGTCGGTACTCCGTTGGCCGGCAAAGAATGGGGCATGATCCACATTCCCCGAATCGGCCAAGAGGTCATCGTGGCCTTTATGGAAGGCGATCCCGATCAGCCGATCATCGTGGGCAGTGTCTATAACTACGAGAACATGCCCCCCTACAAGCTGCCCGATAACAAAACCCAGTCGGGAATGAAAACACGCAGCACGAAGGAAGGAGACGCCGAAACATTCAACGAGTTCCGCTTCGAAGACAAAAAAGGGGAAGAGCAGATCTATCTGCACGCGGAAAAGAACTTGGAAATCGTCGTGGAAAACGACGAGGTCCACACCGTCGGACACGACAAGAAGGACAAAGGCAACCAGAAACTCAAAGTCTTCAACAATCAAGAAATTGAGATCGGCACGCCGCAGTCGTCAGACGGCAGTCAGACTTTGAAGGTCCAAAAAGACCGCACGGCGACCCTAGAAATGGGAAATGATGGCCTGCAGATCAAAATGGGCAATCAGACGACCAAGCTCGACTTGGGAAAAAGCGAAACCGAAGCGATGCAGTCCATCGAATTCAAGGTCGGCCAAAGCAGTATCACAATCAATCAAATGGGCGTCACGATCAAAGGCATGATGGTTACCGTCGAAGGGCAAATCCTGACCGACGTGAAAGGGACAATGACCAATGTCAAAGGCAATGCCATCCTGACGGTTGGCGGCGGCCTCATGATGCTAGGATAGATGAGCGAGGGTTTCCTTTAACAACTCGAATGGTCTAAACTCGCTTTGCCGAAACTGTTGCTTGGCCTGCCACGTACACCATGCCCACGACCATCTCCCACATGCCGCTTTCTCGCGCGTACCTCGAAATTATCGAGGGACCGGGCCTTGGCCGGCGCATTTTGCTGCGCGAGGGGCAGGTGCGGTATGTCGGCCGTACCAATCAGGCCGACGATTGCTGCCCAGAAAACCCCACTCTGTCCAGCGTTCACTTCAGTGTCCGCTGGTTTGCCGGGCAGTGCGAACTAAAGGATCTCAATAGCGCCAACGGCACTTGGCGACACGGCAAAAAAATCAATGAAACGCTGCTCAGCCCGGGCGAGGAAATCAAAGCGGGCAAAGCGACGTTTCGCCTCGTCGTGGACGACGGCACGGGGGGCGCGTCGGTCGCCGGAGTATCGGTCGGTGCGGGTTCCGCCAGCTTTGGCAACGAAGCCGATTATTCCGACAAGCCCAGCCCCGCACCCGCCGCGCCCGTTATCGCCCCCGCCGATCCGCTCCAGGCAACCGGCCTGGTCGTTCAATCGGCGGCAGCATTGCCAGAAACCGCCCAGCTTGGCGACGAGGCCAAGGCCATGCTGGTCGATGACATGCCGATCGCGCAATTTGTCGATCTGTTGGCCAGCCGCGAGCACTTCCTCGACGCGTTGCGTACCGTTGCCCATTCCCTGGCCAAGCGCTCGGCCGTGCAATGGGCCAGCCTCTGTGTCCGCGCGGCCTGTGGCGAAGACCTGGACGGGCTGGACGAAGCAGCGCTCAATGCCGCAGACGCTTGGGTCGCCAACCCCAGCGAAGACCTGCGTCGTAAGGCCCAGGCGGCAGCCGAGACCGCCGAACTCAAAACCGCGGCCAGTTGGGTGGCGATGGCGGCATTTTTCAGCTCTGGCAGCATGGGTCCGTCCACGGCACCGGTCGTGCCCCCCGCGCCGCATTTAACATCGCACGCCGCGGCCGGGGCAGCGATGCTCGCGGCTGTCGCCCGGCAGCCAGAAAAAGCACCGCAACGATACGCCGAGTTTTTGCGACTGGCCAAAGATTTCATCAAGTAAGACATTCGCACCGAGGAGAGGAGAATTGACATGCCACAACCTGCTGCCCGAGTAGGCGATATGCACATTTGCCCGCTGGTGACGG
The DNA here is from genome assembly GCA_031394445.1 of Anatilimnocola sp. GTDB lineage: Bacteria > Planctomycetota > Planctomycetia > Pirellulales > Pirellulaceae > CAYLLN01. The sequence continues at coordinate 4,367 of JANNTN010000437.1, forward strand.
TATTGGTCCCGCATGTTGGCGGACCGATTCTGCCCCCTGGCGGCATTCCCGTGCTGATTGGTGGCTTGCCTGCCGCGCGCGTGGGGGACATGGTCGTCTGCGTCGGGCCTCCCGATGTGATTGTGTTGGGTTCATTCAAGGTGTTCATCGGAGGCATGCCGGCGGCCCGCATGGG
>JANNTN010000495.1:0-1153 GCA_031394445.1 Anatilimnocola sp.
TGGCCGAGACGCTCGATCCACCTCAACAAACGCATTGCTGGCTCGTCGAGTTCAATAACACGCGGTTTTCTGACGCGTTGCATTCTCGCGGTCTTGTGGTGCTGCAGCACGATGATGCGGTTTTCCCAATCGATGTCGGACCACTTCAATCTTGTAGCTTCGCACGGCCGGGCACCGGTGTGCCACAGAAAGACCAGAACCTGGCGGCAACGAGCGCTCGGCGTGGGCCTCTTGCGATGGACGCGGCTGTTCATGGCTCGCAAGATCGATCGAAACTCGTCCGCCGTCATATCTCGGCGTGGCGCTCCAACGGGATGTGTAAAACCCTTGAAAGGATTTTTTTCAATCAGTTTGGCCTTCTCAACTGCCCAATTAAAGGCGGTCTGAACTTGGCGGACGGCAAAGTTCTTGGTCCAGTCGCTCGCCCATTCTGGATGCTCGACGAGCCACTCTTCAAGGTGCACGACCGTGGCGTCACTGACTTCACGGAAACCGTGAGCTTCGGCGAAGCACTGCAGGTATGTGAAATGCGTATCCTGGGTGCTTTGTGCCAAACGATGGGTGGCGCTTGCCAAGTAGGCCTCGATGATCGAGGCAACTGTGGCCTGAGAACCATCTTGCGGATTGTGCCGCGCCTCGTATCGAAGATCGGTCAGTTTCTCGACGGCAAGCTTCTCCGTCGCCTTGTCATTCTTGCCATTGACCAGGCGGAGCTTGCGCCCGTTCCACCAGACCATCCAACAGCCGCGTTCACGGTTGAACCACGGCTTCGCACTGCGAGCCATCGAAAGACCCTCCCTTTTGAAAACACTTGCGGTCAGGGAGGATCGCGGGGCCCCGTCGAGTTGGCGCTCGGCGGGGCCTTTCGTACTCGAATTGTGTCCCGGATTCTGTCCCGCCCGACTCAGGGCGGTATCCGGCGGATTTCGCAATTCCTTGATGTTAAACGGTTTAGAAAGAGCGGGCGACCGGGCTCGAACCGGCGACATCCAGCTTGGGAAGCTAGTGCTCTACCAACTGAGCTACGCCCGCGATGCATGTATTGTGGCACGAGGAGAAGTACGGGGCAAGAGTCGATTCCCTAGTGTAAATGCCCGAATTGAACGAGTGCTGCGCGCGGCGTGGTCTGCCTGCATTTCATCCGCGAAATTCC
>JANNTN010000146.1:0-9934 GCA_031394445.1 Anatilimnocola sp.
GCCACATCGCCGACGCCTTCGATCTTCTAGGCGACATCCTCGACTTCCAAGGTGCCAACCCCTTCCGCGTCCGCGCCTACCGCAACAGCGCGCGAACCATCCGCGACTACACCGAGCCCTTGGCGGCGATGGTCGAAACCCAAAAAGAAAAGCTGACCGAAATCGACGGCATCGGTGACGATCTGGCGGCCAAAATCATCACTCTCGTCAGCACCGGCTCATTGCCGATGCTCGAAGACCTGAAAAAACAGGTTCCCGATAGCGTCCTGGCCCTCCTCCGCATCCCCGGCCTGGGCCCGAAGAAAGCCGCGGCTTTGCACAAGCAACTGGGCATCCAAACCCTCGAACAGCTCAAAGCCGCCTGCGACGAACACAAAGTCCGCGAGCTGAAAGGCTTCGGTGAAAAGACCGAACAGCTCATCCTCCAAGGCATGTCGATCGCTCACCAAGCCAGCCAACGGCTCTACTGGGCCGAAGCCGACCAATTCGTCCAATCCCTCCGCGATCACTTCAAATCCTGCAAAACCATCGAGCATCTCGAATTCGCCGGCTCCTATCGCCGCGGCAAAGAAACCGTCGGCGACCTCGACATCTTAGTGGTTGCTAAGAAACCGGACGAAGCCATGGACTGCTTGCAAAGTTTCCCCGAGACGACGCAAGTCATCGGCCGCGGCGACACCAAAATGTCGATTCGGACCGCCAACGGCTTCCAAATCGACCTTCGCGTCGTCCCCGCCGAGTCCTTCGGTGCCGCCCTGCAATACTTCACCGGCTCCAAGGAACATAACGTCATCCTCCGCGGCCGTGCCAAAGATAACGGCCTAAAAATCAACGAATGGGGCGTGTTTCTTATCCCAAAAAACACGACCAAGGGGGACAAAGAAACCCGCATCGCCGGCGCGACGGAGGAAGAAGTCTATGCCACGCTCAAGCTGCCTCTATTTCCACCGGAAATCCGCGAAGGCCGCCGCGAATTCGACTGGGCCGACAAAGACGAGCTGCCTGAACTCATCACGATGGAAGACATTCGCGGCGACCTGCACATGCACACCACCGCCAGCGACGGCAGCGCCTCCATCGAAGAGATGATCGCCGCCGCCAAGGAACGCGGCCTCTCCTACATCGCCATCACCGACCACTCCCAGCGCGTCAGCATGGCCCACGGCCTCGACCCCAAGCGAGTTCTTGCCCAGTGGAAGCAAATCGACAAAATCAAAGAAGATCTGCCCAAAGGCTTCACGCTCCTCAAAGGCATCGAGTGCGACATTCTCGAAAAAGGGGGCATGGACCTGCCTGACGACGTGCTCGCCGAAGGGGACTGGATCATCGCCAGCGTCCACTACGGCCAAAAACAGTCCCGCCAGCAAATCACCGAGCGTATCCTCGGCGCGATTGAAAACCCGCACGTCTGCATCGTCGCCCATCCCACCGGCCGCCTCATCAACCGCCGCGAACCCTACGAAGTCGATCTCGACGCCGTCATGTCCGCCGCCAAGAAGCACCACAAGCTACTGGAGCTCAACGCCAACCCCGCTCGCCTCGACCTCAACGACGTCTATTGTGCCGCCGCCAAGCAGCACGGCATCCCCATCGTCATCAACACCGACGCCCACTCCCCCGACGGCCTCGACGTCCTCCGCTACGGCATCCTCCAAGCCCGCCGCGCCGGCCTCACCAAAGCCGACGTCGCCAACACCCGCCCCTGGGCACAAATGAAAAAGCTAATCGGCTGCAAATCGTGAGGTTACGTCGAATAAACCCACCGCCCCAAAATCAAAGCCGGAATTAATAGCGCCGCGATGGCAACTCCGTATTCTGGCCCACTCACGGCAACAGCCATCGTCGCATCGAGCCAAATCAGCGAAAGGATGCTGAGCTTGACCGCTGCTTGCACTTTCTCTGGAACCGGATCGAGTGCCGCCACCGACCCTCGGCGCAGCACGCCGAACATCAACAGTCCCAAGAGCAACCAATACGTGAAATGCGAACCGCGAACAGGAACATGGAGCAAGCTCGCTCCCAAGATCGCCACGCCGCTCAGCATGACGGCCAGCGCTCCCATCAGCGAAGTGCTCCGGCTAACACCCGCTTCTGACCGCGAAAACCAGGTCACTCCCACGATATACACGCCGATTCCCGTTGCGGCCAAGATTTCACCCAAGCCATATCCCAGAAACTGCGCCCCATCCGCCGGCGAGCCGGCACTCATGCCGAGCAGCACATTGAAAAACCGGCAAGCACCCATCGCCACCGGCCCCAGCGGCGTGTGCTTAATAAAACCGTCATATCCGAGAATGCAGCCAGCCAGAGCGATTGCAATCAATCCGCCGCGCCACGGCATTTCCGCCGTAGCACTAGGCAACCATCCCGAAACCGCGCCCAACACGACTCCCACGATCAGCAAAATCGTGCCCAGCAAGCCAGCAGCAGAAGCAGATACACGTCCCGAAGGAATTGGCCGAAACGGCCGTTCCCGCGCGTCAATTTCGCGATCGAACAGATCGTTAAAGACCATGCCGGCCGTGTAAAGGCACGCCGAAGCCGCGATCAGGCAAACCAGCAGCGGCACATCATCGACGGTGTACCGCACAAACAGATAACCCATCGACACATCGGCGATTGCCGTAAAAACATTCGGCAGCCGCATCAAACGCAGCCACGGAAGCACGCCGCCACGCGGCTTGCTCGGCATTTCATCCTCGCTAGGCGGCTCAAACACTGGACGAAGGGGTTGTGACATGAATCAGCGTGGAAAGAAATCAAAAAACTCAGCCGAGCCGTTTTTCCGCGATCAGCCGCTCGCTGGGCAACCGCACATTCCACGCGAGGCCCACCGACTGCATCGAGCGAATGACCAGCCAGCTCATATCGAGTTGCCACCACGACAAACCATGCCGGGCCGAAGTCGGAAACGCATGATGCGTGTTGTGCCACCCTTCGCCCAGCCCCAGCACCCCGCAGAACCAGTTGTTGCGCGATTCATCGTGCGCCTGAAATTCGCGAGTGCCAAAGACATGGCAGATCGAATTGATCGACCAAGTGATATGGTGCGTGATAAAGATGCGTACGAGTCCGCCCCACACGAGGCCCAGCAACGCCCCCTGCCACGACAGCGTAACGAGGCCGCCGATCAGCGTCGGAACAAGCAAGCTGGTAATCACCCACAGATAGTACAGCCGATCGACGAGCACCAATGCCCGGTCGGCCAACAAGTCTGGGACGTAACGCTCCAACTCCGGCTTTGTCCAATAGCCGGCAAACAGCCAGCCGGCTTGGGCGTACCACAGTCCGCGGAGCATCGCGAAGAATCCGTCGCCATGCAAATGCGGCGAGTGCGGGTCGCCTGGCCGGTCACTCAACTCATGATGCCGCCGATGGATCGCACACCAAACCAGCGGCGATCCTTCCACCGACAGCGCTCCCAGCGCCATGAAAATCAGCCGCAACCAGCGATAGGTTTCAAAGCTGCGGTGCGTGAGCAATCGGTGAAAGCCAATCGTGATGCCACAGCCGGTCGTCAGCCACCCAACCACGAGCATCGCGACATACAACCACCCCATGAATCCCCACCGCCAACACAGCCCCGCGGCAACCAAGCAGCCAACCAGCGGCAAGCCGACAGCCAGGCTCATCACCAGCTTGTGACCAGCCGTCGCCGGCGGAAAAACTGCTTGCTCGGCAACCATGGCTTCGATCTGGCGGCTCGGCGGCATATCCGCGGGTATGCGCCAGCGCTGTCGGCGTTCTGCAACACCACCTCGATTGCCGAGAGTCGATGACTTTCGGCTTTTTCGATTGAAGAATGAAATCACTGTCAGAAGTCTGACAAGAATCAGGCGCTAGGACTAGTACCGCCGCTGCCCGCGATCACGGTCGCCATATCCACCGCCACCGTAACCACCTCCTCCTCCACCGCCCCCAAACCCACCCCCACCTCCACCATAACCACCACGACCACCACGACCGCCGCCGCCGCCATATTCGCCGCCACCACCGCCGCCTTGCCGGGTCATGCGTTCACGGGCTTCATTCACCACCAACGGCCGTCCGCCGCAATCTTGGCCATTCAAGCCGTCGATCGCCGCATCCATGTCGCCATCGTGCGCCATCTGCACAAAGCCAAAGCCACGAGACCGGCCAGTGTCGCGGTCCGTAATCACTTCCGCGGCGGCCACTTCGCCAAACTCCCCAAAAAGATTTTCCAAATCCGAAGAGGAATACGCCCAGGGCAGATTGCCCACATAGATCCGCTTAGCCATCCCACAGATCCTTGAAACTAAACACTGAAACACCAACAGTTACCCGGCGTTAAAAGCAGCGGCGAACGACTCCAGCTAGCTCATTTACGCCCCAAAAAGGCACTGTTCACGGCAGAACTATAACCACCAGCGAAACCGCAAAAAAGAGCAGTTAGCTAGTTTCCGAAAATTCTTGATAAAGTTGCGGAGCTGCTGCAATCCGCCGCCCAGCACGAACCCATTTCGCCGCTACCGCGCCCCTAAAATTCGTCATCACTGTGCCTCCCGTTTTCCACCAACCCCGCCCAGGACATGATGGGAAAAACTCTCGAGTAAGCCATGCCAACCTATCGCTGGAACACGTCCGATTTCGCCGCTGGCTACGACGCGGCTGCCGAGCACATTCATCCCCGCTACCGCGAAATTCAGGATGCGATCATCGAGTTGCTTTCCGATTCGCTCGATCAGGGTGGGCTTGTTATCGACCTTGGTGGTGGCTCTGGCCGATTGATGGAACGTGTCCTTGACCGATTTCCGGACGCTCACGGCATCGTCATCGATCAATCCGAACCGTTTCTCGCCCTGGCCGAGCGGCGGCTGGAGAAATTTGGTGCCAGGGCCCCCTGCGTCCTCATGCGACTGCAAGACGATTGGCCTAGCCAGTTGCCCCGACCGGCAGATGCCATCCTCAGCATGTCCGCCATTCATCACCTTGAACCTCCCGAAAAGTTTGCTTTGTATGACCGCTGCTTCCAGTCGCTGGCACCCGGTGGCTTGCTGCTCAATAGCGACGAAGTCCGCCCCGCCGACGACATCGAATATCGAGCGGAGCTAACAACCTGGGCCGACCACATGCGACGCGAAATGGCCGGCGGCAGTATTCCGCCAGCTTTTCACAACGCGCTGCACGGCTGGATCGACCGCAATGTCACTCGTTTCGGTCAACCCAAAAAATCCGGCGACGATTGCCACGAAACGATCGACGCCCAACTCACCTATTTCCGCGCCGCCGGCTTCACCACAGCCGATAGTCCCTGGCACCACGATCTCTGGGCCGTCCTCCGCGGCGTCAAAGCTGCCTAGTGACAACTACTGCGCCTCTTTCCAAGTCCATCCCAGGGGTGCCTTCAATTCCTCTTCGGCGATTTTTGCCCACGGCGTGCCCGGGTGCTCTTGCACCACCCGTTCCAAATACGCCTTCGCTTTGTCGGCCATCTTCTTGATCGTGCTCTCCGTCTCGTAACTATCAGCCGGCTCCAGCACCCACGCCTTGCTATCAGGCTTTTGAAATGTTTTGCCACGCTTCAGCGCCGCAATCATCGAGTTATAGCCATCCAACCGCGCCTTGTTGGCAATGACCCGTCCAGCGGCCAGATCGTACTCCGCCTGCCATCGCGGGCTGGTCAACTTCGCGCGGTCCGCCTCCCCTTTAATCAACGCATCGTAAAATCGATCGACCGGCGGCAGGTTTCGCGCGGCAAACTGCTGGGCCTCGCTCATCTTTTTGGCCATCTTGGCCTCTGCATCTTTGGGAAAACGCGTTCCCGGCTGACCTTCCGTTTTGAGTTTTCCCAAGCGGGCTGCTTCCGAAAGCGCGCTGCGTGCCTTGTTCTCGTTCAGCAGCTTCTGATACTCGCTTACCGACACATAATCCGGCGCGTACTTCACCACGACCTTGTCATCAAACCGCATTTCGTTGCCGGGCGGCCACGAACGGGCGCTCACGCTCCGCGACCCCGCTTCGGTACGCAAAGCAAAAAACTTCCCGCGGCTCGCGCGGCACAGGCGTTCCATCGCAAATGGACCAAAGCCGGAATCGACAATTTCCGCATTCACCCTACTGCCCAGCCGCTCCACCCAGTTGTCGATATCGACGCGCTCCGGCATGACCGATTCCGGACCTACCGTCGGCACCAAATCGTCCTTACTGGCGGGCACGGCGCTGGGATTGGTGGCAAATGGATTGCTTTGCCCCCACGGCGCGGGCAATCCAATCGCGTACAGCGGTATCGCGTGCTTCCGCAGTGGCTCGAGCAATTCCTCCGCCACTTGGGTGTCGTCCCCCGCTTCATCCGTCACAATCACCAGCACAACTTCACGGCGTTCCTTGGTCCGCAGCGTCAGATATTTCTCAATCGCTTGTTTAATCGCGGTGAACGGCATTTCGCGGCTGCCGGCAGACGTGCTCAACCCTTCGAGTGCCCCCACAACCTGCTTCGCATCGTGCGAGGGGGGATCGAGCACGAAATCCACTTTGTCGTCAAAGGCCACCACCGCGGTAAGCAGCGGCTTGCCCGGAACACTCGACCATTCGGCCGCTTCCGGCGAATCATAAAACGCCGCTGCGCTATCGGTCACTTCGCGCACGATGTCGTGAGCGCTAGTTGTGCGATCCAAAACCCAGACGACGAGCGTCGGCCCCAAATCGACACTGTCCTGAATGACACCGATGATCTTCTTCATCGCTGCCATATCGTGTGCCACGGGCGACGAAGAACGCGCCGGCGGTTCAATTTTCGCTTTGGCCTTTTTCCCCTTGTTCGCTTGTCCTGCTTTTGCTTGTACCGCTTTCGCTGTTTTGTCTGGCTGCTCGTTCACTTGCGCCGCCGCCACGGCACACAAACTCAACAGCACGACCACCGCTCGACCGAATTGCATGGTTACACCAGATCTCAGTTCCAAGATGGATTTTCGGGCACGTGCTTGGGCTTGATCGCCTTGTTGAGAATTCCCTCGCCGATCGTCCGCGTAACCTGCTCCCACAAGTCGTCGCCGCTCGCAAAGATCTGCTTCTTATTGGCCTTCGCAGTCAGCCAGCCGCCAGCACTCAGTTCCTCTTCCAGTTGTCCGCCTGACCACCCGGCATATCCCGTAAAGAATCGAAACGGCTTGGTCTTCTGGCGGACCAGTTTCTGCAACTTGGACTTATTCGCGGCAAAATAGATTCCCGGCAGGACCTCCGCCTCGGCCGCAGATTTTAGCCGATGCAGCGCGACGAGCGGCCCCGAGACCGGCCCCCCCATAAAAATCGGCTGCTCACAATCCAACTCATCCTCCCCCACCAGCTTCCACAGATCGGCCACCGTGCTCTGCATCGGCCGGTTCAGAATCAATCCAAACGCTCCCTCGTCATCGTGCTTGATCATTAGCACGACGCCTTTATAGAAATTCGTGTCGGCCAAATGGGGCGACGCGATCAGGAAGTGCCCTTGCAGCGACTTCATGGGGAAAACACAAAAATCAGCGGACAAGAATGGATGACGCTGTCATTCTAGTTTCGCGCCCAAAGCCGCGACCAGTGGTCACCTTGCGCAACTCGCACGAATTCATCGCGAGGCACTGAACGCCCTATCGGGCGGGAAAAACTACTTCCACGTTTCCCGCCACATGCAGCCCGCCCACGACCAGCCCACGCCGAAGCCCACCAACATGCTCCGCATGTCGCGCTTCAGCCGCCCCTGTTTTCGCAACGTGTCGATCAGAATCGGGAGCGTCGAACTGACGGTATTGCCCACATGCTCCAAACAAACGGGAAATCGTTCGCTGCTGATTTCCAGCCGCTCGCGAAGCTGCTCCAGCATCTTCAGCGTCGCTTGATGAAACAAATAGAAATCGACGTCGCGGTCGGTGAGCTTCGCCTCCGCCAAAATATTCGTAACCAGGCTCGGAATAGCCGCCACCGTGAAATTGATGAGGCTCGGGCCGTCCATATACAGGTCGCTTTCCCACCGCTGCCGGTGCCGCGGCTTAATCGCTTGTTCCGCTGGCCTGGCCCCCCCCTTCGTCACCAGCAACGTATCGGCACCCGTGCCGTCCGTGCCAAACTGAGATGCCCACAGCGTCGGCTCGTCCACCGCCTCGACCAGCGTTGCTGCCGCACCATCGCCAAAAATCGTCCGCAAGCTGCGATCCGCTTTGTGGATGTATTTGGAATAGGTCTCGGCCGTCAGCAGCAGCACGCGCTTGGCCGCGCCGCTGCGAATCAGGCCATCGGCCAGTGAGAGCCCATACACAAAGCCCGAGCAGCCCAAGTTAAAATCGAGAGCTCCCACATTCGTCCGCAGGGCTAGCCGGCTTTGTAGCAAGCACGCCGTCGTGGGTAGCGGATAATCGGGCGTTTGTGTACACAGCAAAATGAAATCGATCGATCGCGGATCAACGTCATTCTTATGAAACAGCTTTGTCGCCGCAGCAACTGCCAAATCGCTCGCACATTCCCCTTCCGCTGCGATATGCCGGCTGGCGATGCCGGTTTTCTGATAGATCAAGTCCAGATCCCACGACGGGAACTCAGCCCGTAGGTGCTCGTTCGTCTCCACACGCTCGGGAAGATGAACGGCTATCGGCCCAACCGCTGCGTATTTCACAATCGTCCACTGGGAATAGAGTAATGCAAAATCGCCCGCAAGCGGCGACGGCGCTGCTGAATCAAGTGCCTATCGTAGCGAAGTTTTAACGGGAAAAAAAGGCGAACGACACCCCCACGCCGGCACAATGCGTGCTGATTACAACCAGACGGTGTTGCCGCCACCCGCCACTACGCCGCCACAGCACCAACACGTAGGATAAATGCCCTCCCACTGTCATTTTCTCCCGCGTCTCCCCCTCCTCATGCCTAAGCCAACCGACATCCGCATCACTGCCGTCAAAACCGATAGCGAACGCATCGCTTATCGCGCCCCGATCAAATTTGGCGGCCGTGTGGTGAAAGACGCCGTCATCGTCAACGTCTTCGTCGAGGTCGAAACGGCCGATGGCCGCCGCGGCACCGGTCTTGGTTCTATGCCGATGGGAAATGTCTGGGCCTGGCCCAGCAACGTCGTCGCACCCGCCCAATCGCTCGAAGCTATGTTAGCCTTCGTGCAGGAGTTCTCCTCGGTCGTGGGTTCGTATCACGAGTTCGGCCATCCGCTCGACATCACCCACGAATTGGCCAAAAGTCACGCAGCCATCGCACAAACCGTTCAGCAGCGGCTCGGTCTCTCCGAACCAATGCCCAAGTTGGCCGAGTTGGTCGCCGCCAGCCCCTTTGAAGCCGCCATTCACGACGCCTATGGCAAGACTCTGAAGACCAATTCGTACAACTTGCTCGGCCAGGAATATGTTCATCACGATCTGGCTCATTATTTAACACCTGAGTTCGCCGGCGAATACCTCGATCGCTATACCCTTCGCGTGCCCAAGCCCAAGATGCCCCTCTATCACCTGGTGGGTGCTCTCGATCCGCTCGTCGATAGCGATATCAATCAGCGACTGAACGACAGCCTACCCGAAACGCTCGGCGAATGGATCGTGATGGACGGCCTCACGCACCTCAAAATCAAGCTCAACGGCGACGACTTGCCCTGGGACGTGGAGCGTGTCATCGGCGTCGAAAAAGTTGCCGTCCAGGCTCAGGCCTCCGTCAATCGCACTACGTGGCACTATTCGCTCGACTTCAACGAAAAATGCGCCAGCGTCGAATACCTGCTGGACTTTCTCCGCCAACTCGAAGCCCGCTCCCCAGCCGCGTTGGCTCGCGTTCAATACATCGAGCAACCCACGCATCGCGACTTGAAAAAACACCCCGAGAACAAGATGCACAAAGCGGCTGCGATCAAGCCCGTCGTGATCGACGAATCGCTGATCGACCTGGAAAGCCTGCAACTCGCCCGCGATCAGGGCTACAGCGGCGTCGCCCTCAAAGCCTGCAAAGG